>JACQSY010000042.1 GCA_016211085.1 Acidobacteriota bacterium | reverse complement strand
GTCCTCCAATGAGTGTGCAATCGAGCGCGAGGCCATGACGATGACGTAAAGACGGCGTTGAACCTAAAATCCGGTTAAGATCAAATGCTATCCAAGCCTTATGCCGTTTCTCAAAATGCCACTTTTCGGACGAGAACTAGTCTAGTTAAGTTAGTCGTACAAGCTTCTCTGAAGCGCCTTGAATCTTGCCCCGACCCAGAGGATTTCGGCGATTAGGGCCCATCTTTCTTCGGGCTTACCCACCTCGGTTCGTCGTTGCTTTGCGAAACCCGGGCCGCCTCGACGCAATAGGATTCGACAGGGGCTATCAGGTCACTCGCGCACACGGATGTGCAGCTCGCGAAGTTGCTCTTGAGAAACGGGTGAGGGCGAATCCGACATGAGGTCTACGGCGCGCGCCGTTTTAGGAAAGGCAATCACGTCGCGGATGGACCGCTCTCCGGCAAGAAGCATGACCAGCCGGTCTAAACCCAGGGCAATTCCTCCATGGGGAGGTGCTCCGTAGCGAAGGGCTTCCAGAAAAAATCCAAATTTTGATTCAGCTTCCTGCGGTGACAGATTGAGCGCCTTAAACACTCCTTTCTGGACGTCTTCCTGATGGATACGGATGGAGCCGCCTCCCAGTTCAAGTCCATTGAGCACCACATCGTAGGCACGTGCTTTGACTTGGCCGGGGTCAGTTTCAAGCAAAGAAAGCTGCTCCTCCAACGGGGAAGTGAAAGGATGATGGGCTGCAAAAAACCGATTCTCCTTTTCGTCCCACTCCAGAAGTGGAAAATCATAAACCCACAAAAAATGAAACTGGGTTTCCGGAATCAGGTTCTGTTCGCGACCCAGGTGCAATCGCAATGCCGCAAGCGCAGCATGCACGACCGAAGAGGGTCCTGCCACCATTAGAAAAAGATCGTTGGTCCCTATCTTTGCCAGGCGCGCCGCTTGGCGTAGTTCCTCGGCAGCGACCGATTTGGGAAGGGAACTCCGGATCCCCTCGCTGGAATTTCGGATCCACGCCAATCCACTGGCCCCGGCCAGTTTCACCAAGTCCTCAAGCTTTTGCACTTCTTTTCGAGAGTAGGAGCCCGCACCTGGAAGTAGCAAACCCTTGATCGATGATGGGGTTTTCTGATCCGCGAGGAGTCGCTGAAACACCTCGAAGGTGGTGTTTTCAAATGCGGCACTGACATCGACAAATTCCAACCCGAATCGAGTGTCGGGTCGATCGGTGCCGTAGCGGTTCATCGCGTCGGAGTAGGTCATTCGGGGGAAAGGTCTGGAAACCTCAATTTCAGCCACGCGAAAGAGCCGTACCAGGAGTTCTTCCACAAGTTCAAAAATGTCTTCCATGGTGGGGAAAGACATCTCCAGGTCGATTTGTGTGAATTCAGGCTGGCGGTCTGCTCTTAGATCCTCGTCGCGAAAACATCGAACAATCTGGAAGTAACGATCAAACCCGGAAATCATCAGGAGCTGTTTAAAGAGCTGAGGTGACTGAGGCAGCGCGTAAAAGTGTCCCCTGTAAAGCCGGCTGGGAACCAGATAGTCGCGTGCCCCTTCGGGCGTGGATTTCGTCAAAAAGGGAGTTTCAATTTCAACAAAGCCCCTCTCGTCCAAAAACTTACGGGTTTCGAGGCTGATCTGGTGTCGCACCCGGATGTTGTGTTGGAGCCTGCTGCGACGCAGGTCGAGATATCGATAGCGCAGCCGCGTTTCTTCCGATGTGCTCGATCCGTCGGTGATCGGAAACGGAGGTGTCGCCGAGGTATTGAGCACGTGGATCTCCGAGGCCTCGATTTCGACTGAACCGGTGGCGATCTCGGGGTTAACGGTTGCTTCGCTGCGCTGGACCACCCTTCCCGTGACGGCCACAACATATTCGGGACGCAATTGATCAGCTGTCTGCAACGCAGAGGGAGAATCCGGTTTCGCGACAACCTGCACCACTCCTTCCCGATCGCGCAAATCAACAAAAATTAAATTTCCCAGATCGCGGCGTCGGTCGACCCATCCCAGCGCAGTTACGCACTGGCCCACGTGCTTCAGTCTGAATTCGCCGCAGTAACAAGTTCGTTTCCTTTCCATACCCGTTTGCCAAAAACCTTCAGAATAAGCCCATCAGCAGGCCGGTTGTGAGGCGGTGGCGCTGCCCTGCTCCTTCATATAGGAAGCGAGCTGTGCGCGCGTTACGGTACACTCCATGCCGTCGGCCATCCGCTTGATTTTAAACTGGCCTGAATCAATCTCGAGGTCGCCCACCACGACGGTAAAAAGCGCCCGGGTGCGATCCGCCAACCGCAGCTGGGATTTCAAACTACGAGCCTCAAAGTCGAGGGTCACCGAGAGCCCTTCAGCCCGCAGTTCCTCGGCCAGTCGCAGGCACTCCTGAAAGGCACGGTCATCGAGGTACGCCAAAAACACAGTGGAACGCGGCGGGACGTATGAAGCGCCCAGTTCCTCCTGATTCGAGAGCAGGAGGATGAAGCGCTCCAGGCCCAGAGCAAATCCGCAGCCTTTGGTAGGAGGGCCGCCAATGGCTTCTGAAAGTCCATCGTAGCGTCCGCCGCCGAGGAGGGCGTTTTGGGTAGGTCCCAGTCGGTCTGAAACCATTTCAAAAGTCGTTCGAACGTAGTAATCCAACCCTCGAACCAGTTGGGGCGCCACCTGGTAGTCGACCTTGGCCTGATCCAGATGCCTGCGGAAGCTGTCGAAATGAGCTATGCAGGCGGGGCAAAGCCTTTCAAGCAGGGGTGTGACACGGTGCAGCAGCTCCTGGCAGGCTGGATTTTTGCAGTCGAAAACGCGCAAGGGATTGGCCTCGAGACGGCGGCGACAATCGGGGCATAAAGTCTGGAACTTCTGGAGCGCGCCACGGAGCCACTGCACATACGTCGGTCGGCACTCAAAGCACCCGACCGAGTTAATCAACAATCGGTAGTCATGAAATTGCAATTCCCTCAGAAATCGCCGCAGCATCAAGATCAGCTCGGCGTCGGCTGCAGGATGGTCGGTCCCCAGTACTTCGGCTCCGATCTGGTGAAACTGGCGGTAGCGGCCTTTTTGCGGACGTTCGCGACGAAACATGGGACCGATGTAGAACAACTTGTGTACCATCCCTTCACGATAAAGACCGTTTTCGATATAGGAGCGGATGACCGGGGCAGTCCCTTCCGGCCGGAGGCTGATTTGTTTTTCTTTGCTGTCAGAAAAGGTGTACATCTCCTTTTGGACGATGTCGGTTGCCGTTCCGATGCTGCGCGCAAACAGCTCGGTTTCTTCGAGAATAGGCGTGCGGATCTCTGCAAAACCATAGAGTTCAAACAACGCATGCGCCGTGGCCTCTACCTGTTGCCAGAGTTCGACAGAACCTGGAAGAATGTCGTGTGTGCCGCGTATCGACTGAATCTTCATTCTTTGGAGCTTCGCTCAAAAAAAACGTCCTAGTATAGAGCAGCTGTGAGGAATTGGCTACGGCAACAGGAGGATTCCGCTCACCGGCCAGCAGAGGCAGGTTCTACAAAAGGGACTCCAGCCGTTTCAAGATATGCTCGCGATGAGTTCCACCCCAGTACACCTTGAGGCAGACGGGGCAGCATCGAAACTTCCGTTGGGTCTCCAGCACGTAAGGGGGAATTTGTGAAGCAACCTGTTGCGCTTCCACGTCTTCCAGTTTCACGTTGCAATCAATGCAACGGGTGAGCAGGCGGTCCTCTTTCATGGATTCACCGGTATACTGAAGGACTTCCCTGATCTGTTCGACGAGGTGGTGACTTTGTACGAGAAGGCAGGAGCGTAAGCGGCGTGCCAGGTGGTGGTCTCGTGTCAAGACCAGCCGCTCCTCTATTAAGGAGCGGGCGATGATCTCCTCGTCCTTGATTCGGTTGCTGTAAAAAACGTCATAGCCCAAGATTCGCAGCCATCGCGCTAGGCTGCCGAGCATGACATCAGCCAGGAATTTCTTTTCTGGCAAGCTCTCCACCGGCAGTCCTCATCAATGCGTTCGGTCGCGTCGCAGGATCTGCGCGAAGATCAAAGTTCGCTAAACTCTCCCATGCGCCGGAATTTCTGAAACCGGACCTCAATTCTGACTTGAGGATCGACGTTTTTGATCGCCTCCAGATTGCGGGCCAGCGCTTCACGCAAGATTTGAGCAGCCTGATCCCAGTTGGTGTGAGCTCCGCCCGCCGGTTCGGGAACAATTTCGTCTACAACGCGATAGTGCAGGAGGTCGTGGGCTGTAAGTTTGAGAGCTTCGGCTGCATCCTGCGCATGTTCCTGGTCCTTCCAAAGAATAGCCGAGCAGCTTTCGGGAGAGATCACGGAGTAGGTGGCATGCTCCAGAATAAGCAGTCGATCTCCAACCCCAATAGCCAGTGCCCCGCCACTGCCGCCTTCTCCGATGACAACGGTGATGATTGGAACATTGAGTCGCGCCATGGCCCGCAGGTTATGAGCAATAGCCTCAGCCTGTCCTCGCTCCTCCCCACCGATGCCAGGATAAGCGCCGGGCGTATCGATAAACGTTATGACGGGTCGGTCAAATTTCTCGGCGATCTTCATCAAGCGAATGGCTTTTCGGTAGCCTTCCGGTTTGGGCATTCCGTAATTGCGGTGCAAGCGTTCTTTGGTGTTGCGGCCTTTTTGCTGGCCGATAATCATGACGGGCTGTGCGTCAAAGCTGCCCATGCCTCCAACAATGGCGGCATCATCTGCATAGCCACGATCGCCGTGGATTTCCTGAAAGTGTTGAAACAGTCTCGGAACGTAATCCAGGAAGTACGGGCGGGACTCATGCCGCGAAAGCTGAACATGGTCCCAGGCAGAGATTTCGCAGCGAAGTTGCTGTTCGATCTGTGAGATCCGGTTTTTGAGGGCCGCGATTTCTCCCGCTGCTTCAGGCGGAAGCTCGAGGACGCGTTCCCGCAACTGACTTAACTCATCCGACCTGGTTGCCACAGAAATAGTCTTCCCGCGCCCGGAGTCACCATTCGATGGGCGGCCAAAAGCAAATTAAGTATACAAAGACACTGAATTTTTTCCAAAAAGCTCGTTGACTTCACGTAAAAAGGCAGGTAGGGGGTTGATGGAGATCGGGTTATTGGGAATCACCCGTAACCGGTACTGGCCCGCCTGCAGCAGCTCGAATTCCAAGGGGCAATGACCACGGTAGCGGTCCAGAAGCAAACGGAGTTGTTTCACCTTTTCAGGGTTCAATTCTTCTACAGGGATCCTGAGGCGTACGCCATGCACCGCTTTCTTCCACAAGTCGGCTAGGGGGGTCATCTCCGAGCAAAGCAAGCGTGGCTGGCCCTGGCCGTCCAATTCGCAACGTCCCCGAACCAGAACCGCCACGTCTGTGCTGAGGAGGGGCCGGCAGCGTTCGAAGGTGTTGGGCCACAGCAAGACTTCGACAGTACCTGTGAGGTCTTCGAGGTGAAAAGCAGCCATGGCTTCCCCCTTGCGGGTCCGCAGGGACCTTAAGTTGGTCACAATTCCTGCCAGAGCAACCTCACGCCCGGACAGCTCTTCGGAAATCTCTGAAACCGAGAGCTGCGAAAAATTCTTCATTTCGTTTTCGAAAGCACGCAAAGGGTGTCCGGTCACATAGTAGCCGAGCGTTTCCTTTTCGTGAGCCCAGCGTTCCGAGTCGGTCCACTCGCCTGAATCGGGGACATCTTCGCCGGCGGAAGGTGTGGCGGCGAGCAATTGGCCAGCGAATAAGCCCCTTTGTCCACTATGTCGGTCCTTCTGCAGTTTTTGAGCTTGTTCGATGGCGCTGTCGAGGTATTCCAGCAGTGCTTTCCTGTGATAGCCCAGGGAATCAAAGGCGCCGGCTTTGACAAGGCTTTCCAAGACCCTCTTGTTGACCGCACGTAAATCCACTTTTTCACAGAACTCGAGAAAGCCGGAGAATCGGTCCAGTTCCCGCCGGCAGGCGAGGATCGAGCTGATGGCCGCCTCTCCCACATTACGAATTGCAGCCAGGCCAAACTTAATATCGGTTCCACAAGCAAGGAAATCAAGTTCACTATCGTTTATGTCAGGCGGAAGCACCCGGATCCCCATCTCCTTGCACTCGCCCAGGTACTTTACGATCTTATCGGTATTGGACATTTCGCTGGTCAGCATGGCCGCCATGAATTGAACCGGGTAATGAGCCTTCAGATAGGCGGTTTGGTACGCGAGCAGCGCATAAGCCGTGGAATGGCTCTTGTTGAATCCATAACCGGCGAATTGCTCCATCAGGTCAAAGATCCTTCCCGCTTTGTCTGCAGGAAGCCCGCGCTGCTTGCATCCGTCAAGAAATTTCTTCTTCTGGGCGCGCATGACTTCTTTTTTCTTTTTGCCCATAGCGCGGCGCAGCAGATCAGCCTCTCCCAGCGAAAAACCAGCAAGCCTGCTTGCAATTTGCATGACTTGCTCCTGATATACGATGACGCCGTAGGTTTCCTTCAGGATTTCTTCAAGCTGCGGAAGCACGTATTCGATTTTGATCTTACCGTGGCGCCTGGCAATGAAATCATCAATCATACCTCCTTGTATGGGGCCTGGACGGTACAGTGCATTGAGTGCAATCAGATCTTCAAACCGGTTGGGACGCAGGCGGCGCAGGATGTCCCGCATCCCGCCCGACTCAAACTGAAACACACCGCTGGTCTTGCCTTCACAGAAAAGAGAAAACGTTTTTTCATCGCCCAGATCGATCTGAGCGAGATCGAGATCGTGTCCCAGCTGCTTACAGATTTGAGCCAGCGTCTGGTGAATGACCGTGAGAGTGGTCAAAGCGAGAAAATCCATCTTCAGCAGGCCCAAACGCTCCAGATCCCCCATGGGGTATTGTGTTGTGATTTCATCCTTGTTTGATTTGTAGAGCGGGATACGCTCAATCAAGGACTGAGGGGAAATGACCACACCTGCGGCATGCGTCGAGGCGTGGCGAGCCAGGCCTTCCAGTTTCTGAGCCGTGTCCAAAAGTTGACGATAACGGGGTTCCCCCTCCGCCAGTTCCTGAAGTTCCGTAACGTTATTCACTGCTTTTTCCAGGGTGGCGTCGAGGGTCTGAGGGACTAAACGCGCAAGGCGATCGACTTCTGCATAAGGAATGTTCAAGCTTCTTCCCACATCACGTATGGCGCCACGAGCCGCCATGGTGCCGAATGTAATGATCTGGCTGACATTTTCACGACCATACTTTTGGGTGACGTAATCGATCACCTCGTTGCGTCGCAACATGCAGAAATCAATATCGATATCCGGAGGCGTAATCCGGTCTGGATTCAGGAACCGTTCAAAAAGTAAATCATATTGAAGCGGGTCAATGTCGGTGATCTGCAGCGCGTAGGATACCAGGCTGCCCGCCGCTGAACCGCGGCCAGGGCCCACGGGAATGCCCTGTTCACGAGCATAACGGATGAAGTCCCAAACGATGAGAAAGTAACTGGGGAACTTCATCTTCTGGATCATCTTGATTTCAGTTTCCAGTCGTTGCTGATACTCGGAAAGCGGCCGGCGCAATTTACCTTGCGATTCCAGTTTTTGGAGATACGGCAAGCGTCGCGCCAGCCCTTCACGGGCTATGTTTTCAAAATAGCTGTCGAGGGTAAATCCAGCAGGGACTAAAAATTGCGGAAAGACATTTTCAGTATCGCCCAGCTCAAATTGACATTTCTCGGCGATTTCCAGCGTGTTTGAAAGAGTGTGAGGAAGGTGGCCGAAGAGCTTCGCCATTTCAGCGGCACTTTTGAAGAAAAACTGGTCGGTGCGATAGGCAAGCCGATCGGCATCATTAATGGTTTTTCCCGTCTGTATACAGAGCAGGACGTCATGAGCGAAAGAGTCATCTTGATTCAAGTAATGGCAGTCGTTGGTGGCGACAAGGGGGAGCGAAAGATCAGAGGAAAGGCGGAGGATCTCCGTGTTGACTTTTTGCTGTTCACGGATACCGTGATCCTGAAGCTCAAGATAAAAGTTCCCGCGACCAAAAATTTCCGCCAGCACCCCTGCCTCGCGGCGAGCCTCAGCGTATTTGTCTTGAGCCACATGCCAGGCCACCGTCCCTTTCAGACAGGCGGAGAGGGCAATGAGACCGGCCGAATGATTTTGAAGGAGTTCGAGATCGATTCGAGGGCGGTAATAAAATCCCTCGAGGTAAGCCAGAGAAACCAGCTTCACCAGGTTGCGGTAGCCGGTCGTATCCATGGCGAGAAGCACCAGGTGATTGCTTTGATCCGATCGGCCGGTACGGCTTTTGCGGCCTTCGCGTGCCACGTAGACCTCGCATCCGATGATTGGCTTGATGCCGTGGCTGCGGGCTATGTCGTGAAACTGGACTGCTCCGAAAAGATTGCCGTGGTCGGTCAGCGCCAGGGCCGGCATTTGATATTCCACCGCCCGTTGGACTACTGCTTCAATTTTGTTGGCGCCGTCCAGCAAGCTGTAATGGCTGTGCAGATGCAGGTGGACGAACTGAGTCTCGTTTTTCATCCTGCTTGGCATCAAAGTCCGCGTTTATTCCCACTCGATAGTTCCTGGCGGCTTCGAAGTGATATCAAAAACGACGCGATTGATCCCCCGCACTTCGTTGACAATCCGATTGGAGAGCCGTCCCAGCAACTCGTAAGAAAGCGGGACCCAGTCTGCGGTCATACCATCCTGGCTGTGAACTGCGCGGATGGCAACCACATTCTCATAAGTGCGGCCGTCCCCCATTACACCGACCGTTTTGACGGGGAGCAGGACCGCGAAAGATTGCCAGATTTTAGGATAAAGACCCGCGGCACGAATTTCCTGTTCCACAATGCGGTCGGCACAGCGAAGCAGTTGCAGGCGCGACTCGGTGACTTCTCCCAAGATACGCACGGCCAGTCCAGGGCCGGGGAAGGGCTGCCGGATGACAAACTCTTCAGGGAGACCCAATTCGCGTCCTACATTTCTTACTTCATCTTTGAACAATTCCCGCAAAGGCTCGACCAGCTTCAGATGCATCTTTTCGGGCAGGCCGCCGACGTTATGATGGGTCTTAATGACAGCGGAAGGCCCGCGTACCGAGACTGATTCGATGACATCAGGATAGAGTGTTCCCTGGACCAGGTATTCCACACGGCCAGCCCGATGTGCCTCCTCTTCGAAAACTCGTATGAACTCCTCTCCAATCACGCGCCTTTTCTGTTCAGGATCTTCCACAGCCGCTAACCGGGTGAGAAAGCGCTCTTGAGCATTCACACCACGCACGTTCAAATGAAGCTCCTCCCTGAAGGTTGTAAGCACCTGTTCGAACTCGCCGGCCCGTAGCAATCCATTGTCTACGAAGATGCATGTCAGGCGATCCCCTAAAACCCTGTGGACCAGCAAGGCTGCCACCGTGGAATCCACGCCTCCGGAAAGCGCGCATACTGCATGGGATTCACCAACTTGTGCATGAATCTTGTTCTCAGCTTCTCTTATGAAAGAACTGACGGTCCACTCACCGCGACAACCACAAATCCGAAAAAGGAAGTTATGGAGCAACTCAGTACCGCGCGGGGTGTGAATCACTTCCGGGTGAAACTGCAGGCCATAGATCTTCCTGGAGGAATCCTCCATGGCGGCAACGGCAGTTGGAGTGGAGGCAACAATTGAAAAACCACAAGGGACGCAGTCGATGTGATCGCCATGACTCATCCACACGTCCATCTTCCTGGGGAGGCCATGAAATAGTTCGCTGGTGCCGGCGTGCTCCAGGGGCGCTCTTCCGTACTCGCGTCGGTGCGACCGCTGCACCTTTCCTCCGAAATGATGGGCCAGCAGTTGCATCCCGTAACACAAACCCAGCAGGGGACCCTTGAAATCGTAGACCGCCGGGTGGGGGTGGGGGGAGCCTGAATCAAAAACCGAATCCGGGCCTCCGGAAAGAATGATCCCTTTCGGCTCTCGACTCGCGATTTCCTCCCAGGTGGCGTTAAAGGGAAGAATCTCAGAATACACTTTGGCTTCGCGAACCCGCCGGGCGATCAACTGCGTGTACTGCGAGCCGAAGTCCAAGATAACGATAGTCTCACGTGCTGTCATTTGGTAGCGAGTCAGTATACCGCAACCCCCGGACACATCGTTTTCAGCGTGCGTAAAGCTTTGGAGGGCGCGTGTTATACTGCGCAGTCGTGCCGGAACGCCTGTGGCAAGCCGTCATCCTGGGGATTGTGCAGGGTCTGACAGAGTTCCTCCCTGTAAGCAGTTCTGCCCATCTGCTCCTGCTCCCCTGGCTGATGGGCTGGTCCTCCATGGGCTTGAGCTTTGACGTGATGCTCCACCTGGGCACCCTGCTGGCCCTGCTGACTTATTTTCGGCGGGAGTGGCTGAATCTTTTTCGTGAATTTTTAAATCGAATATTCCGAGCCTCGGAGTCTAGGCCGGAAAGCCGCAGACTGGTGGACGCTTTGATCCTGGGAACCTTGCCGGCCGTCGGCGTGATCGTCGCGTTCAGCGATCTCATTCAGAATTACTTTCGCAATCCCATGGTTACTGTGGTCACGCTCGCGGTTTTTGGAATGTTACTGTGGGCAGCCGACCGCTGGAGCGATCATTCGCGCCACCTGGGAAGTCTGCTCCCGTCTGAGGGTCTGATCATCGGCTGCGCACAGGCGCTGGCGCTTATCCCCGGTGTAAGCCGTTCAGGAATAACGGTTACCGCGGCATTGCTCCTGGGCTTGAGTCGTTCTGAGTCCGCTCGTTTTTCTTTTATGCTTTCCACGCCGGTGGTAGCATTTGCCTCCGCAGCAAGCGCCTACGATCTCTATCGTTCTACTGCCGAACCCGTGACGAGGGAGGCCCTGGCTGCTGGTATAATGTTGTCGTTCCTGAGCGGCCTGCTATGCATCAAGTACTTTCTTCGCTTTCTCGCCACTCGTACCTATTTTCCCTTTGTCGTGTATCGCTTGTTACTGGCTGCCTTCATTTTTGTTTGGCTGGTCTCCTGAAAGCCGAAACCGAGAAGAAGCCAGAGCCTCCTCCGGCGGCTCGCCAGAACGTCATCTTGCAGGAACACTTCCGAAAACAATATTCGGGAGTTTTTGACCCCAACAGGGCCCAGGCTGACGACCGTTTTCTGAATGAACACGTCGAGCGGCAAATCGACCGTTTCATAGGCGACTTGAAAAGAAAGTTGAAAAAACTGAAAGACAGCCTGCGAGAAGTGGAACAAGTGCAGGCTGAAATCCTCCATGCTACAGGTTCTGAGCCGCATCAGCAGTCCCGCATGAGAATGAGAGAAGCTCTGGAAACGATGGCCGATGAGTCCGAAGATCTCCGCCAGATGGTGCTGTTTGTCCTGGTAGGCGTGAAAAGCAATGACGATTTTCACCCCATACCCCGTGAAGCTCCTCAAAAAGATGGTTACAGTCAGGAATTAGCCTATCTTCAGGAGCAGGTTGAAAATGCAGAAAAGGGAATTCACAATTACTTCATTGAGCCGAGCAATACTGTCAACCTGGAGGAACTCCGGGGGGAGAATATGCTGGCGTTCCTTTATCGAGCCAGCCAGATGGCCAAGTGGATCCAAAGACAACTTTAAGGAGGAGAGATGAACCTGCTAGTGATTCCGTTACTCATGCTACTGTCTGCCGATGTGGAAGTAGTTCCGGTCAAGCACGCTTCTCTGGTTCTCAAGTGGGAGGGGAAGACCATTTACGTGGATCCCTGGAAGGAGGGCTCGTATGCCAACCTGCCGCCGGCGGACCTGATCCTGATTACCGATATTCACCCTGATCATATGGATCCAGCCACCGTCGAAAAGGTGAGCAAACCTCAAACCGTCATTATAGCTCCGGCTGCAGTTCAGAAAACCGTGACGGAGGCTCGTGTGGTCAACAATGGTGAAAGCACGGAGGCTCTGGGGATCAGAATTGAAGCGGTACCCATGTACAACCTGCAGAGGGGTCCCCAACCCGGGCAACTCTATCATACAAAGGGAAGAGGGAATGGTTATCTTCTGAACCTCGGGAACCAAAGGGTTTATATTTCCGGGGATACCGAGTGCATTCCCGAAATGAAAGCCCTCAAGAATATCGACATTGCTTTCATTTGCATGAATCTCCCTTACACGATGACTCCTGAGGAAGCTGCGGAATGCGTGAATGCTTTCAGGCCCAAGGTGGTTTATCCCTATCACTATGGCAATTCCGACCTGGAGGTATTCAGAAAGTCAGTCTCAGCGCCTGGGGTGGAGGTGAGGATCCTCAAGTGGTACTAACGTGTCCCGTCTCCACAATGCATTGAATTTTTGTTGTGGCCGAGCCATCGGGTGGAAGAGACAAAGAAAGCGGCTGTCTCGCCGCAACCCTAGTGTCATCATATTTCGGAGGAGATGCTAAGAGGCGGCAGTTCGTGCGTTGGGGACCTCGGTTTGAGCGGCGGCGCCCTTGCGCTCACGAAGAAAGATCAGCTTATACAAAAGGCTATCGACAATAGCTTTCCAGCTGGCTTCAATCACGTTTTCGGAAACACCAATCGTAGTCCAGGTCTCATGTCCGTCCGTTGATTCGATCAAAACACGCACTCTCGCCGCAGTGGCATTCTGCGCATCCAGAACACGCACCTTGTAATCGATAAGGCGGATTTCTTCAATCTCAGGAAAGAAACGCGCCAGCGCCTTTTTTATAGCGCGGTCCAATGCATTGACCGGACCGTTTCCCTCGGATGCGACATGCTCATCCATTCCGTCCACACTGATTTTCACGGTGGCCTCACTCACAAAATTGCCGTGGCGGTCCTGGTCCACCAGCACCCTGAATCCTTTAAAGTCAAACCACTTTTTTGATTGGCCGCTGAACTCGTGCAGCAACAACTTTAGGCTGGCTTCAGCGCCCTCAAATTGGTAGCCGTCATACTCGAGTTCCTTGATCCGCTCCAGCAGGGCAGCCAGATCAATTTGCTCAAGCTTAAAATCCCCAAATTCCTGAATCTTGTAAATCAAGTTGCTCTTTCCGGATAAATCGGAAACCAGCACGCGTCGCTGGTTGCCGATTTGCTCCGGCTGAATGTGCTCGTAAGTGCGTGAATCCTTAAGAATACCGCTGACGTGCAAACCCCCTTTATGGGCAAAAGCACTCTTGCCTACGTAGGGGAGATCATTGCGAACGATCATGTTGGCGGTTTCGCTGACAAAATAGGCCAGGGAGGTGAGATTCTTAAGCTTGTCAGGACCTACAGTATGGCGATTCATCTTCAGTTCGAGAGCAGGAATGATTGAACAGAGATTGGCATTTCCACAACGTTCGCCATAGCCGTTGATGGTTCCCTGAACCATCTGGGCTCCCGATTCCACCGCGGCAAGCGAATTGGCCGTTCCCAGGTCGCAATCGTTGTGAGTGTGAATTCCAAGTTGAGGGAATTGGGAGTTCAAGGGACCGACAATGCGGCTGATGGTCAAGGGGAGGTTTCCACCGTTAGTGTCACAAAGAACGATCCAATCGGCTCCGGCATCGCGTGCGGCTTTGATCACACCCAGTGCGTATTCGGGGTTGGCTCGCCAGCCATCGAAGAAGTGCTCGGCGTCAAAGATGACCTCTCTGTTGCACTTTTTCAGGTAGTCAATACTCTCCTGGATAATCTGCAAATTTTGCTGCAGGCTGATTCCCAAGGCCCGTGTGACGTGAAAATCCCAGCTTTTGCCTACCAGCGTGACAGCCGGAGTTTCTGCCTGAAGGAGTGCGGCAAGGTTGGGATCTTGATCGACCGGATTTTTCCAGTGCCGAGTGCTGCCGAAGGCCGTGATACTGCTGTTTTTCCAGGACAGGCTGCGGGCCCGGCTGAAAAATTCAGCATCTTTTTGATTGGACCCGGGCCACCCACCTTCGATGTAGTGGATGCCGAATTCATCCAGTTTCTGCGCAATGTGGAGTTTGTCGTCGACGCTTAGCGAGACATTTTCTCCCTGGGTGCCGTCACGCAATGTGCAATCGTAAAGAACTACTTTTTCCATGGAAGAACCAGAAAAGATTTACTGAGCGGCAAGTTTTTTTTCTCTCTTTTGGTTGGCCGCGGCAAGCCACTGCATCATTTCCCGAAGCTGCTTGCCAACCTGCTCGATGAGGAGCTTGGACTCAGTTTCGCGAAACTGTTTCATACGCGGCAACCCACTCTCATTCTCTGCGAGCCACTCGCGCGCGAATTCACCGGATTGCACCCCCTCCAGCACTTGTTTCATTTTCGCGTCCACACCGGAGTCCAGCACCTGAGGCCCGCGCGTGTAATCACCATATTCTGCGGTATCGCTGACGGAATAGCGCATGTAGCTGAGTCCGCCTACGTAGATGAGATCCACGATCAGCTTCATTTCATGCAGGCATTCGAAATAGGCAACTTCCGGCTGGTAGCCGGCATCCACCAGTGTCTGAAAACCCTTTTTAATTAAAGTGCTGACACCCCCGCACAGCACCGCTTGCTCTCCAAAGAGGTCGGTTTCAGTTTCCTCTTTGAAGGTGGTCTGAATAACGCCGGCCCGGGTGCAGCCGACGCCCTGGGCGTAGGCCAGAGCTGTTCCCGTGGCCTTGCCGGTGAAATCCTGATGAATTGCCAGCAGGGCAGGAACCCCTACACCTTCAGTAAAGAGTTCACGCATGCGATGCCCGGGACTCTTGGGAGCGATCATGGAAACGTCAATCCAGGGAGGAGGCTGGATCTGTCGGAAATGTATGTTAAAGCCGTGAGCAAACATTAACGTATGTCCTTTCTTGAGGTGCGGCTCGATCGACTCCCTGTAAACCCTTCCTTGAGCGGGGTCGGGAATGAGAACCATGACTACGTCAGCCGCTGCGACGGCTTCCGGGACGGTCTTCACTGTGAGTCCATCCCCTACCGCTTTTTTCCAGGACTTGCTTTCTGAATGAAGCCCGACCAATACCCGGTGCCCGCTATCGTGCAAATTCAATGCGTGAGCATGCCCCTGACTCCCGTACCCGATGACGGCGATGGTTTTGTCTTTCAGGTACTCACGCTGGACGTCACTTTCGTAGAACACTTTAGCCATGACTTCTTTTTGCCTCCATAACAGATGCGTTGTTGGTTGAAGGTTTATCTTCCGGAAGGCGGGAAAGGGAATGGGGGTCGGGCTGCTCCCGGGAATCTCGTTGTGAAAGCCGTTTTGATTCGCGTACGGTACCGCGGCTGGCCGCGAGTTTGCCGGTACGATGGACTTCACGAATTCCGTAAACCCGGACATTGCTTATAAACGCATCAATTTTTTCCGACTGTCCCGTTACCTCGAAGGTATAGCTTTGAGGACTGGCATCCACCACCCGAGCCCGGAATACTTTTGAAATAGCCAGCACTTCATTACGGTTTTCTTCTTTGACCCGAACACCTATCAAAGCCATCTCCCGGGCCAAGTGCTGGGAAGGGTTGAACGGAGTCACCTTGATGACGTCAATCAGCTTGTTCAGCTGCTTGACGACCTGTTCCGTCCCTCGTTCGTCCGTCTCCATCTCGAGGGTGATGCGGGACATGGTGGGGTCCTGGGTGGGCGCCACGTTCAAGCTGCCGATGTTGTACCCCCGCTGGCTGAAAAGCCCCACTACCCGCGAGAGCACGCCCGCTTTGTTCTCAACCAGCAATGATAAGATTTTTCCCATTCGTTTTCTCCTGTCACGCTATGCGAGCGCCGGATTTAACCGTCTATCTCCGTAAAGAAAAAACCCTTTGGTATGGGAAATGATTTTTTCTTTACGGAGCTTGTGGATTTAACCGATGGCGGCCAAATCCCTCCGCAAAGAACCGGAGGTAATGATTACGAGGATAATGAGGTCCTGAAGGAGGGAAATGAAGTCCCTCGCCGGTTCCAGCATCATAAAACGATGTTGACACTTTTGCATTGTGACCTCTAAATCCTAAATAGAATAAAGATTTTGCCTTCTAAGTCAAGCGCAAAGTCTGCACAAGGGGGGAGGAAAGGCAGTCTCGAAGTGAAATTAACGTCTTAGCAGAGTATCATGTTCCGCCATGGAAACGACACTCAACAGTCTTCGCGAGCAGTATTTGCGTAGCCGCGAAGAGGTGCGCCGAAAATTCTTTACGGATCATGACTGCACCCAGGCGCTCTCGACTCTGAGCGCGGAGGCGGATTCACTAGTCACTTATTTTTCGGAGCGTCATCTTTCCCGGGGAGAATTCTGCGTTCTGGCAATTGGGGGCTACGGCAGGCGCGAACTGTTTCCATTTTCGGACCTGGACCTTCTATTTGTTCACGGTTCTAAGGATCAGGAGCATTCGGAAGCAGCCATCACCGCAACCCTACACGATCTCTGGGATTTTAACTTGCATATTGGGCATCAAGTTTGGGGTTTGAAGGACTTTAAGAGCCTCAGTCTGGATCATCTCGAATTTCTGATGGCTTTGCTCGACGCCCGCGTCATCGCCGGAAACAAGCAGCTTGGCTGCAAACTCCTGGATGAACTTCTCCCTGCCTTCTTGAAAAAGAATTCTGAAGCGCTTGCTAAATACATCATCGAGGCAACAGAGGAGCGCCACGGCAGCTACCGCGGCACTATCTACCAATTGGAACCCGATCTGAAACTCTCTCCCGGAGGACTTCGTGATCTTGTGGTGGCAAAGTGGTTAGTCCGCCTGCAGCCAAGGCAAGGCTTTCTTCCGTATGGCGATCAGCAGATTGCACAGGCATACCAACTGCTTTGTACGCTTCGCATGCTGCTGCACTTTTTGACCGGCAGAAACCAGAACCGGCTGACACATCGTCTCCAGGAAGAGTTGGCAAAAGAAATGGGTCACAGCGAAGCGAGCCCCCGCTCAGGCGTGGAATCGCTGATGAAGGAGTATTTTCTCAATGCGCGTGTGGTCTTCTCTTACTGTCAAAAAACCATGCGCGAACGGGAAAAAGGCGGATACGAAAAGGAAATCGACCTTGCAGAAGGAATGAGGTTGGAACGAGCGGACCAGATCCTGGAACTGTTCGTACGTGCCGGGCGGGAAAATCGTTCTTTGAGCGACCGGTCACGAACTGCAATCGTGGAAGCGCTGCCGATGACGTCCCAGACTCTGAATTACGCAACTTTGCAGCCGCTGATCAGGGAACTCTTCAAGGCGCGGCGGGGTCTTTATCGCGTCTTGAGCGAAATGTACG
Source organism: Acidobacteriota bacterium (assembly GCA_016211085.1). GTDB lineage: Bacteria > Acidobacteriota > UBA6911 > RPQK01 > JACQSY01 > JACQSY01. The sequence goes on along the minus strand of JACQSY010000042.1, from coordinate 11,299 downwards.
AGTTGGGCGTGTTGGAGCTCTTGTTCCCGGAATTTGGTTCGATTCGAGCGCGGTTGGTGCGCGATTTCTACCACAAGTACACTGTCGACGAGCACACATTGCTCGCCATTAAGAATATTGAGGATCTTGCGGTTTCCCAGGAACGTTCCGATCAAAGATTCCGTGCTCTGCTGGAAGAGTGTTCCGATCCGGAGCTGCTGACCTTGAGCCTGCTTTTGCATGATGTCGGGAAGAGCCGCGAGGGGAAACACGTCGACCGTAGCGCACGCATGGCCGCCGCCGCTCTGTGGCGGTTCCGGTTTTCCAAGGAGGAGGTGGACACCATCGTTTTTCTCATCCGTCACCACCTGGCGATGTCCTCGGTAATGTTCCGCCGCGACCTGGAAGACGAAGAGGTGATTCAACGATTTATAGACCTGGTGAACGATACTTCTCGGCTGCGTTTGCTCTGCTTGCTTACTTTTGCCGACATCAAGGCGGTGGCGCCCGAAACCCTGAACGACTGGAAGAAGGACCTGCTGTGGCAACTTTATGTTGCTGCCTATCACAAGCTGACGTTCGGCTACGGCGCGCAGCGTATTGAAGAAGAGGACATTGGCGCCAAATTGTTAGCCGGTCTCCCTACGGATCTGGACCATCACCGATTTGAGCAATTTCTCGAGGGGTTTCCCAGGCGCTATCTGGTAGCAACGCCGGCTGAAGAAATTTATCAGCACTTCCGCCTGGCCAACCGCCTGGACGCCGCACATCCCGTCCAGTTCAGCCTCTCGCCCAAGAATACCCATTTCGAACTTTGCGTGGTGACTCCGGACCGATATTTTCTTTTCGCCAAAATCGCGGGTGTGCTGGCTTATTTTGACATGAACATTCTTCGGGGTTTCGGATTTTCAAACCGGCAAAACACGGTACTCGATTTTTTCCAATTTCAGGATACCCGCCGGGTGTTTCTACTCAATCCAGAAGAAAAGGACCGGTTTAGAAAGCTGTTGACCGGAGTGATCAAAGACGAGATTTCGGTTGAAAAACTCTTGGAGAGCAAGGAAAAAAGCGTAGTATTTCAGACCATGCCGGCTCGTTTTCAGCCGACGGTATATTTTGAAAATGAAGACCCCGGTGACTACACCATCATGGAAATTGTAGCGCCCGATTCGATCGGCCTGCTTTATCGTATCGGCAGAGAGATCTCCGGGATGCGCTGCAACATAGAACTGGTATTGATCAACACGGAGGGGGATAAGGCGGTAGATGTGTTTTATCTGACTCAGGAAGGGAAAAAACTGGCGACGGAAGTTCAGCAGGAGCTCTCCAGGCGCATTGCCGCTTCCATCAGTTGAGAGGGTCTATGAAACTCATTATGGCGATTGTTCGTCCCAGCAAGGTCGAGGAAATTAAAGACGCGCTGACCAGGCTGAATGTGGCAGGTATGACGATTTCCGAAGTGCGGGGACACGGAAGACAGAAAGGACACACCGCAATTTATCGGGGCAAGGAGTACAGCGTGACCCTGCTGCCGAAAATGAAGATGGAAATTGTCCTTCCCGACGAGATGGTCGATGAGACGATTCGTACCATCATTGAGACCGCCCGCACAGGTGAGATAGGCGATGGTCGCGTTTTTGTGCTGCCGGTCGAACAGGGTTACAACATCCGAACCGGAGAACGCGATGTTATTTAGGCAGGCGACGCGATCTTTCTAGGTTCGATGGGGAACACTTTTAGGTAAAGTTGCCGGATGCATTGCGTGTGCTCGAGGTACAAGCGGACCAAATCGTCTCCCGAAGCATAGCCCAAGAAGCGCGAGAGCACATCATTGTCAGCGCCCCTTCTGGGAATACTATTAACGGGCTGCTCCTGCAGCAAACGTTGCATCGTCTCCAGCCTTAGCAGAAAAGCCCAACCTTCCCTCAGTACCCGCGCATCGCCTGACGCGATGGCCGATCTTTCCTCCAAGGCTTCTAGGGCCCTTGCTGTGTTGAATTCTCGAACACGATTTTGGACCTGCAGAAATTGAGTCACAAACTGAATGTCCATCAACCCGCCTTGGCCCACCTTAAAGTTATAACTGTCTGAACGGTCTTCCTGGCCAATTTCAATTTCTTTGCGCCGGCGGATATGGGCCAGATAGGCCATCTCTGCCTCCGAAAAAGAGCGCTTGAAAACGGTCATCAGCGGATCGAAGAGGTCGCCCTGTGAGTAGATGGGACGCATCTTTACATAAGCGAGGCGTTCCCAAGCTTCAGCACGCTGTTCAAAATAGTCTTCAAAAAAATCTTTGGGAACCGCCAGCGGTCCCAATGTCCCTTCCGGACGAAGTCGTAAGTCCAGCCGATAGGCCCATCCGGTCTCAGTGTAAGCTTCCAGTTCCTCTTGCAGCTGTTTCAGAAAATCTTGAAAACGAAGCGAGGCCCCGCTGTCGCTGGCTGCCGCCGAATAAATCAACATCAGATCCAGATCGGAATGATAGGTCAACTCCTGTCCCCCCAGTTTTCCCAACGCAAAGAGCCCCCAGGGAAGGGAAGGAAGAGTGACACGTTCTAGGATATTGTCTGCCGCAAGCTTCAGGCACAATTCCGCCAATTGCGTAAGACGAACACGCGTATTGGAGGTACCCTCGGCGAAAAGATCTTTCAGAGCCGTTTTGAATTCTTCTCGTCTCTTAAAGAGGCGGAGCTGATCCCGAAACGGGGCTTGCGATTCCCGCACCGACTCAAACTGCTCCAGGCCCAAATCATTCGTGGCGACAAGCAGCACTGAATCCAGCAGCTGAGGATTGCGGATGAGCGTTTCGCAAAGAAATTCTCCTGATGCGAATATCCGAAAGAGACGGTGGGCAAATTCCGGATTGCTTATGAGTTCCGCATACAGATTGGCACGCGCCCCTAGCGCTTCGCAAAAACGGTCGAAGCGCGAGAAAAGGGGCAGCGGCGAGCGAGTTGCCTGACAGGCCTCGATAAGTTCGGGAACCAGATTGGCCAGGAGATTGCGGGTCCGGGAAGGGGAGTGGGGAAACGAGGGTGCCTGCTCCAGCAACTTGAGCCCTTCATAAACTTCAGGGGCTGAGCGGACAGCGCGAGACTCAAGCTCGCGGACGGCTTCTTCGGGCCCCAATTCCGGATTCAAGATCAGCTCCTGGAGCGAGCCACCCTCGGAATCAGAACGGAACAAAGACTCAAAAATCTCATTAACTACAGTGGTATGTCGCGCCAGTTCGTCGTGGAATTGAGCGGCGAGGGTTTCCAGTTCCTTGGCCGGATAGCCCATGCGCCTCGCACAGCGCCCGAGTTCGTAATCGTCTTCGGGCAGGATGTGCGTCTGCCGGTCGTGGACCAGTTGGAGCTTGTGCTCGAGGTCGCGCAGGAAAACGTATGCAGAGCGCAGGCGGCGATGGTCGTCCAGAGGAAGAAAACCGTAGTCTGCAAGACGGTCCAGGGCGCCCAGAGTGCTGCGACTACGGATCTCGGGACAGGAACCTCCATACAAGAGCTGGAAAGACTGTACAAAGAATTCAATTTCGCGAATCCCTCCTTCACCCAACTTGATATTGCGGCCCTCCCGGCTCTGAGTCACTTTGCGGTCGATGCGACGCTTCAGCCAGCGGATTTCCTCCAGGGCGGCATGGTCCAGGTACTTTTTAAAAACAAAGTCTTCAACCAGCTCCAGGAAATCCTGTCCCACTTGCTTCGAGCCGGCAACACAGCGGCACTTCAGGAGAGCAAGGCGGTCCAGCGTATCCGCCCACGTTTCGTAATATTGCCGGCAACCCTCCAGCGAGTAAGCAATCTCCCCTCCCTGACCCTTGGGACGCAGACGAAGATCCACACGGTAGAGACTCCCTTCGTTGGAGTAGTTGGAGAGAGCGCGGGTATATTCTCGCGCGAACTGAAGCGCCTCTGGTCGCTTCTCCTCAGGCGAGTACACATAAATCAGATCGATGTCGGAACTGAAATTCAGCTCCTGCCCGCCCAGCTTGCCCATGGCCAGGACAGCAAAACCAATACCGGAAGGCAAGAATCCGGGCGCGAGAATTTCAAAGGTCTGCTGCAGAATTGCGTCAGCCAGGGCGGAGATTTGCGCAACAGTGCCCTCAAGGCGAGAGAGTCCCAGCAGATCTTGTGCGGCAATTCGCAGGCTCTCGCGCCGACGCAGTCTTCGCAAAGCATCAAGCGCGTTCTCCGAATCTAAGAACGGCGAACAAATTCCCTCCGCCTGCCGCTTAAAATATTCGGACGGTTGAACCCGCGCCAGGTGGTTCCCCTCGATCAACCAATAGAAGTACTCCGGATTTCGGACCAGAAGTTGCGTCAGAAAAGGGGAAGCGCCCAGGATACGCAGCAGAACCTCCAGCGCAGCGGGATGGGATCGGAGGTACGCGAAGAGGCCGGAAGCACTGGGGGCGGCTTCCAAAAAATCCACCAAGTGCGTCAAAGCGGCATCCGGGTCTACCGCGCGGGAAAGCTCCTCAAGAAGTTGCGGCGCGAACCCAGCCAGCACTTCACGTTGCTCGAGCAGGTCTCCCAGACGCTGCAGGTGGCGATCGGCCGCTTGGGGATGTTCAAAGCCGTGCGCTTCAAGAAAGCGTTGGATTTCCTCAGTTTGCAGGTTAGATGAGAGAAAGAGATCGCCTGGCTGCATGCTCGAAAAATTCTAGCATGCAGCCGGGCTTGAGCAAGACAAGAGTTCCCCTACGCAGGGGCGGTCAATACGGGGCACCGGATTTAAATATCGAAGTAAAGCGCAAACTCATAGGGATGCGGACGAAGCCGAATGGCATCCACCTCGCGACTGCGCTTGTAGTCCAGCCAGGTTTCAATAACATCCCGCGTAAACACATCTCCCTTAAGCAGGTAGTCGTGATCCTTCTCGAGGGCGTTCAGCACCTCCTCCAGACTCCCCGGAGTGGATTTCACCTTGGCCTTCTCCTCCGGCTCAAGATCGTAAAGATCTTTGTCCATCGGATCAGGCGGCATAATTTTGTTTTGAATTCCATCCAGCCCCGCCATCATCATGGCCGCAAAAGCCAGGTAGCCGTTGCAGGAAGGATCGGGGGAGCGAAATTCCAGCCGCTTCGCTTTCTCGCTTTTCGAATACACCGGAATGCGCACACAGGCGCTGCGGTTGCGCTGGGAGTAAATAAGGTTGATGGGGGCTTCATACCCTGGAACCAACCGTCGGTAGGAGTTGGTGGTGGGTGCGCAGAAGGCCAGCAGCGAAGAAGCGTGTTTGAGCAGTCCCCCAATGTAGTAAACCGCCGACTTGCTGAGATCAGCGTAACCACCTGCTTGGTAAAACAGGTTTTTGCCGCCCTTCCACAGGCTCTGATGCACGTGCATCCCCGAGCCGTTATCCATGAAAATCGGTTTCGGCATGAGGGTGACGGTTTTGTTGTAACGCCGCGCCACGTTCTTGATGATGTACTTGTATTTCAAAAGCTTGTCCCCCATTCGAACCAGGGTGTCAAAGCGCATGTCGATTTCGCATTGCCCTGCGGAAGCCACTTCATGGTGGTGGACCTCCACTTCGATCCCGGCCTGTTGCAGCGTGAGCACCATTTCGGTCCGCATATCCTGCAGGCTATCCATGGGGGGAACCGGAAAATAGCCCTCTTTGTATCGAGGTTTGTAGCCTAGATTTGGGTTCTCTTCACGGCCACTGTTCCAAAAGCCTTCCGCGGAATCAATGTAGTAGTAGCCCTTATTGTAGGACTGGTCGAATCGAACATCATCGAACACGAAAAATTCGGGTTCCGGTCCGAAGTAGGCGGTGTCTGCGATCCCAGTGGATACCAGATATTTTTCAGCCTTTTGGGCGATGTAACGAGGATCGCGTGTGTAAGGTTGACCGGTGATCGGATCCACCACATTGCAGATGATATTGAGCGTGCGTACCTTTGTAAAAGGATCCTCAAAACAGGTATCCGGATCAGGAAACAATAGCATGTCGCTTTCCTGAATCTGTTGAAATCCACGGATGCTCGATCCATCGAAACCAAAACCTTCAGCAATACTTGATTCAGTCACCTCAGATGGATTTAAGGTAAAGTGCTGCCATAGGCCAGGGAGATCCACAAAACGGAAATCAACAGCCTGAATCTCACGATCCTTAATCCATTTCACTACATCCTTAGCACCCATAACAGTTCTCTGCCTCCTGAAGTAATAAGCTTCACGTAGTTGACGGTAAAGACTTAATCTCCGGCTTTACACACCCTTATTGCCACATTCAACCAGGAAACAACAGGCGGATCCTGGTGCGGCCCCCGGAGCGAACTTTACAGTAGTGATACGACCTTGTACCAGGGTAGATCCTGACGACGATGTCAGGCCGAGAAAACCGGTCGTCATTGACCGGAACTTGTTTTTTAACCTTTCCGGTTTGAATCTGTCAATACTTCAAAAACAGCTCCAGGAGCCGTATAGGCCGGGCGCTTCCGACACTGGAGCCTTCGACGTGTCAGGCTGGCGCGCCTTTATGCCTTGCCAGTCAAAAGCTTTCGCCCCGCGGAGCAGTGCCTTTATTGACAATGATGCCTCGATGCACTAGAAGGTAAGAGCGGGGGCAAGACCAGACCTACAAGTCACGGAGGAGAAAATGCAAGCAGATCAAGCTAAATTTTTGCTCATTTTTTTTGCGGACGCGCTGGCGCAGGAATTTGAAACTACCCGGAAGGTGATCAAGGCCATCCCCGAGGGGAAGAAGGAGTACCGACCGCATGCGCAGTCACGCAATGCAATTGAACTGGCATGGCACATGGCCAGTTCAGACGTCTGGTTCCTGGAAGGAATTCTCCAGAGCCATTTTGGTCCGGAGGAGGGAGACGAGCCGGCGCGCGAAAAGTCCGTAGCAGACGTGGTTTCATGGTATGAGCGAAATTTTTGCGACCGGCTGGAACAGTTAAGAAAGCTCCCCGTCGAAAAACTGATTCAGCCGCTGCCTTTTTTTGGAATGTTCAATTACCCGGCAGTGGCCTATCTGATGTTTCTGACGGTGCACAGTGTCCACCATCGCGGGCAGCTTTCAACTTACCTGCGGCCCATGGGGTCGACGGTGCCCAGCATCTACGGGGGAAGTGCTGACGAGCCTTTCAATCCGGCAGGATAGCACAGCCATTAAGCCTCCGTGAAGAAGTATGAGACCAGGTGCTGCACCAGGAAATGGCCTTCTTCAATGTGGCCCATGTGAGAGGATTCTATAAAAAGCGCGTGGCGCGCCATCTGCCCCAACTTCCCACCCGGTCTGCCGGTAACACCGATGGTGATAAGACCATAAGCATTGGACCATTCGACTGCACGCAAGACATTGGCGGAGTTTCCGCTTCCGCTAAAGGCGATCAGCAGGTCACCTTTGGCAGCATAATTCTTTAATTGTTCAACAAAGATTTCCGAGTAGTGGGTATCATTGGCAAGCGCAGTGATCCAGGAAACGTTGTCGGTCAGGGATAACACACGGAAACGCTTTTCACGCCCCCAGGAGGCCCCCTTGCCAAGATCATTTGCAAAATGAGAAGCCGTTGCAGCGCTGCCACCATTACCGCAAACAAAAATCTGCGCATGATTCTCGCGCGCAGCTGCCAGCAGCGAAATGAAATCAGAAATCGCTGCTTCTGAAATTTGCTCGATGATGGCCACGGTGTGTTGCTTGTATGTGCGGACGTACTCAGTCGTCAGATCGGTTTTCGGTAAGGCTTGTTTCATCTCTCACTCCGTGGTGCCCTCTTATAACATAGAGACGCCTGTCTTTACTAACGGAAAAACAATATGGAGAACACGAATGTGAATCCCAAGACTCCGTCCCCTGAGTTGATCTTTGAAGCTTTCCACGCTTACCAGCGCACAGCGGCTTTGAAAGCTGCCATCGAACTGGATGTGTTTACTGCGGTCGGGGAGGGGAACCAAGAGCCTTCAACTCTGGCCCGGCGTTGCCGGGCGAGCGAGCGGGGCATCAGGATTCTTTGCGATTACCTCACGATCATCGGACTCCTGGAAAAAGAAGGCGCCGCCTATTCGCTCACCCCTGATTCAAAGGCGTTCTTAGACGTGCGTTCACCAGCTTACTTCGGCGGCGCGATTCGTTTTCTAAACTCGTCCTATCAACTGCAGGCTTTTAACGACGTGGCCGCCGCGGTGCGTAAAGGAGGGGCGCTTCTAAATGATCGGGAAACCGTGTCTAACGACCATTCATTGTGGGTGGAGTTCGCCCGTGGTATGGCGCCCATGATGGCACCCGCCGCCGAAGATATCGCAGAAATCCTTGGCGCCCAAGGTGGGGATCCCTGGAAGGTGCTGGACATCGCGGCAGGACATGGTCTCTTTGGGGTCGCCATTGCCCGATTCAATCACCAAGCGCGAATTTATGCCCTCGACTGGGAGCCCGTTCTCCAGGTGGCCCTTGAAAACGCCCGCAAAGCCCGCGTGGAAGACCGGTATTTCCTTTTGAAAGGAAGCGCCTTCGCGGTGGAGTTCGGAAGTGGCTACGATCTGGTGCTGGCCACGAACTTTTTTCATCATTTTGATCCCGAGACCTGCCGGCAACTGATGGGCAAGATTCATGCAGCATTGAAAGCGGACGGGCGACTCGTCACGCTGGAGTTCATTCCCAATGAAGATCGCGTTTCACCGCCCCTGGTCGCCGCATTCAGTTTCACCATGCTGGCAACCACCCCCTCAGGAGACGCCTATCCCTATTCCGAATTGGAACGGATGCTTCAGGACGGGGGCTTTCGCAAAAACGCACTGCAAGAGTTGCCCCGTTCTCTTCAAAAAATTGTCATCAGTCAGCCATGACCTTGTAAGAGCCGATTTGCCAGACCAGCCTGACGCGCAGAGTCGATCGGGCGAGCGAGAAACACAAAAGGGTTGACTCAGGAAAGACAACTGATGATCCTGAATATGTAAAAAAGGATGGAATAAGCAATGAGCGAGATCATCACCGAAATGGAACGCGGCTGGAATGAGAAAATTGTGTTCAGCCTGAGCGAATTCAAAGGTAAGAATTATGCAGACATAAGAATTTACTATGAAGATGATGAAGGAGAATGGAAGCCAACCAAGAAAGGAATAACCATCAGTCTTGACCGTTTTCAGGAGTTTAAGGAACACATGAGCAAGCTGGAGGAATTCTTGGTCGCGCAAGGGCATGTTGGACCACGCGAGTAAAGCACCTGCACTCGAAACGGAGTGGACTGCTTTAAGCCAACCAGCCAGCAATGCCCGTGGAGAGCCTTTTCCGTAAACCAATCACTTCGCACCCCATAAGGGCAGCAAGTCAGAGCAGCAAGGAGGAGCAGATGCACGATTGTGAAATCACCTGCAGGAACAATGGTCCGCTACGGATCTCAGGTCAATTTGTGATTAAGGACGCCGATGGCAAGGAATTCGATCTTTCAGGACGTGAAGTGGTTTCGCTCTGCCGATGCGGGCATTCTCAGAACAAGCCCTTCTGCGATGGCAGCCACGCCAAAGTCGGTTTTCAATCTGAAATTCATGCTTTCAAGCTCCCGGCTCCTCCCCCCAAGGTCTAGCAGGATGCTGTCCTAAGTTGTGTGGTATGCCGGTGGATAGAGTGATTTGGTGCCGCATGCTAAACTAACAAAAGTGCCCGCCGTTACTGGAGTCCTGGAAACCTCGATCTATGTGAAGGACCTCAAACGAGCATCCGAGTTTTATCAGCGACTCTTTGGATTTCCGGTAATCTACTCAGACCAGAAGCTTCATGCCTTCCATATTGCCCAGCAACAAGTGTTGCTGGTGTTTAAGTGCTCCGCTTCCGCGGGGGCCTCAGCGGTTTCAGGGGGAATCATTCCCGGACATGATGGGGCGGGATCCCTGCATCTGGCTTTCGCCGTAAAGACGGAGAGCCTTCCGCAATGGCGCCACCATCTTGAGGAACAGGGAATTGAAATTGAAAGCGAGGTGGATTGGCCACGCGGCGGGCATAGCCTCTACTTTCGGGACCCTGACCAGCACCTGCTGGAACTGGTGACTCCTGGGTGCTGGTCGGTTTACTGACAACCTGCTCAGTGGCTTGTTCAGCACCACTTTTGTTAACGAAATACTTGAAATGTTTTGTATCAGCTCCGCGCAGCCAACCCTAAGTCCCGCCTTGGAATTACGATGAATCTGCTGGGGGTGCTTACGCACCGCGATGACAAGTTCGCTCACATTTTTATGCTCCGAGACATTTAGCTTAGCTATAGCTGGACAGCGCCGTGCTTTTTCAGCCATTCATGCAGCCGCTTCCAGGCCTCTTGCGCTGCATCCTTTCGATAACTCGGGCGGTAGTCGGCATAAAACCCATGGGGTGCCTCAGGAAAGACAACAATCTCGACATCCTTCTTTCCGGCGTCAGCAGCGGCCTTGCGCATCCTCTCAACCGTCTCCAAAGGAATGCCGGCGTCTGCGCCCCCGTAAAGCCCCAGGACCGGTGCTTTGAGCGTTGCGGCCAGGTCCACAGGGTGGCGCGGTTGTAGGGGCGTGGAATCTCCAATCAGGCGTCCGTACCAGGCCACTCCAGCCTTCAGCCGAGGGTTATGCGCCGCATAAAGCCACACTATTCGCCCGCCCCAGCAAAATCCGGTGATGCTTAACCGTGTCAAGTCGCCCTTGCCGGTCCAGCCGGCCCATGCAGCCGTAGAATCAAGGTCGCCCATGACTTGAGCATCCGGGACCTTTGACACCACCTTGGTGAGGATGTCATTGAAGTCAGTCATTTGCGAAGTGTCCCCTTGCCGCGCAAACAATTCCGGGGCGACCGCCAGGAAACCGACTTTGGCCAGACGGCGCGTCACGTCCTTGATGTGCTCATGCACTCCGAAAATCTCCTGAACCACGAGAACCACAGGAAACGGCCCCCCCGCGGCGGGCATAGAGCGATAGGCAGGAATTTCGCCGTCGGCGACGGGGATCTTCACCTCGCCCGCCACCAACCCGCCCATGTCCGTGGTGATGGTTTGAGCCGATATGGGGCGGACAGCCAAGGCAAAGCCCACTGCGAGATTTCTTTTTAAAAACTCCCGCCGGTCTGAAGGCGGCATTACGACCAGACTGCGCAGATCTTCTTTCATGAGAGTCTCCCTCCGGATGGTTACGAGAAACCATTTTAGTCTCTGGAGGAAGGGGAGTGCAAAAAAGGGGAAGGTACTAAGTGAAGGGATTCGCCGGAAAAGGTCCCTAGCTTTAGTCGTATAAGAAATATTATGTTAACTATTTATCCAGCACACATCACCCCTCATTGGCATCCTGTGAAGGCCGGAACGGGTACGAGACAGCTAGTGTAGTGCGTCTAACGCTTCTTTACATTTGGC
>JACQSY010000041.1 GCA_016211085.1 Acidobacteriota bacterium | reverse complement strand
TTTCTTTTCTTTCTCCCACCTGTTCAGGCCCTTCATTGCAGGACTGCTTAACATCCGTCGCTGGGCTTCGAGATTTTCCAGTTGGATCGAAAAATCGCCCGCCGATGGGCCCGGTCGGCGAAAAACCCCTCCCCACTGCCTGAGCCGCAGCGCTTGCTCACCTGTTCTTGTGTTCTTGGGCGTTCTTGGGTATCTGGAGAGCCCTTCCAACAATCTGCGCCATGGCATAGTCTTAAGCCGAGAAACTAAAAAAGACAGGGCTATCATGGCTGGGGCGTGAATTCCTTCAAAAATCGATTCCGTAGCTGAACTTCAGAAAGAAAGCGCGGTCCAGAGGGTCCAGACGGTCATCACGCGTGTTGTAACGATCATTGTAGACCATGTACAAGCCCGTGTTGGATGCATTGATCCAACCGAAACGGATGTTGGAACTGAACTGGTTCAGACGGCTGTTGTACTGAAAAAGAGCCTGCAGGAAGCGAGTGGGGGTGAACGAGTAGTTGAGCCTCAAACGCGCCAGGTTAGTATTAAACCGCCCCCAATCGGCTTCCACCCCGGTGTTGACGAGATTCAACGTCGTGAAGAACTGCGGTCCGGTACGAAAGCCCAGTTCGAAATCGTAGATGGCAAGATCGCCGTCATAAAAATCTCCCCGGGTGAGGTTAAAACTACCAAAAAATTTGGCAGCCGGATCGGAACTGAAAAACGCTTCAAACTGACCAAATCGGTAGGCTCCAGGAGGAACAAACACTCCGGGATGGATCTCAAAAGGCACCCTCAGGAGTTCCTGGTCCCGGTTGTATGTGACCGACATTTGCCCTCCGTCGGTGCGGAAAATCTCCAGATCATAATGCTGTCTTTCGCTCTCGAGCCTGCCATCAAACCCATAATGGCGGCGGATGGTGAAATGGGGATTCCACTGTCGAATCCATCCTTTCTCCGGACTGGGGCTGAAGACGATCCGAAAGAAGGGGCTGCGGTATCCGTGGCGGGGGACAAAGCCCACCTCGGGGTTGAAATTCTCCTGGACCTCGGCGTAATCGCCCTCGATCCTCCACACATCGGTCCGGTAGCTCAGGTGAAGATTCCCGGCATAATCGTCGCCTTGCAGATGCGGAGAATAGGTCTTGGCTATGTATCCCGAGAACAGCCAGTTTTCACCGAACCCCAACTGGAGATCCGACCCGAAGGCGTGATTGTACTCGCGCTGAGAAAGGCCGTCGCCCACGGTCTCCCGATTGGTATAGATGAAACCCACGCTGCTTCGCCGCTGAAACTCCCGCCGCACTCGAGAGACAAAGAAATTATTGCCGGTAGCTATTCCCTCACGTCCCGTCTCAATGGCCAAAATCCCTAGGTTGTATCGCCCCAGCTTTCCGGTCAAGCGCCCTCCTCCCAAGATGGGAACCTCGCGGCCGCCTTCGATGCCTATGCGACGGCTGAAAAAAAGATCCGTTTCGCGGGGCACGCCGAAAGCAAAGGTCCCGGCATTTTCTAAGAAAAAGGCACGCTTTTCCGGAAAGAACAAGTCGAATCGCGACAGGTTGATTTGTTCATCATCCACTTCGACTTGAGCAAAATCGGTGTTCGCGGTAACGTCCAGGGTGAGCGTAGGCGTCAGCCCGTACTTCACATCAAATCCGACCTCCCTGCGAAAGTCGGTTTTATCCTTTGAGTAATCCTTGTGCGGGCCGAGAGAAATGTACGGTATCAATCTCAAGTTTCTCGGAGGACGAATATCCAGCGCGGCTAATTCTCCAGCCAGGGAGACCCGGTATATGTTGTAAGCCTGTGGGATCGGTGACCAGAAAGACTGTTCATTCTTGCGACGGATGTTCCGCATCACGTTCAGCCCCCAGGTTTGAGGAGATTCCGATCCTTTAAAGCGCAGTGAGCCGAGCGGAATTTCAATCTCCGCTTTCCATCCTTCGCTGTCGCGGCTGGTTTGTACTTTCCAGTCGGCATCCCAGTTCAGGTTGACAGCAGCAACATTTCCGCGCTGCGTGGTCCCTCCTGCGGACCTGCCGACACCGGCTGCCGTCATCTGGCCGCCACTGACTCCCTCCGCCATAATTTGCGCGTCGTACTGAATTCCCGAAGGGTTGGTTCCAAACAAGAACCCGTTACGGCGATCGTGGTACGTATCAAGGATGATCAAAATGGAATCCGAGTCGGAAAGATCTCCGTCCCTCCGGCTCTGCACATCGACAATCCTGGCAGGTTCCGAATCGTAGCAAATAATTCCGATAAACAGCTTGCTGCTGTTGTAAAGGAACCGCACCTCCGTCCTTTCTGAGGAGGGCTGTTCTTCCTGAGGACGCTGCTGCACAAAATCAGTGGCGGGTGGCGCCGCGCGCCATTCTGGTTCCTCCAGGCGCCCGTCGAGGATAATGGCTTTTTCGATCTTGGTGGCCTCGACGCGAACCGACGCAAAAGAGCGCGCCGGGCAGAGTGATATACAGACTGACAAAAAACCAAGGAACTTTATTTTCATCTTGAAAAAAACACCGCTCCTGACGTGGTTAATGCATATACAAAAAGCAGGCGAAAACCAGAGGTCTTTTTGCTATCTGGACTGAGCCACCACGCAGACGAGCCGGCAAAGGACCGCCCGCCGTGGTCACGGCAAACTCTCCCTTTAATTCTGTTGTTTGGCCTGGCGTAGCTTGAGGCTGTACTTTAAAACGCAGAGTAGCTAGTAGGTTCTCAGCCGGGGTTGCCTTGTCAAATCGCACGTTCACGACCAGTTTTCTGCAATCTGGCGATTCCTCCACATGATGGCTGAATGAGCTGTTTTCGGAATCGCTGCCGCCTTTGACGCTAATCAGTTCCAGCAACTGCTCAGAAAAACATATGCTTCCGGAAATCTCCTTCATGGGGAGGCTACCGGAAGGGGTTTCAACCAGTCTTAAAGAAACCACGAATTCGTCACCCGGAGCCGCCTCTGCAGGGGACAATTCCAGAAGAATCTCTTCATCGTTTTGCAACGACTTCGCAAATCCGCAGGCGTGCGACATATGGAAGGCTAAGAGTACATAGATAACCGCAAAGCAGGAAACCTTTCTCCCGTTCATAAGTCTGACGTTTTGCATTAAGAACAATGGGAATTGAGTGCCCCAGACCACGGATTCTAACTTCTGCCGGGTGTGGGCCCTTCCAAAAGCTGGGCTTTCTGTTCCTTCTCTTGCAAGGCTCGAAGCACCTTCTCCGGAGTGATCGGGAGATCGGTGACCCGTACCCCCACGGCGTCTTCAATCGCGTTGGCAATCGCCGGAGCCACAGGAATCAAAGCAGTTTCCCCCACGCCTTTAGCGCCGTAAGGTCCCTCTTCGTGCGCCCTCTCCACGAGAATAGGAATGATCTCCTCAGGTATATCGAGAAACCTCGCAAGGTTATAGTCCAAGAAATTTGGGTTGATCAATAGGCCATCCTGATAAACCAGTTGTTCCATCAACGCCAGACCAATACCGGTAATCGCGCCGCCTTTGAGTTGTTGCTCGCAGAAAAAGGGATTGATTGCCTTTCCAACGTCTGCGGCACTGGCATAACGTACAACGCGGACGCTACCGGTTTCGCGGTCTACTTCCACTTCGGCGGCGCCTGCGCCCGCAAACCAGAACGCGGAGGTCAGCGGCTCTCCGTTGCGCTGTACCGCTTCAGTTTTGACCGTCCCTTTTCCAACCAGGTTGGCACCTTTAATTCCAAAGGAAGCGCTTAAGAGGTTTCTATAGGAAGCAGCGTGAACCACATCGTTCACCACACACCGCACGCCCTGATTGGCAAAGAGCACTTCTTCGACGGGACAGTTCCAGAGCCGGCCGGCGAGACAGGCCAATTGCCTGCGAATATCTTGCGCAGCCAATTGGACGGCGCGTCCCATATGGAACGTGGAACGACTGGAAGAGGTCGTAAGATCATAAAGACAAAGATCAGTATCAGAGTGGACTACCTGGACGTGGGTGACCGGAATGGCAAGCTCCTGGCTGACAATCTGCGCCATGATTGTGTCCGACCCTTGGCCTACATCCGCCGTACCTACATAGACCGTCGCACTGCCATCTTCATTCAGACGCACCAAAGCGGACGAGATGGACGGCGTAATCGTGGCTTTGATCAGGCAAGCCATACCTTTGCCGCGTGCCAGGTGTTTCTGCGGAGGGGGCGGGCATTTCTCGCCCCATTGGAGAGCTGAAGCCACGCGCTCGACGCATTGTCTCAAACCGAAGCTGTGAACATGTTCGCCGGTCGCAAACTCACCACCTTCCTCCAAGAGATTTTTTTGCCTCAACTCCAGCGGATCCATTTGCAAAGCCCGCGCAATCAGGTCCATTTCCGATTCATGAGCCCAGGCGGACTGTGAGACACCGAAACCCCGAAAAGCGCCAGCCGGCACTTTGTTCGTATATACCAGGCACGAATCAATCTGAATGTTGGGAATGTTGTACGGCCCTGCGGCAGTATAACCCGATTTCTTGGCGACTCGCGGACCGATCTCCGCATACGCCCCCGTGTCCAGATAAATGCGGCACTGGCGCGCCAGGAGCCTCCCCTCACGAGTCACGCCTGTCTTCAAGTGGATCTCAGCAGCGTGTTTGGTAATAGTCTGGAAAACTTCTTCGCGGGTCAGTGTGAGCCCAACTGGTTTCCGGGTTTTCCATGCCAGTGCCGCCACCAGCGGCTCTAGCTTTGGATAGAGTTTGGACCCATAACCGCCTCCGATGTTCAGCGCTATGACCCGCACTTTGGACACGGGCAGATGGAACAGCTCGGCGATCTGATCGCGTATCACAAAAGGATTCTGAACCGTCGACCAGATCGTCAGGCCTCCATTCCGCTCCAGGCGAGCCACGGCGCAAAGTGTCTCGAGTGCGGCATGCTGGGCTGAAGGGCAGGTAAACACGTTTTCAAAGACGAAATCGGAGTTCTGAAAGCCTTTTTCCAGGTCCCCCTTACTCAAGTGAAATGTGGTGCAAATGTTGGTGCCTTCAACTGGGTTAACATCGGCCAAATCCACAAATCCGTGTTCCGGTTTGCTCACTTGCTCATGAAGAAGAGGAGCGTTTTCGGCCAGAGCTTCTTCGAACGAGAACACAGCTCCAAGTTCCTCATATTCGACTTCGATCAGATCCAGCGCTTCCTCCGCAATGTCCAGCCGCGTTGCGGCTACTGCCGCCACAAGGTCACCGACATAGCGCACTTTGTCCAATGCAACAACGGTCTGGTCTTTAAGAACCGGGCCGTAATGAGAGTCAAAATGGGGATTGTCCACCATGTCGTCGCGCGTCAGGACGCCTTCCACTCCGGAAAATTTTGCAGCGCGCTGGGAATCGATGCGCACGATTCGAGCATGGGCGTAAGGACTGCGCAGAGCTTTGCAGTGGAGCATGCCGGGAAGCTTCAAATCGCTTAAATACTTCAGCTCTCCGCTGACCTTGGATTCACTTTCCAATCGCTTTATGGATTGGCCTACATTGTCTTGCATCAGAGTTGATTCTCCTGCGCTCTGCGAGCCAAAGACCGCACCGCCTGTAGAATTTCCACGTGGCACCCGCATCGACAAATATTCCCTGCCAGATAATGCCGCAACTGTGGCTCGGTCGGTCGCGGGAAGCGGCTGAGCAGATACTTTACCGCCAGGATCAAACCGGGCGTGCAATAGGCGCATTGAAAGGCGCCGTGCTCAATAAAAGCTTGCTGAATTGGATGCAGGGCGCCTCCTGCGCCTAATCCCTCAACGGTCAAAATCTCGCAGCCGTCGGCATCCATTGCCAAAACAGAACAGGAACTGACGGGAAGGTCGTTCATCAACACGGTGCAGCTTCCACAGACCTGTTGATCACACCCCAGCTTTGCGCCGGTGAGATCCAGTCGATTCCGAAGCGTCTCCAGCAAGGTCTCCTTTGCTTCCACCTCGATCTCGTTACGGACTCCGTTGACCGACAGGATAATTTTTTTTCGTGTCATGATGTGTTTTATCCCTGTAGTTTGCTGGAAGCCCTTCGAAAGGCCTCTTCGACGGCCCTGCGCATTAATACCTCGACGATGGCTCTCTTATACTCTTCCGTGGCTCGCAAGTCTGTGAGGGGGGAGCATGCGGTGGCGGCTATGCGTGCTGCTTTCGCAGAGGAATTGACACGGTAAGGCAATCCTTTCAAAGCCTCTTCAGCCTCCCGAACTCTCAATGGCGTCGGACCAACACACCCGAGAACACAGCGGGCATCCACACATAGCTTGCTCTCAGGATCAATTCTAATCCCCACGGCGCAGCCAACCAGCGGCTTGTCCGAGCCCATTGAAAAGCGCAGGTATTTAATTCCAAAAAAGGGCGCCGGCAGGTCAACTTGAATTTCAGTGATCAGTTCCTGGGGACGAAGCGAAGTTTCATAGTAGCCCCTAAAAAGATGCTCGAGCGGCAGCAGACGTTCCAAGCTTTCGTCAGCCACTTTGATCCGGGCGTCCATGGCGATCAATACCGGAGGAAGGTCTGTCAAAGGTTCGGCAAAGCCCAAATTCCCGCCGATGGTGCCAGTGCTGCGTACCCGGATATTTGCGACTTCGGGCTCCAGTTCACTAATGACCGGCAGCCACCTTCTGATGAGTGGCGAAAATTCCAGATCGTGATGCGTCGTGAGAGCACCTATGCGTACTGTGCCGTCATTCTTATCGATGTAGCGCAGTCCCGGGATTTTCTTGATGTTTACCAGGTAAGCGGGTCGTGCAATACGCTGTTTCATGAGCAGAAGCAACGAAGTGCCGCCGGCATAGATGCGCGCCTCTTCGGGCCGATCTGCCAGAAAGCGGCTCGCCTCCGGAATGCTCGACGCCTCGATGTATTCGAATCTATTCAATCCCATTGTTTAAATTTCGCTCTCAGGAGCCAAGAACCCCGAGCTGCTCCTTCATCCTTCGACTGGTGTCGCTAAAAAGCTCCTTCGATTTGGCTTCGATCAATTTGGCGCCTAATACAGCCAGAGGACCTCCCAATGTAAGATCCGAGGTCACACGCACCTCGGTTTCATTTTCCTGTACGGAGTTTAGCGTGATCTTATCCAGGGATTTCATTGTGCCGGCAGCCCCTGCTATGGTGCGCCCCTTATTGCTAAGGACCATCTGAAAGGGTGGGGCCTTTTCCAGGACCTCGGTCTCAATTTTGAAAGTCGCCGAGATGAAGCCGATTTTTTGCTTAATCACAGTCTCTGAATGCCGGTCATCAATCATCTGGAAAGAAACGACAGAGGGCAAACAGGAAGCCACCCGTTCCGGATCGGCGATGAAACTCCACACCTTTTCGATGGGAAGCGGAATCTTGAAACTCTCCTCAATTCTCATAGGTCAGTGAGCCCGGAAAGATGCGGCACGAAGGCTAATCCTTCGGCAGTTCCTTTTCGGATGCCTTCTTCATGTAAATTGAACTCACATCCTCGGAGATCAGATTCTCATTTTTCAGCCGCGATGTTGCCGCGCTGACACAATGAACGTAATGCTCCCGACTAAACTTTTCTTCGGGTTTCAAGAGATTAAGGCGCCGCCAAGCCTGAGTCACCGTCTCACGATAATCCAAAGAACGGCTGGAATTCATGTCGACAAAAACACCGCGGCCGTCCAGTGGTTCGAAACTCTTTCCATCAAAGGGAGCAAAGCCAGTGCTGCCCACGCCAGAACGCCCCAGGCTGGGGGGATACTGGTAATAGCGGCCCAGCGGACAAGCAACTTCAGGCATTGAAATCGCTTCGTTCTCATTCTTTCCATCTCTGTTGACGTCACCTAATTCAAGCCAGTCCGACTTGGTTGGAGGAGGCGTTTTGTTCTCCCCCACCCAGCGATCCAGGATGTCAATCAGACCATCCATCAGCCGCGAGAGGTTGAGTATCTTAATATCTCCCTTTTTCCCGTTCTCAAGATACTCATCGCCGGAATGACTGACGTCCCTCACCTCATACATTCGATAGCGGTCTTCCAGGCCTTTTTGCCGGATCAAAGACGCCGTCTTTCGTTTGTTTAAAAGATACACCGGTGAAACCCAATCAGGAATTCGCCTCACGTCCATCAGCAAGGGATTAGTGTACACGCTGCTGTAGAGCTGGTGAGCAACTTCGATCGTCTTCACGAACCGTTCTCGATCCTTTTCAGTGGAAAACAAGACATCCTTCCCATCCTTCACGAGCACGGGCAGCCACAGCCCCCCGCCGGGATCGTCAAAAAGGAAACCGTCGATTATCGGCCTCCCTCCGGGTCCCTCATTCATCCCTTCAATGTAATTGATCAGGCGGCCTACCATCACGCCTCCGGAATGCCCATACCAATAAGTCCGGGAAGGCTCCTTTCCGAGGCGCTTTGCCAACAGATTCTTAGAGAGCACGATCATTTCAAGGAGCAGTTCCGGGTGGTCGGAAATGTTCTTGCCATCCACCCACTCGCCATCGTCAAGCAGGACACTGTAGTCGCCGGGGTCGTCCATTTCTGCGTTACGCCGGGTCTTTGCCACCGCGTAGCCCTTCTGCAGCATGATCCTCTCGTATTTGCTCAGATCCCCCAGTGGTTTTTCCAGAGTCAGGATCTCATTCCAAGGCTTTAGTGTGCCACTGCGAAACGATCCGCTGGCGCCATGGACCGTCACATACAGCTTGCCGTTCCACAGACCGGCCGGAGGATATACCAAAGTAACGCTGGTACCTTTGGAGGCCTCGTATCGGAGTATTCCATGAAAGCGCCGATAGGGATTGCCCACCTGTGGGAAGAGAAACTCAGGTGCTGAAGTAAAGTGGTATGTGCGGGCTCCTTCTTTGACCACCCAGCCCTCCAAAGTGCCACTAATGCCAATGTCGACTCGAGTGTAGTCCAGCCCTTCCTCTCTTGCGCTGATCTCCTGCATAAGGCAGTCTTCCTGGCCGACCTTCTTTCCATTCGTCTCCTTCTTGGGAACCATGAATTCCCGGCAAAGTGACTGTACGGGTTTACCTGACGCCTCCGCCAGTGCTCCAAGGAAGAACCACCCAAGGAATCCGGTAAAAACAACGTAATAATGTCGAGACAAAGCCGCTTTTGAGTTCATGTTTCTTCTCCCGGGGTCCAAGCTCACGCGCGTCAACCCGCTCAGTGCATATAAAAGAAACATCCACCGACCGGCACTTCAGACAATAACGTGACTCCCAGCCCGGAATCGGCAGCGAGGAGTTCGGGGGTTAGACTTTCTCCTGCAATCGTCTCAGCCTGGAGAAAGCTCAATCTGAAATGGACCACCTCCAGACCCGGCGTTCCAGGCTGGCTTTTTGCCCTGAGTTCTTCCATTTTTCGCTCATGAACTGAAAAGCGCAAATACACCAGCAAACCATTGGGAACGGTCTTACCGCCGCTGACAGTGGAAACGGTTACCTGTACGCTCTCGCGCCCTTCCGGCGCCTCTGCCGGCCCTAAAGCTTTGACTGCGAACTCGGTGGATGGGAGAAGTACTCCCGGCTCAACCTGAATGAAGTTCAGCGTCTCTTTGGGGTAGGTCAATGTGAAGTTGGCCGATTTCAGCAACAGGTCAGCCCCAGCCTCAAAGTAGACTGGTACGGAGATGGGGGAGTCCATGGAAACAGTGAGCTCCCTCAAGAAGAGACGAGCGCGAGGCATGCTTGGCGTGTTTTGTAGTCCGGAAGGATACAGCCAAAATCGTGAAAAGCCGTGATGCCTCAGTTTCCGCTCAGGCCGGCCGTGAACCAGGATAGCCAGGCTCAAGACGACTACAAGGCACACAATCACATGACGGATTCCCATATTTTTCACACCAGTTCTCCGTGAAGTCCCTGGAGCACAGCCCGCGGGCTAAGGGTAAGGTTTAAAATCCAGCAACTCACCGTACGCTTTGCGGTGTTCCTTTTGAACCCATGACCAGGGATCTTGAGCATAATCCCGCCAGTAGTCACCTTCCGTGTTAATCCCGGGGATCGCGGGAATCCAGTCCTCCTTCAGAAGCTCGTCAGGATTTCCGTACTTCGCCGCCACCCTTCGTACTTCCGGATCGTCCAGGGCAGTCAGATGTCCCTTGTCAACGACGATAACTTCCTGACCGTTCTTAAGCCGTACGGTGACGGTAGGAAAGTACAGGTGAATGTGGGAATGACCGCTGGGCAGCTTTTGCTGCTCCCCCCACACTTGGTTTTCCCACAAAGTCTCCCCAAAACCTAGATGGATGACGCCTGACCTCCTGCGCTCCTCAATCCACCCTCCCCTTCCAGTTTTGGATTCCATCACGTTGTGAGGTCGGAAGACCTTGGGGTGCGTGGCGATCGCAGCTTCAATCCACCAGCCAGCGCCGGGCGCCGGATAGAGTGGATATTTCAGGTCGGCGAACTTGGATAAATATTGTTTCCAAATCTCCCCGTAACGTCCTCCCCCCTCCAACTGAGTGATCTGGTTCTTAGAAACAGTCACTCGTACCCACGGGTTGGGACCATGGTGAGCGGCGGTTCCGGCTGCCACCCCCCGGCCATTGGACTGGGCAAGCACTACGCCTTGAGGCACACCCGTGATGTGAACACGAATCATGGGTTTCTCAGATTGGCCGGGACCATAGGTGGCCCCGATCTTCTGGGCGGCTGCGTATCCTCCGAAGTTTTCTCCAATGGTTTTAACAGTGGGGTGGTTCCCCTCGATAACCTGCCAATATTCCTGCAGCCAAGTCCGAGTGAGGTTGGTCCCTTCCGGATCCACGATGCGGATTTCCTCCGCCTGTCGAATCGCTTCCCAAACTTTGCGATCGATGGCATCCAGAATTTCGTCTGGGAAAAGGGTGACGGCGCTGGCTACCAGTTCTCGAGTGGGCCACATGAAGCGGGCCGCGTTGGTAACCCCGCTCGCACCGATGGCGATGTCATACCCTTTGGCAGCACTGGTCAGCCAGCTTGCACCTCCCGATCCGGCAGGCGTGCCTTTGACCCAGCGTTCCATCGAATCGGCTTCAAACATGGTGCGAACGTCGAGAGGGCGGGTACTCCCCTGACGGATCACCACATCCACAGAACAGTTCTTCTCGCGCAAAGCTCTGGTAAACGCCTCGATCACCAGAGGATCCCAGTCGCTTTGAGCGATAAATAGAACCTTTTCGCCTCCCTTGATCTGATAGCCGGGATTCAAATGCTCTGCTCCCTTGCGTTCAATAATGTGGCGCGCATAGGGCAGCAATTCCTCCACGGTCGTGATCCTGTTGATCTTGGGATAATGGGGAGCCGGGTAATTTCCAGGCGGTGGAGTCCACTTTCCCTGCTCCCCCTGTGCTTTCGAGGTTAACGACGGTCTTCCACTCGCCAGAGCCAAAAAAAGGGCCGCCACTGCCATCATCAAGATCAAGTGTGCTCGACGTTGCTGTTTCAATCTATTTCTCCTTCCGATAAAGCCAAGGATCCCGAAGCGGGATTGACGGCGTGGTGACGCCCCTTCCTTACGTAAGTTTATTGGGGAGATTCCGGTATTAACATTCCGGATCTTCATCCAGGTACCCCGTAACCATGCTGGTGAAGCTCGAAGTCACGCAGTTCTTCGCTCGCAAATATCGGGTCCACAAAAGGGCCACGCCCCGCTACTTTCATATACTTTTTTTGTATACCTTTTTGTGTACCGAAAAAATATTTGATATTCTATGTCCTCTCTACCGAAATATCAAACTTTTTTACCTCAATTTTCCTCAAGCAACATCAACGCGGTGCTGTACGAATCTCTGTTAAATCGCACACCTTGTCAATTTTTTCACAATACAACCTCCGATTCCCGAATTACCAGAAATCACCGGCTCGGTTATAGATTCCGATAAGGTGCAGACTCAACCCCGTGATAAAGGAACCGGTCGACTTGGGCTTGTACCAGCCCAGGGAGCCTCAAGCGCGTTGCACCGGAACTAATGAGACTGTGCAGGCTGCTCTCAACTCGACGGCATCCACGTAGCTCTCGGCTGAATCAGCTTTTTCCTGGAACAGGGGAAAATAGAAGCCTGCCTAGCCCCACATTATTCATGCACCGGGTAATCTTCTCTTCACAGTGTCGGAGCCGCGCGCGTCAGAGCAAGCGGCCCTGCAGCCAAAGGCTCCAAGGCCACTCCCTCACGGTCGTGGCTCTGTTCTGCCGCGCAGCCTGCTAGGCTAGTTTTCGTCCGGAAAGTCTCATTTTTTAGAATCGGGACTCGCCGGTTTTTTGAAA
>JACQSY010000034.1 GCA_016211085.1 Acidobacteriota bacterium | reverse complement strand
TGTCCTCCAATGAGTGTGCAATCGAGCGCGAGGCCATGACGATGACGTAAAGACGGCGTTGAACCTAAAATCCGGTTAAGATCAAATGCTATCCAAGCCTTATGCCGTTTCTCAAAATGCCACTTTTCGGACGAGAACTAGGCTAGAGTAGTGTCCAAAAATTAAATGGGTGATTTTTTGTCCCGAAGGGACACAGCAAGAAAGCCCAGGGTACCGCTTTCAGGTACCCTGGGTTTGGCAGTCAATCAGAAATCCCTTCCCTGAAAGGGAAGAGTATCAGTCCCACACGTACCGCTCATCGTAGTCGACATTGTACCATCGAAGAAACTCGCGGTACTCGTCCTGAAACGAGACGTGCCGATGATGTTGCTCTTGCCGTAAGATGTAATTTTTCACCTGACCCACCTGTGACTGGGCTATCGAGAAAGCACCGTAACCATTTTGCCAGCCAAACTTGCGCAAGAATTCGCCTCGATCCTTCACCCAGATTGAAGATGATCTCTTAGTCCTTTTCACCAGCTCCGCCACAGAGCACGTCCGCGCGAGTTGGCACAAAATGTGGACGTGGTCTGCAACACCACCCACAAGAATTGCCGGACAGTTCTCCCTTCATTAGTGTGCCGGCAACGTACGCATGTAGTTGTGAGCGCAGGTCGAGATCGGTCAAGAATGAGTAGCGCTCCTTGGTCGAAAAGATGATGTGTACGAGGATATTGGATAGAGACTGTGACATCTTACCGTTCCCTTTCAGGGAACAGATTGATAACACACTTTCGGGACCCAGGGTACCTGAAAGCGATACCCTGGGCTTTCTTACTGTGTCCCTTCGGGACAAAAAATTGTCCAGTTAATTTTTTGACACTACACTAGAGATTTTTCACCCATTCGTTCCTGCAGCGCTCGCCGCACGGCAGCGGCGCGTGCTTCCCAAGTCTCCGAACGGCTCGCCTCCCAGCGAAGCTCCTCATTGCCGTCCCGGAACTGCTGCTCTCTTAGTTCCTCCAGTAAAAGCGCCAACTCTTCTGCTGTATCCCCGAACCTTAGAAGCGGCTCATTTAAAAGTAATTCGGCAAATCCGCGAGTGGCGAGAATCGGCCGGCAGGCTGCCAGGTGCTCATAAAACCGCGTGGAACTTCCCGAATAGGTGGGCTCGCGACGGCGGTAGGGCAAGACCGCCACATCCAAGGCGCGCGCAAAATCCCGGAGTCGTTGGTAGGGTTGGTATCCGGTAAACCGGACCCGTCCCCCCAAGCTCATCAGGTAACTGCGTGCTTTGCACTGGTCAGGATCATCGATGGGCATTTCGGTGGGACCTACAAGAATCCAGGACAACCAGGGCGTCCTTTCTATCACCTCCTTGAGCAAAAGCCAGTCGGTATTGGCCGCAAGGTTTCCTATCACTCCGGCCAGGGGACGGTTCATGCCAGCGGCCTCGGGGGGCAACAAAGAAGGGGAATAAGAGGGATGGTGGAGAATATTTTCCTCACGTGTTGCCATGGCTGAGATCACAACTTTCTGCGGAGAAATCCCCAGTTCGTCTGTCATATAAGAGCGGACACGAGGTGAAACAGCGCAGACCAGGTCTACGAATGTGCACATGCGCTTTTCAATATGTTCAATGAAGCAGCGAGACTCCCCCCAAAAACGAAACATGTCACTCGCGTAATAGACGCGCGGTCCTTTCCACTCGGCGGCGACTTTAAAATAGTGAGGGGAACAAAAAATAACGGGGGAGGCGCTGCTGGTCTGCGGAAACGAAAGCAGCCGCCGCACCAGGCGATGTTGCTCGGGGGTCAGTACTCGGAAAGGCCAACGGGCAAAACCGCGCTGAAGAGAGAAACTGCGGACCTGAAGCTCACCCAGTGTTGGCAGGTCGTCTTCACCATCTTGAAGATAACCCAGCCAGGAGATTTGGGGAAGCCATCCCAAAACCGGCACCTGGGCTGCGAGCGCCATGGCAAACTCCTTGACCCAAATAGCACGAACATCGAGGACATGCCAAAGCGGTACTTCCTGCGTAAGCTGATCCATTCACAGTTCCGCTTCAGTTTGCGTTGGAGCCCACAGCTCGGTACGACTTTGCTTCAAAGATATTTCGCATGAGACGTATGGTTTCGGGATACAAGAACGAGCGGCGACGCTTCCATGCTTCCGTCTTGGCGCTACGCACCCAAGTGCGGTCCCGGTCGAGGCTCAAGATCACCTCTGCGATTTGCGCCGGAGACGCGTTTTCTTCAACCAGGTAACTTGCTTCTGCACAGGTGTGCTCGGGTAAACCCCCGGCACGGCTGGCGAGAACTGCCAACCCCAGGGCGTGAAATTCCCTCACAACGATTCCTCCTGCTTCGGCCCGGGAGAGAAGACAGCCCACATCTGAATCGCCGACCTGATCAAGAAAACGTTCGGGCTCCAGTTCCTTTCTTATGAAACCCAGCCATTCGACACCCTCCGTCTGGCGAAGCGCAGCGGGGAGCTCGTCCCGGGGACAGCCAATGACACGGAGAGATACACGAGCTCCCTGACGGCGTGCCAGAGAAAGCGCTTCGAGCAAGCGATCCAGACCTTTTCGCTTCCATTCCTTACCCACGAAAATCAACCGCAGGGCGCCGTCTGAAAAATTTCGCAGGACTTCCGATTCCCTTTTCTTTTCCCAGGTGAGGTAAGCGTCGAGGTCCAGGTTTGCACCGGGAGTGACGATATGGACCTGTTCCTCCGGCATGGCGTAGTCCTCTAATAAACTTTTCGCCGCCCAAGCGCTGTGGACTACGACACCGCGGGCCCTTTGATAGCCCAACTTTTCTCTAACGAAGGCCTCTTTTGCGATGGTTCTTCCGATGCGCGACCCGACACCATAGCTGTCGAACAACTGGAGCAGTGTCTGGTCGATGAAGAACCATTTCTCGATGCTTTCATCGTGAACTAACGAAAGAGGATACAACTGAAAGCAATTAATAATCAGTGAACTCCCGAGGTTTTTCTTGTGCGGCTTCCAAAGACACTCCAGAAACTCCTGGGAAAATTGATAACCTCCGATTCCCTTCCCGGCGACTGCCTGCCTGCCATTCCAAATCCATCTTCTAGCCTTCCAGAAAGGACCTTCCACGCTTAACGGAAGCCCCTCGTCGATAAATTTCTCTCTCAGGGCCGCCTGAAGAAAATGGTAGGGGACCCCGCTCCAGGTCCGCGGATTATTCGCGTCGCCAACAGCAGCAAGGTAGCGCCGGTTCATCTGAACAACTTAAAAGCGATTCCGGACCGCATCGCGTAGCTGAACGGCCAGTTTCAGCAGCGGACGTGTTAGCCGGCATTTGCTCAAACGGGCAATTAAATATTTGTAGCCGAAAGCACGCTGGGTGCCTCGAGCGGTCAGACGATGCGTTGCGTCGTAAAGCCCATAGCAATAGGCCCCATCGTAAAGAGAATCATTGAGAAGTCCTTCAGGACCCTTTAAGGGATGACCAGAGCCACCCTGAATATGGCGAAAGTCGTGTATGTGATGCAGGGCCAAGATCGAGGGCGTGGCATCGACAACCGGAATCTTTACTTTCCTGGCATGATAAATCAGCCAGTTATCCCACGTTCCCCGTCCTACGGCAAAGGGAGGTATTTCCGGGAAAAGTCCTTTTGGAAATACAAAAAAATCTGAAGAGTCGACACGTACTGGCGTGCGGTGCTGCGCCATGTAATTTCTCAGCTGAGATTCCCAGTCAGCCTGGCTGAAATCCCATCGCCTATTCAGTTCGACGTCTACCCTATGGGAAATCAGCAGGAAATGCTCAAAGGAATTTTTGACGGTCATTACCGCCGCCGCGAAATCACTCATCAGCATAATGTCGGAATTGATATAGCAAAGCAGGGAATGGCTGGCTACCGACTCAGTAATTCTAAATAAATCATTGAGAAGCGGCGTCCCGTGCTCGTTGCGCCGGATCTTGGGAACGTGTACACATCCCAGTTCCCGTGCCAACTCGGCAACACCTTCCTCGTCACCCAGCAGCAAAACCTCGGGCGAAGGCTTCAAGGATATCCAACTGGTAACCGCGTTACGTTGAACAACCGCAGAGCTTCCACGCATGGGCTTCAGCGTGGAAAAAAGAGTGATCAGCTCGGTTGGCACAGGCTCATCCCTAAGGCAATGTGAACGGTACCGTCCAGATCGCGTCCTCGTAAGATTCGCCAGCAATCGATGAGGACCCGAGGGGATTTCTCACGCCGGAAAACTTCGGCAGGTATGTCTTGAAATTGCTTCCAGGGAGTGGCAATGACGACTACATCGCTTTGCCCAATACAAAGCTCTGCGGAGTGACACAACTGTACCGAAGTGGGAAGCAGCAAGCGTGCGTTCTCCAGGGCGGCGGGGTCATAGGCGCAAACCCGCTTTCCCTTTTCACAAAGCTTTGTCGCCAACAAGACCCCTGCGGACTCTTCAGCCACGTAGGTCAGCGGCTTGTACGACAACCCTAAGATTCCCACCCGGCCGTCTTCCGGCAGCCAATTCTGGACCAGCTGCGACAGATAATCGGATTGATGCCGGTTAAACGATTCAGTCGCCTCGGCAATTTCCGCGCGCAATCCCAGTTGGCGCGCGAAGGCGGCTAGGGCCCGGTTGTCCCTTGGGAAACAGGGTCCGCCATAGGCAACCGCCCCTTTAAGATATTTCGGTCCGATACGGGAATCAGAACCGAGAATTGACGTGACGCTTTCGACGTCCGCCGAACGAAGGTTTTCGCAGAGACGGGCCATCGTGTTTGCAAAGCTGATCTTGGTGGTGATAAAAGTGTTCACGGCAAGTTTCCCCAGCTCTGCATTGGTAAAATTCGTCCGCACGATGGCTGCCTTGGTCTCACATACCTGGTGATAGATTTTTTCCAGCATCTCTCCCGAACGGCCATCAGACTCCCCAATAAGCACCAGATCCGGATGTAAGAAATCGCGCACTACACTGCCCAGCGCCACGAATTCGGGGTTGTAGCAGAGACCAAAATCAATGCCACAGCGTTTTCCGCTGCACCGCTCGAGCTCGGGGCGGATTTCGGAATCCATAGATCCCGGCATAACCGTGCTGCTGACGATGACCAGGTGAAAAACGGATTTGCGGCGCAAGGCAGCCGCCACATCGCGACAAGCTCGAAGCACGTATTCAAGCGAGTACATTCCCGAGAGATCGGTGGGCGTAGGCACCACAATAAAAGTGACGTCCGAATTGAGCACCGCCTCTTCAGTATTTTCAACGCCTGTCAACGATTGAGCTCGTTCCTCCATTAGATCCTGCAAGCCCGGCTCCTCAACCGGGGCCTGGCCGCGCCTTATCTGATTGACCTTTTGGGGGTCGGCATCGGTTCCGAGGACCGTGAAACCGCGCGATGCAAAGCAGGCAGCAAAAGGAGCGCCCAATTTACCCAATCCAACCACCGAAAGTACCGGCCGATCCGGCTCACTCATCTTGAGCATTCAAACCCACCTTGCTTTCACTGTTGTTGCGATCTTACCTTTGCGAATCAGCCAAATGAAAAATCTGTTGAGGAATCTTTTGCAGCAAAAACTCAGAGACCCTCTCCGCCAGTACTTTGTTACCTCGCGGTGTCAAATGAGCGTCTCGAACCGAATAATAAAGCGATTTCTCTTGAGCTGCTTTTCGCAAAGTTGATGTCGGGTCCACAAAGGGGATCTGAGTGGACGCCGCAAAGGCACCCAATGCCGCCAGAATGGCCCGGCTGCGTTTAACCAGAGGATCTTGCCGCGCTTGAACTCCCTCTATGAATTCTCGGGGTGGGATAAAGACAACCGCCAATGTGGCGTTTTCCTCAGCTACACGTTCCTGAAGCCACCTGATTTCATCTATGAGAAACGGCAAGCCTTCATAAAAGCTCGGTCCCGGTTCCTTCTCGAAGACATCTTCTTCGCTGTCGACCCCGCTCCAGCCGATAATCCGTGTCAGGACATTGCGCGCCAACACGAAGAAATGTGAGTTTTGGCAGAGAAAAGGATAAAGATAGCTGGAAGCCGCCACACGGCGCATAAAGGAGTGGGCTATGCCGTAGCGGGGAAGCCGTTGAGCGTCGATTGGGACTACTCGATTCCCGGCTGTCTTTATGAACACCTTCCGCTGAAAGTCGTTTTCCACATCAGTCGTATGAACGTTTAAGATCACTACGTGCGGCTTAAAATTCCGGACCCATAGCCAATACCAAAGCGCCTGCTCACCGGTCCCTGTTCCCGGGTAAGCGGCGTTGATCGCTTCGATCGAGATTATCCGCTGTTGCTGTTTTGCCAACTTTTCTTCCAACAGTTCCTCGACTCGAGCGGGATAGGTTTCATCATCATCGGAGCCAAAACCGAAAGTGAAACTGTCGCCTAAGAAGGCGAGTCTTAAAGCGCCGGGATCGGGGCGAAGGGCCGTTTCTGTTCGTGATCGAAACCGCCCGGAGTTAAAGGAAACTTCCACATCGAAAAGACCAGGAATCTGATGTCTTCCGTGAACCTGAGCGCGAGGAGCATTGATTCCCTTAAGAAGATCAGTAAAAGGGAAAACCGTCTCTTGAGGGGCAATGATGCGCACGACCACTTCAGCGATTGCAAAGCTGAAGAGCAACGAACACAATACGAGGGTAAGTTTTCCGGCGCGATACCGCTGGCGAACTTGTTCTTTCAAGAGAGATTCACCAGCTTGAAGCACCCCAAAGCATAGGCTGTCTTCAACGGGTCACAGGAAGGGTCCGCAAAGGGAGTAAAGCTCAAAGCCTTCTCCATAGGCGCTGGCACCCATCGGTTCTCTTCATCCTTTACCCAGCAGTCTGCACATTCGATGCGATAGCCTTTCAGAAGGCGAGGAAGTCTTTCTTCACCGTAAACGCGGTGAGCGGGCTCAAACACAGAGTCCCGCCCCACGGGAATCGTACATAGCATGATCGCACCCGGCTTCATGAGTTCCCTCAAATACTGCATGGCCAACAAATCCCCATTGACCGATGGCCTTCGAATTCCATAACGGCCTCTGAGGCCCACATGTTCGACGGTTGAACAGTTAATCACCAGGTCCAGGTGTTGCGGGGGAAAACTGAGCGCCAGAAGATCGCCCTGGACAAACTGCAAATTGGGATGAGCCCAATAAAAAAAATGGGGCTCCAGATCCAGCGCAGTTACTCGAAAACCTTTTTGCGCTGCGATGAGGCTGGTCATGGTATCGCCGCTCCCGAAGTCGAGTGCTTCTCCGGGGCCCTTCGGAAGGTGCGCCGCAATCCACGACCATTCGATATTTCGATCGCCACGCAAATTGGGGGTCTGCTCCGCAAAGGTACGCTTAGAACGGTGAAGCAAGCCATAGAGGCGATTGGGGACTGGAAGCGGCAGATGGATGTGGATACGCTTCATGCCTCGCGCTGCGTTTCCTGAGAATACCTGCGCTCAGGAGAAATCTGGAAACGGTAGGACAGGTTTAAAATTCCCGCGAAATCATCCCAGAAGTGAGTCACTGGTTCGGTCGCCAGGACCAGGTTGGGGATGCAATGCCATTCGTCCACCTCACCTTCATGATCATAGAGGCTCACATGCCAGTAGTAAGGACCCGGTTTGAGGGGAAGCATGGGAAGCTCGTAGCACAGTTCGTAATCACCCGGACTAAATTCGAGGTTGGTGGCGGCCGTTCCCCAAAGCATCCGGCCATCGACATCGTGAAGCCCGATGCCGTGGACGCCCATCTTAATGGGCCGATTCACCCGAAGAAGAAATTTGACAACTACCGGTTCAAAATCAGCCAGCATGTGCCGATCACCATTAGAAGGTTTTTCCAGTTCCCATCGCAAGAAACGAGCCTTGACTCCGGCGCCGTCTCTTTCAATGAGCTCCTCAGAGGCGGCAGCCATGGCAGCTTCGTAATCCGCCAGAACTTCAGCGGTGGGTCCCTCCTTCAGGACCTGGCCTCGTTCCAACCAGATGCATTTTTCACACAGGCGGCGGATCTGGTTCATCTGGTGACTGACAAAAAGGACGGTTCGCCCCTGGTGGGCAACCGTTCCCATCTTTCCCAGACATTTTTTCTGAAAGGCCAGGTCCCCCACCGTGAGCACCTCATCGACCAGGAGGATTTCGGGCTCCAGATGAGCGGCGACGGCAAAGGCCAGCCGCATATACATTCCTGTCGAGTAGTGTTTGGTCGGAGTATCAATAAACTTCTCCACCTCAGCAAAGGCAACGATCTCGTCAAACTTTCTTTCAATCTCCGCCTTTTTCATTCCCAAAACTGCGCCATTCATAAAAATGTTTTCGCGCCCTGTCAGCTCATAGTGAAATCCGGTCCCCAGCTCCAGAAGCGAAGCCACTCGTCCGTAAACACGAGCTTCACCCTCGGTGGGACGCGTAATTCGTGACAGGATTTTGAGGAGGGTGCTCTTCCCTGCTCCGTTGCGGCCCACGATGCCGACAATTTGTCCCTGTCCAATTTGGATGGAGACGTTCTTCAAGGCCCACAGGTAGCGCCTGACGTCCGGCGATTTTCCTTTTCTCATGAGCAGACGAAACGGCGTGAGAGCAGCTTTCGTCAAAAGATCGCGCAAGGCGTAATAGCGCTCGCGCTCCCCCAGCTGGTAAAGCTTGCCTAGATTTTTAGTTTCGATGGCAATATGTGGCATGATCAAACAACGTCGGCAAAGATATCTTCCACATGCCGGAAATAAAGCAGACCGGAACCCAGAACCACCAGGACCATGAGTATCGACAGGAACACCATGCTGCCCGGCGGCTGGCCGGCCCCCAGCAATGCCCAGCGAAACCCCTCCAGTACTCCAGCCATGGGATTAAGCCCATACAGCATCCGCCACTTTTCGGGCACCAGAGAGCTGGGGTATGCCACCGGAGAAGCAAACAGCCAGAACTGAATCAAGAAAGGAACGGCATAACGAACGTCCTGGAAAAGAACGTTCAAGGCGCACAGCCAGATGCCACATGAAAAAGCCGTAAGGGCTGCCAGCAAAACAAACAGCGGCAGCGCCAGCATAGACATTCTCAGCGGCGCACCGTAGTAGATCATCATTCCCATAAAAACGAGGAAGGAAACGCCCAGATCAACCAGCCCGGCTGTCACCGGGGCTGCCGGAAGAAAAAGTTTGGGGAAATGAACCTTGGAGATGATGCGTTCGTTCTGCACCGCCGCGGTAGTTGCTCCTGCAAGCGCGTTCGCGAAGTACATCCAGGGAAGCAGACCCGCAAAAGAAAACAACGGATACGGCACTCCTTCCGAAGGCATTTTGGCAAGAGCCCCAAAAAAGACACTGAAAACTACCATTGCAAAAAAAGGCTGGATGACGGCCCAGCCAGCGCCTATCACGGTCCGCTTGTAGCGGATCTTCAGGTCGCGCCAGACAAAAAAATAAAGCAGCTCCCGATGTTCCCACATCTCCTGCAAATCATGTCGCGACCATCTCGAAGAAGGGCGAATCAAAACAAAGGGGAGTTGCAAAGAAGATCCCGATTTCATTCCATTCCTCGCCATTGCTTAACGAAATTGTTTGATAGCGCCTCAGCCCACACTCTTTGACCTTCTGGAGAGTAATGGGTGTCGGAAGGCAAGAAGATGTCGCGCCCCGTTTGAAATGCCTTCGCCATGTCATCAAATGCTGAATAGAAAAGTGTGCCTTCGCTTTCGCTGAGCGCTCGCACCTTCTTTTCAAATTCCCGATGCCAGAGAACATCAGGCTCCTTGGCAACCAACTGGGCCTGGTAAGGATAAGTTGTCACCAGGATAGGTATTGAACGTTGTTGGCAAAACCTTAT
The DNA here is from genome assembly GCA_016211085.1 of Acidobacteriota bacterium. Lineage (GTDB taxonomy): Bacteria > Acidobacteriota > UBA6911 > RPQK01 > JACQSY01 > JACQSY01. The sequence goes on along the minus strand of JACQSY010000034.1, from coordinate 16,572 downwards.
CAGCCGTGAGAGATTTGACAGACAATAATCGACTTCTTCCCGCCACTTCTCAGATGCGATGGGGAGCGTTGAATGGTAACTGAAGATGACCTTCGGATCGTCTTGAGCCCCGTGAGACGGCATGAGCAAGGAACGCGCTCCTGCAAGTACACGAGCTACATAAAAATGTTCTTTAGACCATTCAACGAAGGCTCGCCAGCGGCTCAACGGACCTCTTACCAACAGTCCACCTTCACCATCAGTTCCAACCCTGGATCGATAACGCCAATAATCATCGTATACGTCGTTGAGGTCCACATTGACTATCACAGCGTCAGGTGAGAGATGGACCAGTTGCCTCGTGAACCTGGCATAGTGAAGCAGTGGACTATAGGAAGAGCTGGCACAGTTGAGCACTTCCACTCGAGAGCCCAGCTTTGCTTGGAGCTTTCTTTCGAGCGCCGCCGCTACGGTGTCCTGGTAATAGTAACCTTGAGTAAATGAATCGCCCATGACAATGACTCGCATTGTCCCTAAAGGTTTGTCAAGGGAGACGTCGGTAGGATAGCGGCAGCCGTATCTATCGACCCGATAGCGAAAAATTTCCTGCTGGCCTTCATGATTGTCACCTGAAAACCTGTATTCGAAATTAGATGAGGGGCGAAGCCAATGGTCCCATTCAGGATGAGTAACAAACTGTGCATAGACATTGAAATGGAGCTTCATCAAGTTCCAGTACGGTTCCTGGATCCTGAGGACGGCCTCGGAAAATAGCAGGACCAGCAAACAGGACAGGCTCAGTTTGAGGAGAATACGTCTTAGCATCAATAAGCAGCGAGAGGCTTAAAAGCCTTGCAGTGGTTTCCTAAGACCTCTTTAAGCAAGAATCCCACTTGCACTGCCATTTCCCTATAACCGCGCGGTGTGGGGTGTGCGTCTAATCCTGAGTGGTACAAAGGTTCCGGCAGGGATGCAACCTGTTTCGACATAGGTATGGTCAGATCCAGGAAAGGGATACCTTCAGTCCGGCATACTTTCTCCAAAAGCCCTGTGATCCATTTCGATTTGTGTCGTATTTTGTCTACGTTGACACCAGGGTAAAACATTTCGCGACTGGGAAGGAAGGCAATCGCTAGTACGCCGTGGTCCTCCTGAACTCTCGCCTTCAGCCAACGGACCTCAGCCTTAAAGAGCGCAGCTGGGTCGCTCTCAAGAACTTTCACCTCGGCCAAGCTGAAGCGCCGATAGCCTTGAATTGCCTGAGACGCAGCATTCCTCATCAAAGCGAGCAGTTGTGAGTGCTGGGAAAGCCAACTGTAACCGGGAATCGATTTCACGATGGCACGCAGGCGGCGAAGAGTTGAAGCTTGCCGCGCTATCCCCTCGCGGCTCTCAGGCAGGGCTTCTTTGGAACCGCGCATATGAAATAGAGTCTTATGCTGATCATCGTCCAGGTCATTGGCGGTCACGGACAGCACCACAGCATCGGGATGGAATTGCCTCACCCAAGTGGTATACCAAAGGGCCTGCTCGCCGGTTCCGGTTCCGCCGTTTCCGGCGTTAATGACTTCCACTTGTGAGCCGCAAGAAAAACTGTTCCTCAACACCATTTCCAGCTGCGCCGGGTAAGTTTCTGCGTCGCCGGCGCCATAACCAAAGGTAAAGCTATCTCCTAAAACAGCAACCCGCAGAGTCGAATCAGGTTTTATCTTGGAGTAGATTCGGCTTCCTCGAAAACGTTGTTTTGAGAAGGAGGCGGTCACATCAAAAGCCCCGGGAACCATGTACCGGCCCCTTACGCCCGGCCGGGGCGCGGTGATTCCTTCAACATCGTCCTGCCAGGGAAAGATCAAGGCTTGCGGAAAAAGCTGCCGGACTCCAAACTCAGCCAGACTGATTGTCAAAATGCACGAAATCCCAGCCAGAAGAAACGGCGCTAGCCTACGCGGCAGAACAGAGCCACCACCGTGAGGGAGTGGCCCTGGATCCTTCGGCTGCGGGGCCGCTTGCTGACGCGCGCGGCTCCGACACTGTGAAGAGAAGATTACCCGGCGCATGAATAATGCGGGCCAGACGGGGCTAGACGGAGCAACTTATTAGAAAAGTGTGTAAATAAAGGGGCCCAGAGCAGAACTCTGAGCAAATATGATCAACGCACTGAACAACAGCAACACCAGGATCATTGGAGCAATCCACCACCATTTGTATTCCCAGAAAAACTGTATCAGTTCACGCGCAATGCTCAATCGCGCCCGCAGGCTGTCACTCCAATTCATTCTTGTAGAATCCTCAACACAGGGCCGTTCCCAGGTTCGAGCCCGACCTTGCAAAAATTAGCACAGATTGCGCCACGACACTAAGGTTTCTCGATCATCCAATCGCCCAGGACCAGCACGTCCATATCACTACGCTGAAATGTCTGGTACGCCTCCTGGGGTGTGTTACAGATCGGCTCCCCTTTTAAATTAAAGGACGTATTTAACAGGACGGGGGTCCCGGTAGCCTGACCAAAAGATCGAATCAACTGGTGGTAGAGTGGGTTGGTATCCTCGTGAACCGCTTGCAGACGGCCGGTGCCGTCCACATGTGTGACTGCGGGTATGCAGGGTCTTCTTTCTCCACGGATGTCCAGCACGAAAAGCATGAATCTGCATGGATACAGGGACCGGGGGTTCTTCACTTCAAAGTACTCAGAGACATTCTCGACGGGGATTGAAGGAGCAAAGGGTCTGAACGGCTCGCGAAACTTTATTTTTGTATTGACGATATCTTTCATGTTCGCTCTCCGAGGGTCAGCCAAAATGCTGCGATTGCCCAATGCGCGCGGTCCCCACTCAAATCTTCCCTGTACCCATCCCACAACTTTTCCTTTCTCTAGAAGCCCCACGGTTTGTTCAACAAGCTGCGGCCGGCTCAAACGAGATGCCTTGATTCCATTGCCTGACAGGAACTGGGCGATTTCTCTGGAGGAATGTTCCTGACCCCAGTAGGCGTGATCCATGACGAAATTACGGGGCTTCCCCAGCACCGCGTGGTATGCGTAAAGGGCGGCGCCCAGCGCTCCTCCACCGTCCCCGGCAGCCGGTTGAATGTAGATCTCCTGGAAAGGAGTCTCCTGAAAAATTCTCGCATTGGCCACGCTGTTCAATGCCACCCCGCCAGCCAGGCAGAGCTTTTCCAGTCCTGTCTCGTCGTGAACCCGACGCGCCATTTTGAGGAGGACCTCTTCCGTAACCTTCTGAATACTTGCCGCCACGTCGGCATAGTACTGGTTGCGTTCTGCCAGCCCATTTGCATTGGAGGGCTGGTTTCCCAGATAGGAAGGAAAACCGGTGGTTTCTGTAAAAAAGGGTTCTTCTGGATCACGAGGCTTTCCAAATAAAGATTCAAACTTTTGATTGAATGTTCTGCTTATAGAGTGGTGAAAGCAAAAATAATCCAGGTCCAGCTGAAAACTTCCGTCATTAGCAAGGTGAATCAGTTTTTGCACTTTATCCAGGTATCGGGGTTGGCCGAAGGGCGCCATCCCCATGACCTTGTACTCTCCCTCGTTGACCTCAAATCCAAGAAACGCGGTGAATGCGCTGTAGAGAAGTCCCAACGAGTGGGGGTATCGAATTTCCCGCAATAAGCGCAAGCTAGTGTTCCTACCCACTCCATAAGCAGCAGTGGCCCACTCACCCACACCATCAATTGTAAGCACGGCCGCTTCGTCGAACGGCGAACAAAAAAAGGCGCTGCCGGCATGAGAGAGGTGGTGCTCAGAAAATAGGATCTTGGACGCGGGCAGGTTGAGCCGCCTCTGAATCAGATGCTTGATCCACAGCTTATCACCCAGCCAGCCCACCATGGCTTCCCTGAAGACCGCGTGGGAACGGGGGAAGGTTTGCATTGATGAGAGTAACAGGCGTTCAAACTTAAGGAACGGCTTTTCAAAAAAAACAACGTAGTCAAGCTCCCCAGCGTCGATTCGGGCGTGACTCAGACAAAAATCAATGGCCCTCTGAGGAAATCCGTAGTCGTGTTTGATCCTGGAGAAACGTTCTTCTTCGGCAGCGGCAACAACCTTCCCATCTCGCACCAACGCTGCTGCCGCATCGTGAAAGTAGCAGGAGATCCCCAGAAGATTCATCAGAACTGCCGAGAAAACCTATCAAACTCGCTGCCTGTTTCATCCCTTGGCTTCCACGATGGCCTCGAACTTCTTTTCATGGAAAGCGGATCGCTGCTCAATCGCAGCACGATGGCAAATGGAGCCAACAGTACAAAATAAAACAGCGTCAAAATGACGCGGGCTTGAACGTCACCGATCCATCTGGAGACTCTTCGGAATATCAGCTTAAACTTTTTGAGATTAAACAAGGTGACCAGGCATTATTCATGCGCCGGGTAATCTTTTCTTCACAGTGTTCGGAGTCGCGCGCGTCAGCAAGCGGCCCCGCAGCCAAAGGCTTCAGGGCCACTCCCTCACGGTCGTGACTCTGTTCTGCCGCGCAGGCTCCTAGTCTAAGTCTAGCGGCAGTCGTTCTTGAAAAGAAGGTATGTCAAACGTTAGGAGGAGAGAAAGAAAACCAGGGATCCTACAATGGCGGCGCAGAGAAAGATGGCAAGAAAGAAGTACCAGAGAGGAATGAGGACAAAATTGTCAATCCGGGCGACGCGCGGAGGCCTCGGGGTAGCCACCTTTTCTTCGGCCTTGGGAGAAGGTGTACTTTCTTTCTTGTCAAATTCAAACTTGGGCTCAAAACGACTTTGAGAGATGACCTCTTCCACCGCCTGGGCGGCTTGGCGAAGTGGTTCTTCGGCCGGTGCCTCGGGAGGTTCCCTGGCGGTCGGCGGTTCGACCGTGGCTTGCACTTCCTTTTCTTCCTCCCGCGCAGAGGGCGGCCTCTTGGTAGGTGCGGCGCGGAGCGCCTCTTCCGGTTGGGGAGGCTTTTCTAACCGTTGCTTTCCCTCCGGGCGCAATTCTTGTTTTGCTTTCCGAGGCGTTTCCTCCGCAGAAGGAGACTGGCTCTTGGACTTGATTGCCGGCGGAATCTCCTCAGCAGGCTCTTCCTTGAGCTCCTCAGCCTTGGATTCAATCTCCGCGCCAGGACCGATCCCATGAAAGAAAATCTTCATCGGGTCGTCCTCAATCAACTCAGAAAAATCGCGAAGTGGCGGAGGCTTAAGCTCGTCGGCCAAGTCTGACTTTTTGGAATCGTCCTTGGTAGCTTTTTTCTTCTGTTGTTGCTTTTTCCTATGTTCCGTTTTTCCCATTCAGTCCTAACAGTCAGAAGCCACAAAAGTTAAAAGGACAAAATTCACGGTAACTTTAACACTTGCATCTGAACATCCAAAGCAGGTTTTAATGGAAGTGGGCATCCTTTCCCACCTCGGCTCTATTGCCTGAAGTCGCCAGCTCACCAGGGACGTGCGCGGAGCGCCGGCGTAAGCCGCTCGCGTTTATGGCTGCAGGAGCGCTCTTTTCCAGGTTTTTGGAGTGCGGGGACAGGTCACCGCTTTTCCTCGTGGGCGACACGTCGCCCGCGAGCGAAGCGGCCTCGTGCGGCCGCACTCCAAGGAGACTGTCTCAAAAACGAAACCGTGAGCAACACGATCAACGATATCGCCCAAAGTAATGATTCGAGTATCCCTCAAAAACACCATTTTCTGGTGTTGAGACAGCCAGCGGAGTAAGCGCTTGCGTTTATGGCTGCGGGAGCGCTCGTTACACTCGTGCCTCTGAAAAGCCCTGCTACGGCGGGGCGGCCAAAAAAAATGGGAAGACCAAAAAACATAAGTGTTGACAGCTTGAAGCTGCCTCAATAACCTATCTGACACCATGCCAAATATCATTGAAGTTTTAACAGGCGAAACACTTAAGGAACGACGTTCGGAAATCGAGCGCTTGCGTGACGCCATAGCCACGCGCGAGGCACATGCAAACACGCTAAACGACATCGTCAAGCAGCTTCGGGTAGAGATCGGTACGTTGAAGGAAACCCTGGCTCAACAGCAAGAAAGTGTCGCCAGCCTGGAAGAAGCGATTAATGTGCTGGGAAAACCTGCTCCCGCTCCCCGCAAAAAGACCGTGGAAAAACCTGCCGAAAAACCGATCGCGCCAAAGAAAAGTACAAAAGAGTTGCCAGAGACACCGCCTGATTATCTGGAAGTGGCCCATCCGTGGGACGAGTAGCTATCCGGCCTGATCACTTCTGAGACGCTCGCAAGCCGTTAGCGCCGAAACTGAAATAGGTTTCCAGATCGTCAGCTAGCGCTTTAAAATCCAACGCGGCGCGACTCCTCTGATCAAAATCGACAATCGTCAGGTGGCGCGCCGAGGCTTTTCTCACGTTGGCATCAATACGAATGCCGCCGAAAACATGAATTCCACGCTGCCGGAAAATCACGTCGATATGGGTGAGCATCGTCTCGGTGATCTTCAGCCTCCGATCCACAAACGTAGGAACCACCCCCAGGATATTACACTGAGCTCCCACTTGTTTTCCAAGGCTGCGGAGCAGGTCCAGCGATTGGGTTGCCCCGAGAACCGCAAAGTAATCCATTGAAACGGGAATCAAAATATTCCGACTGAAATAAAGCGCATTTTGGAGCAGCACGGAAAGTGAGGGGCTGGTGTCCAGGATGACAACATCAAAGGGGGGAAGGCGCTTCAGCTGCTTGCTAAGCACCGTATGCCGGTCACGAGCAGTGACCAAGAGTTGTTCAATCGCCACCGTGCGGCGGTCGGAAGGAATGATAAAAAGACCCTTCCCTACTTTATAGATCACGTCTTTGGGAGCGGTGCGGCCGGAAACCAGTTCCCACAACCCGTGTGTATGCTTCAACCCAAAGGAGATGGAAAGGTGCCCCTGGCTATCGGTGTCGACGAGTAAAACTCGGTAGCCACGTTGTGCCAGCACCGCGCCGAGGGAAACGACTACAGTAGTTTTGCCCACGCCGCCTTTCAAGTTAGTGACGGTGATGGTGTGGCGCATCAGCGGGTACAGCTGCCTGGGCCAAGGCCAGCTTTGCAGATCAGCCTCATGATGAATAGACGGTACAAAACTCCCCTGTCATATTTGAGCGAAGCCTAAAAATAAATCTCACTTTTTTTAGAATCAACACCGTACATTTCTTACACTCCCTACAGCTCAGACCACCCAGCTGTTGTGGTGCGTTGAGAGGTGCGCCGGCCGGAGCGGTCCTACCCCAGCCAAGCGCTCACTTTCACTGCCGCTTCGTGCGCCCTCAGAGTCCGGACAGTCCAGTCTTTCGCCAGACTCTCTGGCGCTTCGCGCCCGTCACTTACATGTGCCCGCCTCACGACACCGGGGATGGGTGGCCTGCCCCGAAAAGGTTTTACAGAACCGTGCTGAAAGAAGAAGCGGTAATTATATCATCGCGTTTTCCACATTTTGCAAATCCGGCCAACGCAGCCAATACAAGGTAAGTCTCAGAAAAATCACATGAAAGAGATCTTTTTTGACGCGACAGCCCATCGAGTTTAGCCCGGATGGGTTAAGGTAGTTTATAATCGTTTTGTTTGTTGACGTGGACCCCTCTTATAGTTACAATAGGATTGGGCGTATAGTCTATACTGACAGAAAGTGAACTGGGGGCGTAAAAAAAATGACTCGACCCAAGAAGCTGCTGGTGACGGTGGCACTCTTCTTTCATGGTTTTTTGTTTGCTGGGGGAGGCGCATCTACAACGGGAGGAGCCCCTTCCGTTGGAGTCATTGACCCAGCTTTACTGGAGGATCCAACTCCCGTCGCCGTGCTGGGGCAGGTTATTGCCCGGGAAGTAGAATTAAACGGGTTACGCGTTCCCTCAGGGACAACGCTTCTGAACCGTACCGTTCTAAAGACTACCGAAGTGGATCGTGCCGTGGTGCACCTGACAACAGGTGAGGTGTTGGAGTTTGCATTCAGTTCCACTGCTTACTTTGAAAGAATGCCTTCCGGAAAGACTCGAGTAACGGTGTTGGCGGGAAGCTTCACCTTCATCAACGTTAGGGGTGAACTCGTGGAAGCTTCGGTAGGAAATATCCTTTCCTTCCCATTGCCTAAGGAAGAAGTCCGCAGAGCTGCTACGGAGAGAGCTCCTATGCAACGGCGTGCAGGTCAGGAAGCACTGGCTCGTCGACCAGAAGAAGGCATGCAAGAAGAGGAGGAACTGGTGGCGGGACGTGGTGGCTTCGGTGTCCCGGTACTACCAGTGAGCAGTGCGGATACGGCGATGCGGCCCCAGGGACAGGTTGGTGGTGGTATGGGAGCCGCAGCAGCAGCCAGGCCTGCGGCAGGAGGGCTCTCACAGTCATTCACATCTGCCGTTTCCATGTCTCCGGCCTCTTTAATGAGCGCCGCCGCGACCGTGGCGGCTGGCCGCGAAGAGAAACCTGCGAGTCCGGTGAGCCCCAGCGGTTCCGGAACTCCATAGGAAGACTGATTTGCGAATTGGTATAGTTTTTTTTGAGGAGTGTTCTAAGAATGCCTGATCTGGTCAAGCGGGAGCCGAGCTTAGTTCCAGCACCCACTTACACTCTGCAGCAGAGTACGTGGTCGCCGGAACTCGGGGGGAGTTTTGATCTCCGCCGCTATCTCCAAGTCATTCTGAAGCGAAAGTGGGTCCTCCTGGCGGTGGTCTTTACCGTGATGGCAGGCGTCATCATTGAGACTGTATCCACGACGCCCCTTTATCGCGCCAGCGCAACCATCCAGGTGGCCCCGGATGTTCCGAACGTCCTTCCTTATGAGTCGGTCGGAGAAACTTCGTTTGGGGGCGGGGGCTTTTACGACGAATTTTATTTACAGACCAAATTCCAGGCGATGAAGAGCCGCACGATGGGAAGACGAGTGGTCCGGCGCTTGAACCTGTCCGAGGACCCTTCTTTTAACTTTTCTCCGAGTCCGGGATTCTTCTCCCAAAAGCTTCCTTCGGTCAGCGGTATGATCGGCAGGCTTTTTGCACCCCAGAATCAAGCGGCTCCCCCTCCTCAACCTCCGACCGATCGGAGCAGTGAAAGCGATGCGGCCGCCGTCGACCGTTTTCTCTCCAGTCTCCAGCTCCAGATCATGAAGAACAGCTGGCTCATCGAGATCAGCTACACCTCCCACGATCCGAAGTTCGCATCGAGGGTGGTGAACACCATGACGGATGAGGTGATCCAGGAAGATTTCGAAAAGAATTACGAAGCAACCATCAAGGCAACTGACTTCCTCCAAAAGCAGCTTCAGGACCTCAAGATCAAAGTCGAGAAATCGGAGCAAGATCTGGTGAACTACGGTCGTGCTCACAACACTTTGAATCTCTCCGAGCGCCAGACACTAATCACCCAGAACTTAGCTGACATCAACCAGGAGATGACACGGGTTCAGACCCAGTTGATCTCGCAATCGGCGCGGTACGAAACGGTTCGCAATGCTACTTTGGAGAATTTCCCACCCGGCCTGAAAAACCCTGTGATTGCCGGGCTGGAGACGCGTCTATCCGCCCTGGAACAAAGTCTGGCAGCACTCACCACACGATTTGGTTCAGAGTGGCCCGAGGTCGTGCAGATAAAACGTGAAATCGCCGAGGTGAATAAGCTGCTCAATGAGGAACGGACGCAGGCAATCGAGCAAGCTCGAACGGAATATGCCATCGCTTTGGATCACAATCGGCGTCTGGAAAGAGCGTTGGAAGAACAAAAGCAGCTTGCCAATCAGCTTCGTCAAGAATCCATTCAGTACAATATTTTGCAACGTGAAGTGGAGACCAACAAACAGCTGTATGAAGGGCTGTTGCAGCGTCTCAAACAGGCAGGGGTTTCCGCGGGCCTGAAATCAAGCAATATTCATATCGTTGACGCCGCTGAGGTTCCACGCTCCCCCTATATTCCAAGGACCCAACTCAATCTGGCAATTGGCTTCATCTTCGCGTTGATTCCGGGACTGGGGCTGGTTTTCCTGCTCGAGTCTCTGGACAACACCGTCAAGAGTCCCGAACAGATTGATCAGCTGTTGGGTCTTCCCAGCCTGGGCGTGATTCCGGCCATGGGGCGTTTCCTGGATCGCAGCGATCGAAAGCTGCTGACCGACAGGCGAGGGAGGCTCAAGGCGGCACCTATTCTGCTCTACCGTCACCTGGAATCCCGTGCGCAAGTTTGGGAAGCCTATCGTTCGCTTCGTACCTCGATCCTCCTGTCGCACTCGGATCGCCGTCCCAAGATCATCCTGGTAACTTCGGCCCTGGTTGGGGAAGGTAAGACTACAACTGCGGTCAACACGGCGATCGTGATGGCGCAAACCGGCGCCAGAACGCTGGTGATTGATCTCGACATGCGGCGGCCTTCTCTCGGTAGAATCTTCGGAGTCAGCACAGAGCAGCACGGGATGAGCGCGTTCCTGTCCGGTAACTCCGACCTTGGCTCCCAAATCCGCAATACAGCTTTCCCGAACCTCTACATCATCCCTTCGGGTCCCATCCCGCCCAACCCGGCGGAACTGATTGGGTCGACGCGCATGCTGAATGCTTTGAAGTTACTGGAGCAGTACTTTGAATATGTAATTATCGACAGTCCGCCGATTCTTTCGGTGACTGACCCTCTGGTGATTTCTCCTCACGTGGATGGGACTATCCTGGTGATTCAAGGCGGACGGACGCCGCGCGATGCCGTGAAGAAGGCAAGCCTGAATCTGTTGGGAGTCGGAGCGACCATTCTGGGTACCATCATTAACAATGTGAACATTCACGACACCCATTACTCTTATTATTATCGTTATTACTATCAGTACGACTACTATCATCACGGAAAGGATTCGGCGGCTTAAGCCCTAACATGAAAATCATTCGTCTTCCAGTGTTGATCCTCGTAGTGCTCCTTGCCTGTGGCAACTTGAGCGCTTTGGTTCTAGCCCAGGGGTCGCGAGCATCAAGCAGCTCCGACTATCCGCTGGGACCTGGGGATCTACTGGAGATCAGTGTTTTCGGCGTTGAGAATTTTCACTTTACGCGGCGCGTCAGCGCTTCTGGGTTCATCACGCTACCCTACGTGAACAAGATTTACGTTGCCGGGTTGACCGTCCCAGAATTGGAAGAAAAACTGACGCTGTTGCTGGACGGCCGGTTCATTCGAAACCCGCAGGTGTCCGTGTTTGTAAGCCAGTATCAGTCGCAGTCAGTCGTCATTCTAGGGGCGGTGAATGAGCCGGGACTTTATGAGATTGCGCGTCCTTTGAATCTCCTGGATGTTATCGCGTTAGCCGGCGGATTGAAGACGGATCGTGCGGCTGATCAGGCCACCATTTACCGTAATGGGATTAATCTTTCCCGGCAAGCTCCGGAAGAGTCGCAAGAGGAAGTTGAAGACAATCGCGGCAGCGGGAAAGGACCCAATCCGGAAAGCGGCCTCCAGACTGTAGCTGCAAGAAACAGTAAGGATCCCAAGGGCGATCAGTCGATTCTTACAGTAAACCTGCGGGCCTTGTTTGAGGAAAATGCGCTGAGCCAGAATATACCCATTGAAGGCGGCGACATTATCTATATCCCTGAGAAGCTGCCTTCGCGCTTTTATGTGATTGGCGAAGTCATGAGTCCGGGGGCTTACGCCATGCCCGACGAACAGGTGCTGCTGGTCAGCCAGGCGATGGCTCTGGCAGGCGGGCCAATCAGGACCGCGAAAATGAACAAGGGAGTCCTCGTACGTTATGACGGGACGGGACGCCGCGAGGAACTTCAAGTAAATTTTTCAGACATTCTGAAGGGTCGCAAACCTGATTTTGCAATCAAACCTGACGACATCATTTTTATTCCTGGCAGCACCATCAAGTCTATTGGCTATGGACTCCTGGGGATTATTCCCAGCGTCGCCACTCAGACTGTTATCCGCACTCCCTGAGGATTCCTTCCACCCGGGAATCTTTCCTCACTGATGGAGATCCAGCGCGAGATTCGTCAACTCTCGTCGTGGATTTATCTTTTTTCCGAAATCTTCTTTGCAGCGGTGCTGGGGTGGAGTTTGTATCATTTCGGATCGGTTCAACACCGCTTTATTTTCGAAAGCTTCCTGCTCCTTTTGCCGCCGACATTGCTTCTGCTGTGGGTGGTTCCCTATAGGACCTTTAAGAATTCCCGGCTGCTGATACTCTTCCTCGGCGGGGGCCTGTTTCTGGGCCTCGGCGCCCTTTTGAACTTTAGAACCGTTTCGCCAGCCTACTTTGTAGCACTGGTGGGCTGGTGTGCTTTGCTTGTGTCGACTTTTTCCACCTCCTCCAGCCCTCTCGCCACCAAGCTCATGCTGTTCCTTCTGATTGCGCTGGGGAGCCTGGAGGCGGGTTATGGACTTTTTCAGTCGCTGGCCGGTTATGACTATATTGGCGACTACGCTCGGGCCCAAGGCGATATTGCTTCGGGAACCTTTATCAATCCCAATCACTTCGCAGGACTCCTGAACATGACGCTGCCCCTTGCCCTGGGAGCTTTTTATGCGGTGTATGCGCGCAAGGGATTGGGCGGTGTTGACCGTTCGGAGTTGCTGGCATGGTCCTGGGTGGTGCTGATGTCGTGCTCTTTTTTTGGACTGGCAGTGCTTTTGTCAGTTTCCCGAGCGGGAACTTTTGTTCTGATAACGACCATCGGTCTGGTTTCGATTCTGATGGCGGCACGCCGGTCCAGCCATCATCATGCTCGCAGCCAGCTGGGCTGGGGGCTGCTACTGGCGATTGGAACTCTGGGCTTATGGGTGGGGATGGACCGCCTGGTGGTCCGGATGAGCACTGCCTCATCCGACATGCCCCGCCGAATAGTGCTGTATCGCGACGTCTTGCGGATGATCCAGGACGAGCCTTTATGGGGTGCAGGCCCTGGCATGTTTGAGTGGAAATTCCGGCGCTACCAGACCACCGACCCCAATGTTCTTTTCTCTTATGCTCACAACGACTACCTTCACGCCGCAGCCGAGTGGGGGCTGCCTCTGGCGGTGTTGGCATGGTTGTTTATTTTCTGGCGTTTTTTCCGCACCGTGCGCATTTTTGTGAGGTCACGCGAACCGTGGACCCAAGGGATCTCCCTGGCTTGTGCCGGAAGCATGTTTGCGCTTCTTGTGCACAGCTTATTTGACTTCAATTTACAGATTCCGGCCAACCTGATGTTTTTCAGCGCTGTTACGGGGCTTTCCTGGGGCCTGGATTTCAGGCATTCTCTCGGGCGGGAGGCGGCGGGACGGTCTTATGATTAAGATTGCCTCCAGGTGGCTATGGGTTCCGCGGACTGTCCTCTCGCTGGTCTTGCTGGCGAGCGCCTGGCATGCTTACTCCAACTGGAGAGCAGCCCGGCTCGTTGAAAGGCCTTTGCAGTTGCAGGACTTTAAAGAGGCCATCCGGTGGGCTCCCAACCAGCACCAGTATCACTTCCGCCTGGGAATTCTCTACCGGGATCAACTGGGATTTCTAAATCTCCAGGAGGCGTGCACTCACCTTCAAAAGGCCTGTGACCTGAATCCGTACAGCTGGCAGTACTGGCTTGAATTGGGACGTTGCTATGAATTTGCAGGACGCACCGAAGAAACAGAGCAGGCTTATCGCCAAGCCGTCCGTTTGAATCCTCGCAGCTCCACCTATCGATGGCGCCTGGCAAATTTTTATTTGCGTCTTGGCAAAGGGGAGCAGTTGTTGGAACAAATTGTGGAAACGATGAGGTTGGACGCTGCTTATCGTGAACCTTCCCTGGCTTTGCTCTGGCAGGCCGGCATTTCGCTCAAGCAAATCGAGAAGCTGTGGCCCAAAGACCATGACTCCCTGCTCTTAAGACTGAAGTTTCTGGTCCGGCAACAACCTCCGGGGAGAATCGCTTCGCCGGCCGACCTGCACAGATACTGGGACGAACTTCGGGATTCCCGGAACCACCCCAGCGTGTCGGAAGGCTTGTTCTATATAGAGTACCTGCTTCAGCGGAACCTTCCCGAGGCACGTAAGGAGTGGGTGCTCCTTAACAGAACAAACGACATCCGCGACCCAGACTTTGAAGCCGGCAGAAATCTTCTGTGGAACGGCAATTTCGAACAGCTGTTCCTCCCGTCATTTTTTGATTGGGAAGTGCCCTTATCAGAGACCAGAAGCTTCGAGGTCAGGCGGGCCGAAAAGCAAGGTGAATCATTGTCGACTGCGTTACAGCTTGAATTCAAAGGCACTGAAAACTTGAACTTTAACGGTCCGTCACATCGTTTTTTTGCCGAAACACAACAGACCCTTGAGGTAGTATTCTGGGCCAGATCGGAAAACTTGACTACGGAACAAGGTGTTTTTCTTGAAATATCTGAAGTTACGACCGGAAATCCAATCGTGGAAACGCCTCAGATTCGAGGCACTACTTCCGCAACAGTTTATCGAGCAGCTTTTCGAAACGCCGCGCCGGCACGGGTTCTTCGACTTCAGTTCAAGAGACGGCCCAGCCGCCAAATTGACAACAAGATTAAAGGGATCATCTGGATTGATTCAGTGGCAGTGCGGCCGGGATGAAGATCCCTTATTTTTCGCAGGGATATGAGCGCTCCCTGGTGGTATCATATTACTCGAGGGAGCACCCAGTTTGAAGCAGCGGATCGCGGTTGGTACGATTGTGCCTAAACTGACCGGGTGCTATCATCTATGTCCTTGTTTAACGGGCTGCTTTCAGAAGGACACGGTTCCGAACTGAAGTGTCCGAGCTGTCGAAGAAGTGATACTTTACGAAAAAGTACCCAGGTCGGCCTTCTCGAGAAAAGAATTCTGCCTTTCTTTTTGCTGCGCCCGTACAAGTGCGATAACTGTGGAAGCCGCTTTTACAGCCTCAGTATCAACAACGTAGGAGCAAAAAGTCTCCGCCGCGCAACTGAAGAATTCTCCACCACTTTCCTCAGCGCTCAGGATGATCGCGATTTCCAGCAGCTGGTGAGTGAAATACGCGAAGCAGAAAGGCGGATGGGTCTATCTGAACCTGAGGAAAAAACCAAACGTAACGGAAAGAAGACGCAAGGGCTAGAAGAGTGACTGTATGACAGAACCCGCATTGATCGTTCTGGTTGTCTCGGTTTTCTTACTAGGCTTCGGCGTAGCCAGTCTCATTGCCCGCCGGCGTCAACATCGGCGTCACGGCGTTTCTGTAGGCGCTCCAGCATTTCCGGCCCATGCTCCAGCCCAGGATTCTCCGGCTTCTTTTCTGGCGGATCTCAAGAAGCGAGAGGAATTGATTGAGCTGGGTGTTGAAATCGAGCCCCCACTCGCAAAGCAAAGAGTGTTCTCTTCAGATCAGGTGATCGACGTTGAGCCCGTTGAAGTTCAGGGCGACCGGGCCGACTAGTTCTTCCTTAGTAGTCGAACTTATAATCCATAGCGATTTTCGGCGCAGCCGCGGCGTGCTTTTCAGAGACGCCGGCGTGACGGCGCCAAGAAAAAATTACGAAGTTTGTAAGCGGCGCTTACTCCGCTCGCGTTGGACAACTTGAATCAGTGCCGGCGCAGGCGCGTCTTTTCAGGCCCGTCAACAAGTGCCTCTGGGCCCATCAATAGGGATGTGGACGCTGGCAGGCAGAGCAAAAATGGGTTCCACGCTGCCTGAGCATTATCTTAGTGACGGGCCCCCCACATCGGAAGCATGGCTGGCCCTCACGTCCGTAGACTCTCAAATCTTCCTGGTTCTGGCCTGTTTCTCCCTGAGCATTGACGTAGTCGCGAAAGCTGGTTCCGCCGTACCTGATGCCACGCCGTAAAACCAATGACAAAGCTTTAAAGAGTCGTTCTTGTTCGTCAGGCAAAAGAGAACAGGCGAGCCTGGCAGGGTGAATGCCCGCTTCAAAAAGGGCTTCATCAGCGTAGATGTTTCCGACGCCCGCAACAAACGATTGATCCAGGAGTAGCGCCTTGATAGGAAGCCTTCTTTTCTTGAGTCGCTCGGCGAAAGCGCAAAGGCGGTACTGGGGTGTAAAAGGTTCTAAACCCAGTTTGCCAAAAAAGTCCTTATAGTCTGCACTCCTGACCAGAAACATTCTGCCAAACTGGCGAGTGTCGCGATAAAGCAACGAATTTCCGTTTTCAAGAAAAAACGCAACGTGCGTATGGCGATCAGGCGGATGCTGGCGTGTCCGTTGCAACCCGGTCGCCGGATGGCGAACAAACGGCTCATCGTTTTTCCGGGGATCACGCAAAGTCAGCTGACCTGTCATTCCGAGATGAATAACCAGAAAGTGGGACTCCAATTCAAAAATGATAAATTTTCCCCGGCGCCGCAGGCCGGTGATCTTCCGGCGTTTCAGTTTCCGGAGGAACTTTTTCGGCGGCATATTAATTATTCTTCGGATGGCATCACGACTTCCAAAGGACACGTCGACAATCAGTCGACCTGTTATTTTGCGAACCAGCCCCCTTCTTATGGTTTCTACTTCAGGAAGTTCCGGCACGGATACTTATAATAGGTCAGCATTTCTCAAATGCGCTCACGTATTTTTTCCTGGGTTTGAGCTGTGGAGTGAAAGTATGAAAGCGCGCCTTTAAGTGGCCAGTTGTAAACTGGCGAGGGCTAATTTAAAAGGAGGCGCGCCATGAATGAGTATATCGCACTGGATGTTCACAAGAGGTACAGTCTTGGGGAGCGAGA
>JACQSY010000039.1 GCA_016211085.1 Acidobacteriota bacterium | reverse complement strand
TGTTCCCGCACGAGCCAGGGACTCCAGCTGCCGTTTGACGGCTTCATCAACGGAAAGAGCCGTGGCGCGTGCAAACATGTCGGCATTTAATCATGATGTCACCATATTGTCAATAATTAAATGGGACGGGACACTAGAAGATCACGCCAAGCCGCTTACTGCTTCCTTGAATACCCTTCCGCGATGTTCAAAATTTTCAAACATGTCAAAGCTGGCGCAACCTGGACTCAGCAAAACAGCGTCTCCCTCTCGCGCACTCCTGAACGCCAGCTCCACTGCTTCCTGCATGCTTTGTGCCTGCGCGAAGGAAACTATCCCTTTCAGTGCGGCGGCGATTTTCCCACTGGCTTCGCCTATCAAGACAATCAGCTTCACATGCCGTTTGACCACATCGCCTAAAACAGAAAAATCCCCACCTTTGTCCCTTCCTCCCATGATCGCAATCAGCGGCTGCTCGAAAGCCGAAAACGCCTGCAAGGTCGAATCGACGTTGGTTGCTTTCGAATCGTTATAAAACTCGATTCCCTTTAAAGTGCGCACCAGTTCCAGGCGGTGCTCAACTCCCGCAAAATTGCGGAAAGTTTTGGCCATAATTTCGCCACTGACCCCTGACAGGTATCCAGCTGCCGCTGATGCCAGAACATTGTCAAGGTTATGGCTCCCCTTCAGCCTGACCTCATGCACTGGCATTAGACGCTGCTCTGTGCCATTCCAGCGGATAACTAAGTTTCCTGCTCTTATGAATGCACCTTCAGCGAGGTCTTTATTGCGGCTGAACAAGAATACTCGGGCGCGACGACCCGCCGCCATGTGAAACGCAGGCTCGCTGTCGGCATTGATAACAGCATAGCCATCCGAGTCCTGATTTAAGAAAATTCGCTCCTTTGCACGCGCATATTCTTCAAAACTGGAATACCGATCCAGATGATCCGGAGTGATGTTCAAGAGCACGGCGATGTCGCACTTGAAATCTTTGATTGTCTCAAGCTGAAAGGAAGAGAGCTCAACAACGAACATAGTTCGTTTGGAAGAGTTGTCTACGAACTGGCTCAGCGCCCGATCGGAACCGATATTGCCGGCAACCACACAGGAAAAACCGCCATTCTTGAGCAACTCTCCAATCAGGGTTGTGGAGGTGGTCTTGCCGTTGGATCCGGTGATCCCGATGATCTTCCCTTGGATAAACTGGTAAGCCAGTTCCACCTCGCTGTACACAGGAATGCCTTTTTTTATTGCTGTCTGCAGCTGCGGTACAGAAAGGGGAACGCCGGGACTCAACACAATGAAATCCGCTTTCGTGAATTCCTCAACCGGATGTCCTCCCAGGCAAACAGAGACCTGTTTTTCAAGCCGCTCTACCTGGCTTCGCAGCTCGGCCGCATTCTTAAGATCGGTCACGCATACCTGCGCTCTTTTGCGCGAGAGCAGATTGGCAGCCGCCACGCCACTGCCTCCCAGTCCTACCACCAGAACGCGTTTTCCTTCTATGTTCATCTCAGTTTCAGTGTGGTCAGGCTAAACAGCGCGAAGATCAACCCGAGAATCCAGAAGCGGATCACAACCTTCGACTCTTTCCATCCCATCAGCTCAAAATGGTGATGAATGGGAGCCATTCTGAACACGCGCTTCCCGCGCAGCTTAAAAGACGCCACTTGAATAATGACCGAGAGCGCTTCCAACACGAAGACGCCGCCGATGGAAAGTAACAGCAGCTCTTGCTTGATTAGAACTGCGACGGTTCCTATGGCTCCGCCCAGGGACATCGAGCCGACGTCTCCCATGAACACATCGGCTGGATAGCTGTTGTACCAAAGAAAACCCAGGATTGATCCCACCATGGCGCCGCAAAAGATGGTGAGTTCGCTGGCGTATGTGTTCTTGATGAGATCAAGATACTCCGCGAATACCGCGTGGCCTGTAACGTAGGTCAGAACCGTCAGCGCCGAAGCGGCAATCAAGACCAATCCGGAAGCCAGGCCATCCAGGCCATCCGAGAGATTGACTGCATTGCTGCTGCCGACGATCACCACTACCACAAAAAGAACCAAGGGGAGAAAAGTGGAGACGCCAAAAACCAGCCAGTCCATTTCCGGCGTGAACCGCTTGAAGAAAGGGACGCTTAACTGAGTACTGTACAACTGATAGGACCTGAGTGTGATCAGAATCAAACCAATTGAAAGGGCCACCACAAGCTGCAGCAGTATCTTATGACGGGCCTTCAACCCCAGGGACCTTTTTCGGACGATCTTAAAGTAATCGTCGGTAAACCCTATCGCTCCAAAAGCGAGCAGCGAAAATATCGCTATCCAGACATATAAATTACTCAGATCCGCCCAAAGCAATGTAGGAAGCAGGATGCTGACAATGATCAGAACTCCGCCCATAGTAGGAGTGCCCGCCTTGGTGCTGTGGCTGGTAGGACCTTCTTCCCGAATATACTGGCTGATTTGAAAACTTCGCAGTTTCGCGATCAGCCACGGTCCAAACAACAGGCTGAGCAGCAGCGCGGTCATTGAGGCGTACGCGGTGCGGAAGGTTATATAGCGGACCACGTTGAAAATAAATACGTCATCACGCAGCGAATACAGCAGGTGGTAAATCATCGTTTTCTCTGTTCCAGGATCCGACGAACAATCCGGTCCATTTCAATGCTCCGCGAACCCTTAACCAGTAAGAAATCACCCTCATCTATACGCGAGCTAAGGAATTCGGCAGCTTCTTCCGAACTCTTAAAGTGGAAAACGTTCTCTGCTGGCAGCTTCCTTTCGCGGGCGCCCTCCGCCATGCAAGCCGCATCTATTCCCACCGTCACCATCAGGTCGATTCCGCATTCCGCAGCCAAGCGCCCGGCTTGAAAGTGAAGTTCTGGAGCGGAGGCTCCAAGCTCCCGCATTTCTCCGAGCGCCAGGATCTTTCGATGAAAGCCCTTCAGCTGAGATACCGTTTCCAGGACCGCAGCCAGGGCCTGGGGATTCGAATTGTAGGAATCGTCCCAGATGGTGATCCCATCAGCTTCAAGGACTCGTCCCCTCATTGAGGGAACTTTCAACGATTGGATCTCTTCCGCAATATCAGCAGCTGAAATTCCAAAATGCCGGGAAACGGCCACCGCAGCCGCAACTGCATACAAGAAATGTCTGCCCACAAAACTAGCTTCAGAGCGAAGCCTCTCATCATAGATCTGCATTTCGAACTGCATCCGATCCGCCGATTGAAAATGAAAATCTCGCAATCTCACCTGGCTGTCCTCGCTGAACCCGTAAGCGATCTTGGGACCTGTGTGTCGCTCTGCCAGTCGTCTTACTCTGGGATCATCCGCGTTATACACGAGCGTTCCTGTCACGGCGAGGTGCTGTAAGATTTCTCCTTTTGCTTCGGCGATTTCGTCGACACTGGAGAAAAATTGAAGGTGCACCGGTGCTATACCTGTGATCACAGCCGTCTCCGGCAGACAAAGGCTGCCCAGCAGGTCAATCTCCCCCGCATGGTTCATCCCCAGCTCGAGCACGGCCAGCTCATGTTTCGGCTCCAGCTCCAGCAGCGTCAGCGGCACGCCGATGTCATTGTTAAAGTTGCCTTCCGACTTCAGTGTACGGAAGCGTTTGCTCAGCAGGGCCACCGCAAACTCCTTGGTGGTGGTCTTCCCAACGCTGCCGGTGATTGCAACGAGAGGTTTTCCCCACATTTGACGGACCTGTCTCCCCAGCACTTGCAGAGCTTTTCTGGTGTCGGCCACACGAATAAAAATGCAATGGGGAGCAGAGGTCGTTTCCATCTCCTCCGAATACATGACCATAGAAGCACCTTTGGTTATGGCTTCGGCAATGAATTGGTGCCCATTGAACCGCTCCCCTCTTAAAGCCAGGAAAAGCTCTCCTCTCCGGAGCTTCCGTGTGTCGGTTGAAATGCGAGGCAGTAGGCGCGAGAGCAGCTGCGGCGCCGCCGGGGCAGAACGCACCAGGACCCCCAGCGACTCGATCGCTTCCCTCAAACTGATGTCCATCACGAAAGTTCCTTCACGACCTCACAATCATCGAAATGTAGTCTTGTAGCACCTATTTCCTGGTAGTCTTCGTGCCCCTTTCCAGCAATTAGAACAATGTCTCCTTCCCTAGCCAGCCGAAGAGCTTTTGCAATTGCCTCCCGTCGGTTTACCAACTTCTCAAATTTCTTGAAATCTTTAGGAATTCCGGAACAGATTTCTTCAATAATGCCTTCAGGCGGTTCAGACCGGGGATTGTCAGAAGTTATTATAACGTAGTCGGAGAGGCGGGCCGCAGCCTCTCCCATTCGAGGCCTTTTGGTACGGTCGCGGTCGCCCCCGCAGCCAAACACGCAAATGAGACGGCCTTTTTTTAGCCGACCACAAACTTTCAACGTGTTTTCCAGCGCATCCGGGGTGTGAGCATAATCCACGATTACATTGAAGGTACGGTCCAGCGGCACCCGCTCGAAACGGCCCGGCACCTGCTGAGCTTGCTCTAGCCCTCTGGCTATTGCTTCATCTGAAGCTCCCAGCAGACTGGCGGCGCAGGCCGCAGCCATAATGTTATAGATATTGTGCTCGCCACAGAGAGGACTACGAACTTCCAGAATCCGATTAAAAAAATTCAGCTCGAGAACCGTGCCTTCAACCGATGTTTGAAATTTCCGTGGATAGACGGGATAGTCTTTCGAGAATCCGTAGCGGGTGAACCGCACGTTATCTGACACCTGCAGTTTCCTGATAAAGAGATCATCTCCATTAACTACCGCATCCCGGATACCCGGATTGTATTCGCGCCGGAACAGCAGGTTTTTAGCTTGAAAGTAGTCGTCAATTGTCTGATGGAAATCAAGGTGGTCCTGACTTAGATTGGTGAAGACAGCGACGGGAAAGTGACATCCATAGACTCTTTGAAGAGAGAGCGCGTGAGATGAAACCTCCATGGCACCCCACCTGCAACCTTTTTCCAGAGCGCTTCTTAACAACTTTTGGATGTCGATCGCTTCTGGCGTTGTTCGTACCGAGGGCGCTTCTTCTCCCCCCACAACGGTCTTGATCGTTCCGATCATGATGCAGGGCTGGACCTGCTGAAGGATGGAGTGGATCAGGAAAGCGGTAGTGGTTTTTCCATTGGTGCCTGTGATGCCAGCCAAGCGGAGACGCTCAGAAGGATTTCCAAAAAATTGATTGGCCAGCAGCGCCATCGCAGTGCGCATTGCACCCACGTGTACCCAGGGAACCGGACAGTCTGGAGGTGCTGGACGACTGGAAACAATAACCACCGCTCCGTTTTCCAGCGCCTGAGGAATATACAGGTAACCATCTGTAACCAGCCCCGGCACCGCAAAGAACAGCGAACCAGGACGGACCCTGCGCGAATCATATTCAATTGAGGAAACCTCCGGATCCGACTCTTTATGGGTCCGCTCCCGAACGGCCAGTCCTGAAAGCAATTTGTTTAGGCGCATTTTCCTCACCAGGGACCTTCCCGGCCGGTGCAAAAAAAACTTCGCATAGGCTGTTCGGATAAATCTGTGTGCCTGGAAGCGGTCTCTGACCGACAGCAATTCCGCTTCCTTTTACCTTGAGACGTACCCCTCTCCGTGCGCATTCGCGTGCGACTTCTCTCAGGGAGAGCCCTGAAAAATCGGGCAGGGTGAAAAACCCAGTCCCAACGGTGACCACGTGACCGGTGTTGGAGGGCTTCTCTTCTTTTTCTTCCATCAGCATCCGCACGGTTTCCTCCAGCTGCTTTGGGAAAAGCTCGTCCTCTGCTACTGAGACGTCGTTTGAGGCGGCGAGTTCCATATGAACAGGACGATCCTGAGGGATTTTCAAGTAATGAAGAGCTCGCTCCATGATCTGTTTGAAAGCCGGCGCCGCTACCAGTGAACCGTAATACTCACCCGCAGGTTCGTCGATCATCACAATGGCGGCCAGTGCAGGCTCGTCGACAGGGGCAAAACCCGCATAAGAGGCCACAAACTGAGTGCGGGAATAACTTCCATTCACAAACTTTTGGGCCGTCCCCGTCTTGCCTGCTGAAGAATAACCGGCGAGCTGCGCGGACCTCCCCGTTCCTATATTCACAACCTGGGATAAAGCATGCTTTGCCCTGTAGGCAGCTTGCGGCGTAACAATTCTTAGGGGTCTTACCTCCGGCTCATGAATTACGTCCCCCTGTGCGCTCAAGATGCGCTGCACTAGTTGCGGCCTGACCAGGTAGCCCCCGTTTGCGATCACTGCAAATGCCCGCAAGACTTGCAACGGCGTCACACCGATTTCCTGTCCAATAGAGAGAGCTCCAATGGAAATCTTGGACCATTCCGAAGGAGGACGAAGGATCCCAGCCTGCTCTCCGGGAAGCTCAATTCCGGTTTTTTCTCCAAAGCCGAACCGTTTGATGTAGGAATAGAGCCGTTGGTCACCCAGACGAAGCCCCAGCTTGATGGTCCCTACATTGCTCGACTTGGCAACAATTTCATCAAACGTCAGGAAACCATAACTTTGTTTTGCCTCCCGATAAATCTTTCCTCCAAGTCGGAGCGTTCCCACCCGGCAATCAATCATCTCAAGGGGATCAATCAAACCCTCGTTTAAAACAGCGGCAGCGGTGATGATTTTGAAAGTTGAGCCGGGTTCGTGAATTTCCAGGATGGCCCGATTACGCCGAACTTCCTCGTGGTAATCACGATGTCGATTGGGGTTGAAAGACGGATAGGAGGCCATCGCCAGAATCTGGCCGTTACGTGGATTCATTACAATGGCGGTGCCACTCTTTGCCCTCTTGCCTCGTACCGTCTCCGCGAGTACCTGCTCGGCTATGAACTGAAGCGTCTTGTCGGTGTTGAGGATCAGAACATTGGCTTCGTTCCCACTCTTGCTGGAATCACGCTCGTAACTCTGGCGTAGCGCATCAATCCGAAGGTTGATGCGCTCGCGCCTTCCCCGTATCTTCTCGTCATAAAGATATTCCAACCCACTCAAACCCTCGTTATCGATACCTACGAAACCAAGCAGGTGGGCCGCCAACTCACGGTTCGGGTAGACACGCTTGCTCTCCTTTTGAAAGTAAATCCCAGGCATTCTTAACTGACGGACCGCTTGTGCCTGCCCTGGGGAAACTTTGCGGGCCAGATAAACAAAAGGCCGGTCGACAGTTAATTTCCGGAGAACTTCCTGCTCGTCCTGTCCTAATAGAGGCGCCAAGATGCGGGCGGCGCTTGCTGAGTCGGTGATTTCCCTGGGGTGCGTGAAAATCGACTCGGTCTCGACATTGATCGCCAGCTCTTCAAGATGGCGATCCAGGATCTCGCCTCGTTTATTTGCCAGCTCAATAAAGCCGATCCGTTGCTGCTCTGCTTGCAGTCGATAGGAACTGCCTTTCACTACCTGCAGATATACCAGTCTGGCGGCCAGGACCGCACTCCAAGCCGTCACGAGAATGTAAACCAGAATCAAGCGATGGGCGACAATGGGTCCGGGAATCTTCATCCACCGATGTTGATCAGGGAGTCTTGTTCTTCCCCAAAAAGGTCTCAGCTAACAGGTTCTCGGCCGCTCCAGCGGGGAGATCCAGAACACGAACCGAATCATGATTGGAATTCGTGAGGCCGAGCTGTCGCGCCTGACGATCGATTTTTTCAGGATCGATCAGGGCGGAGTACTCCGCCCTCAGCGCCGCGTTGGTCTCCTTCAGCTGCATGTTTTCCTTCTTGAGCTGCTCGATCTGGTAATTAATGTTCAGTGTCTCCGTATGCAGCCAGGCGTAAGCCACGATCAAAGCGACAAATATTGCTCCCACCCCCAGGTATCTCATAATCGCCCAATAGGTGGTACGAGTGTCGTCTTCGAGGGCCATGTTTCTTAAATTCTGAAGGTGAACATCAACCATAAAGCACCCCCTTCTCAATTTTTTAGAGCTTCTCTACAGCTCTTAGCTTGGCGCTACGGGCCCGGGGATTTTCCCGAACCTCGTCTTCGTTAGGGACAACCGGCTTCGGCGTGAGTATTCGAACTCGTTGAATGCGATCGCAACGGCATAGTCCGGCGGGCTTAAAGCAGATACATTTCCCAGCCGCCAGGCGAAAGCAATTCTTTACAATCCGGTCTTCCAGGCTGTGGAAGGAAATGGCTGCCAGACGCCCCCCCTTCGAAGTGAGATCGACGGCTGCTTTGAAAAAAGTTTCCAGCCCGGAAAGCTCGTCGTTGACACGTATCCGCAAGGCCTGAAAAACCTGCGTGGCCGGATGTATTCGTGTCCCGCGGCGCCGACCCTTGACCCCCTCGACAATCGTTGCGAGATCCACCGTGTCGGTGATGGGGGCGCTTCGCCGGCGGTCTGCAATAGCAGCCGCGATCCTGCGTGCCATCTTTTCTTCCCCATACCTACGGAAAAGATCTACCAGCTCGTCCTCTGGAAGGGTATTGACCAGCTCGCCTGCAGTCACCCCGCAACTCCTGTCCATCCTCATGTCGAGTGGGCCCGCAAAGCGAAAGCTAAAACCTCGCTGGGAATCGTCCAGTTGAAATGAAGAGAGGCCTAGGTCCGCCAGACATCCGTCAAAGCCGTTTATTTCCAGTTCTGTCAGCAATTGTGGGAGCTCCTTAAAATTGCGATGAAACAGTCGAAAATTAGAAAAACGTGATCGAAGATGGGCCTCGGCAAGAGTAAGAGCCGCTCGGTCCCGGTCGAGCCCTATTAACTCCCCCTTGCCTTGCAGCTGCTCCAAAATCAGCTCGGCGTGACCGCCCAAACCCACCGTGCAGTCAACATAAGTACCCCCCGGACGTACCTTTAAGAGTCGCAAAGATTCTCGAGCCAGTACCGGACTGTGCTGAACTGCCATGATTGCCATTACTAAATCCCAAGATCCGCCAGCGCAGAGGCGTCCTTGTCGGTATAGGGGTCGGAGCGAAGTAGATTCTGGAATCTCTCTTTATTCCAAACCTGAAGATAATTCAGGTAACCCATCACCGCGACCTCGCCTTCGATTTGAGCCGCTTCACGCAGATGAGGCGGAATCATGACTCGTCCCTGCTTGTCCATGGATGCAACTTGCCCGTAGTAACTGGCGTTGCGGAGAAATTTGGTCTTTCCGGGGAGCATCTTTGGCGGCTCAAGGAGTCTCTGTTCGATCTGTTCCCATTCATCTAACGGATAAATCAGCGCGTTTTCACCGGTGATGCTCGTCACATAGAGGTCCGGGCCGTACTGTTCCTCGAGGATCTTGCGATGCGCGGTCGGGATTTTAATCCGACCTTGCGGATCGACAGTCGCCGGGAAATTCCCTCGAAACATCATGGACAGGCTCTTCCTAATTGGACCTTTTTGGTCTTTTTTAGTCCAAATTAGTCCTAATATAGGGCGAGTGGCGACCCGTGTCAAACAAAAAAGGGAAAACGCCTTATGTTTAGAGGAATTGCAAAACAGCCGTCCTGGACTGGTTTAACGAAAGATAACCTTGCTTGAGCGTCGGAGAGGGACGGGCGAGTTGATGCCGCCTCACGGCGAGGAAGAGCAACAAGCGAGACGGCTTCGCCCCGCTGCAACAAAACGTGTCCTGGAGACGGACGAAACGGTTATCGGACCCTTATCAACATTTCAGTGCCTCGTTCCAGTTCCAGTTCCTTTCGGCCAGTCACCCAAACCGAGCCGGCGCCACCAGCACCTCCTACGAGAATTCCGATGGCAGCACCGGTTTTCCCTCCGGCAAGGCCCCCGATAACCGCTCCAGCTGCCGCCCCGATCGCTCCACGTTTCAGGGCCTCCTTACTTTGTTTTCCGGTCTCCAAAGAACCCTCTTCAGAGGTTTCCCTTACATTTTCATCTTCAGATTCATAAACCCGGATAACGTCCGCACGAACGGGCACGGATCCTCCGCCGGCAAGGTCTATTCGATCAAACCTCAGGCCCAGCCGGGTCCGGCCCTTCAGTTTTCCAGACTTCTGAATGCTGGAGATTCTTCCGTATGCGGTCGAGCCTTCGTACTTGGCCGGAGAAACCACACGCGCAGTAAAACGGTCACCTACCTCGTTGTCTTCCGTGCTGATGGTGTCCATCAGGCGAACTCGCAGTTCAGTTCCTGTCACGGGATGTTCGGCCCCGGCCAGTTCCAGCACCCCAAACAAAACAAGGGTAAAGACGATGTAAATATAGGCGAGAAGCCTCATATGCTATGCCTCCTGAGGCGACACGTGGAACGCCTCCCGCTTTCCTGCACGCAACCGGCGTACCAGCGATTATGCTATTCTGAATCATGGTTGGCGTTGCTTTATTTTGCACTGAAATCACCCTTTAGTTTGTAACGTCACACGCACCGGAATATGATTGAAGTGTAGGAGTTTTTTCCCTGGGGGACTCGGTAGTGACGACTCCAACTCGAATCTTGGTTGTGGACGACGAAGCGGGCATGCTCGAGTCCCTTCAGCTGCTGCTAGAGCACTGGGGATACGAGGTGTTGATGGCTTCGGATGGAATCGAAGGACAAAAAATCGTAGAGAGTCAGGACCCTGACATCGTCATTTCGGACATCGTCATGCCGGGGACTTCGGGTCTCGAGCTGCTGCGCCTGCTCAAGTCCGGCAATCCCTCCAGGCCGGTGATCCTGATTACCGCGCAAGGAAGTGTGGATATGGCCGTGGAAGCCATGAAGCAGGGTGCTCAGGATTTCGTGACCAAGCCGCTTGATCATCCAAAGCTCAAGGCCACCCTCGAGGCCGCAGAGAAAGAAATACAACTTCGACGAGAGTCGCGCAAATTAAGTTCGAAACTGGAAAAAGGATCTGGTTTCGGAGATTTCATAGGAACCAGCCGCCGCATGAAAGAAGTCTATGAACTCCTCCAGAGCCTTGCCGGCACCGATGCGATCGCTCTGATCACCGGGGAGAGCGGAACTGGAAAAGAGCTCGCAGCACGCACCGTCCATGAGTTGAGCAGCCGGTCTACCGGTCCCTTCATCGCCATTAATGCCTCGGCAATTCCTGAGACTCTGATCGAAAGCGAGTTGTTTGGACACGAAAAAGGGGCGTTTACTGGAGCCGCCGGGGTGCGGCCAGGCTGTTTTGAGTTGGCGAACCGAGGCACACTGATGCTGGACGAAATTGCCGAAATGCCGATGTCTCTTCAGCCTAAGCTCTTACGTGTGCTTGAGGACGGTAAAGTGCGTCGACTGGGAGGGCGTCAAGAAATGTCTTTTGACGTCCGCGTTTTGGCAGCGACGAACCAGGATCCCAAAAAAGCTGTCGAGGATGGCCGTCTGAGAGAGGATCTTTATTACCGGCTGAACGTATTTACTGTGACCATTCCTCCTCTGCGGGAACGCAAAGAAGATTTACCCCTGCTGGTGCAGCATTTCATCGGTGAATTCAATCGCAAGCACAATACCCGGATTCAAGCGTTGCGTGACGGTGTGATGGAAATGCTCAAAGCATACGACTGGCCGGGCAACGTGCGAGAGCTGAAGAATATCATTGAACGGGCAGTTATTCTGGCTCGCGGCGAATGGATCGAGGGTTCTCATCTGCCTCCCTATATTCAGAATCCCAGGGCTGATTCCGGAGAAAAAATCTTCCTTTCCGTGGGAACCACCGTGGCCGAGGCGGAAAAAGAGCTGATCATGAAAACATTGGCCAAGTCGGGCAACAACAAAGCTGAGGCCGCCCGGGTTTTGGGGCTGGATGTTAAGACGATTCGCAACAAGCTAAAATCTTACGGGCTTGAGTGATCTGAGTCGTGAAAATCTCCACCAGGATAGCAACGGGTTTTGCCGTTCTTATCCTCCTGATCCTTTCGGTCCTTGCCTACCAGGTTGCGGTGCTGCACCAACTGCAAAGACTCACCCACGATCTAGCCCAGGTCCAATTCAAAGCAGCCTCGGCATCTTTGCAACTAATCCGTGAACTCGAAGAAGTCGAAGAATACACGTGGAAGCTGCTGGTGACCCGGGGTGACGCAGGCTATCAAGAGAAGCTGGAAGAGCTGCAACATAGTTTTACACGGCATCTCGAGGAACTAGGAAGCACCCTGCAGAACCCGCGTGAAAAAAAGGCCTTTACCGTACTTCGTTCCTCCTGGAGGGATTTTCTGCGGGACGGCAACGCCGCCACCCTGGCCTCCGCAGCACCTGCTGCCGAAGATGCCTTTCGCAGCGATCTGGAAAAATCCTTCGCGCGTTTGCACCGTTTAACCGACTCCGTACTCGAATCCACCAAGCAGTCGATCGTGCGTGAAGTTCAAACGTCTCAGCAAGCAGTGCAAACAGCTACGCGCGTGTTCTGGTTGTCGGCAGCCGGCGCGCTGGCCCTGGCCCTGCTGGTTTCTTATTTCTCGCTTCAGCCGCTTTCAAACCGATTGAAAAAACTGACTGAAGGGACGCGAGCCATTGCTAGAGGGCAATTCTCGTACCGCCTTTCAGAAAACGGCAAGGACGAGTTTACCCAGATGAGCCGAGCCTTCAACAACATGGCCATGCGCCTCAATGAGCTGGATCAATTAAAAAAAGATTTCGTTTCACACGTATCACACGAACTGAAAGCCCCTCTTGCATCTATCCATGAAACTCTCAGCCTTTTGCTGGAGGAGATACCAGGACCGCTGGGCGAAAAGCAGAGGCGCCTGCTGCAGCTCAGCCTGCAAAGTAGTAAACGCTTGTCCTCCATGATTAGTAACCTCCTGGATCTCTCACGAATGGAGGCGGGCGTGATGCGTTACGAGATAAAACCCCAGGACCTTGTGAGTCTGGTACGGACCGCAGTTGCGGAGTTCGACGCGCCTGCACGAGAGAAGGGAAACAAGCTTGAACTAAACGCGCCCGCCGAATCAGTTGTGGTTCCTTGTGATCCTGATCGAATTCTGCAGGTCGTAGAGAATCTGCTCAGCAACGCCTTGAATTTTTCTCCGTCCGGTTCTTCAATTCGCGTACAAGTCGAATCCGTCGCGGAGCTTCCTTCCGACCTGCCGGAACGATTTTTGAAATCACTGAGCAATGGATTCCGTTCTCCTTTCGCTATGGTCTCCGTAGCCGATGCCGGCCCGGGAATCCCCAATCAACAAAAAGAGCTGATCTTTGAAAAATTCCATCAGGTCAAACAAGGAAAAAAAGTTTTCGGACAGGGTGTGGGGCTGGGGCTGGCTATTAGTCGGACTATCGTGGAAGCTCATGGGGGCGCTATCTGGGTCCAGGATCGGCCCGATTCCTCGGGCAGTGTTTTCTCTGTGCTTCTGCGCACCGACCAGCGTCTTCCGGAGGTGCATTCAGCCCCCGTATGAACAGGAAAAAGCGCACAGCGGCGATCGTGTTGGGCCTGATTCTCCTGGCGGGTTGCCAAAAAAAACCTCGCACGCTTCCACTGCCTCCGATCGCCGCAGGCCAGACGGAACTCCTTGCAGCCGACAATCTGTTTGCTTCCGGCCAATACGAACTTTCAGCAGAAGCTTATGAGCAATACCTCCAAGAGTTCCCATCCGCTGACGGTGTGCCTCAAGCGCTCTTGAGGTTGGGATTCTGCTATATCTCAGTAAGCGAAAAGAGTTCGCAGGCACCCATCGTTTTTAAGCAGCTCATTGAAAACCATCCCGGTACAACCTACGCTCAGGAAGCTGCGCTTCTTTTGAAATTGCACAATGATGCGGAGCGATCCCGATCTGAGACGGCTGCGCGGGATCGGGAAATCGAACGGCTTCAGAAAGATCTCCAACGGCTGAAAAGTATTGACCTTCAACCACGAAAAAATTCCGACGGGTATAGTCCAAAGGGAGAATAAGGGGGCGACAACCTGTCCTGTCACCCCCAGAGTGGCGGGCTACTGTTGCGGCTCAGGGGTCTCCCCTGAAGCCATCACCCCTTTGGCGATAGGGGCAAAAACTTTCATCACTACGCTTCGATTCTGTTTGCGCCCTTCCCGCGACGTGTTAGAAGCAATGGGCCGTGCTTCGCCAAAACTCACCTTGGAGATTCGGAACATCGGTATGCCTTTCTCGACAACCAGGTACCGAATCACTGACTCCGCCCGAAGGTCCCCGAGCACAATGTTGTACTGATCGCTTCCGCTTGAATCCGTGCGTCCTTCAAGGGTCAAGATGGCGTCGGAATTCTCCAAAAGCATCCCGGCAATTTCATCGAGAACCTCTAGCGCTCCCTGCTGCAGTCGCGAACTCCCCAGGGCAAAATTTACCTGGGTTTCAGCGATAATCTCGTATCGGTTTCGATTGAGAAATGCCTCATTGAGGGTACCCACGTCTGCAGAGGCGCGAGTCGCAATGCCCTCGACGCGCTTAGTGGATTCCGAGAGTCCAGCCAGTTCCCGGGAGGTATCCCGATGCGCTTGCGACAATTCCTCAACCGTAGTACCCATCTGTCTCACGTCGGAGCGGGTCGAGTCTACTTCTTCCGAAATCTGTTCAGTTTTCTGGGACAGTTCGCCGGTCGCGGTTTCCATCTCCGAGCGTACGGTCTGTACCTCTTTGCGTACAAATTTCTTGGTGGCGCAGGCGCTGGTAAAAAGGATAAAGATAGCGGCTGTCGCCAACAGGCAGCGGATCCTCATTTCGCTTACTCCTTAAAAGAATCTTATTTCTCTAGACTTTGAAACCGCAGGCGGTTGCATTCCTAAACCTGGGGGAGAGGTGGGATGAAATGTTCCCCACCTGCGGTTTCCCTTTTTCGCTCCTTGGTGGAGCGACGGCTCTTCATCAGGCAACCGGCGTGCCAGTGCCGCCCCCATGGATCTGCTCTCATAAATTCAAAGGTTTAGCAGCAGAAAGAACGACAAATCACCTCCGGGTAACTCCCCCGCCGCGCGGGAATTTTTACCTTTTTTGGTTTTTCAAGCGTTGATTACAACTTTTTGCATGCACTGATCGTCTTGAAGGTAAGACAGAATTCATTATGAGAAGTCGATATCTTCCGCAATACATTTTGTTTACTCTTGTGGCCGTTGGCGCTCCTGCTTGTCAACCGCTTCATGGCCAATTTCAGCGCCTCAGCGAAACACAGGAAATCGAACTCGGCCGGGAAGCCGCACAAGAAGTACTTCGAACCCATCCGGTGTTACGCAATCGTGCTGCGCAAAATTACGTGAACCGCCTGGGACAGAGGCTGGCACGGAATTCAGGACGGAACATCCCCTATCATTTCACCGTTCTGGATCGGGATGAAATCAATGCTTTCGCTTTACCCGGCGGCCACATTTTCCTCAATCGTGGAGTCCTGGATACGGCGCGCAGCGACAGCGAAGTTGCTGGTGTACTGGCCCACGAAATCTCACATGTCACCCTGCGCCACAGCGTCGAACAGCTCCAGAGAGCGCAGCGGATCGGTTTAGGGTTGGGAATTCTCGACCTTCTGGTTGGACGAGGAACCGGAGGGCAGATTGCAAATCTCGCCGGCCAGATGGTCGGCGGCGGAATCTTCTTTAAATACAGTCGGGATGCCGAGCGCGCAGCCGATCGACTCGGGGTTCAACTCATGCGGCACAGTGGCTTCAACCCTATGGGGATGTTGACATTTCTGGAGAGACTCGAGCGCTCCAGCCAGCGCGGTGCCAGCGGCTTTTTCTCTTCACACCCTTCGTTGAGGGAAAGACGCCGTAATATTGCCGACCTGATTGGAACCCGAAACGCGGCGCGTGGGCGCTAAACTTTTTATCAAGGACGGTTAAGGCCTGCGAGATGCCGCCTGAAAGAGGCCATCTTTCAGTTCAATCTCCAAGAGCCCGAATTATTTCAAGCAACGCTTCATCCGCATCCACTTCTCTTAACTCCCTCTGACTTCTGCAAAATATCTCAACCTTCCCCTGCTCAAATTTCTTACCAATGGTGACACGGACAGGGACCCCGATCAGTTCAGCATCTTTAAATTTGACGCCGGGACGTTCATCACGGTCGTCCAGCAGACAATCGATACCCATTTGGTTCAAAGCGTCATAGATTCTCTTCGCCAATTGTTTCTGATTTTCCTGTGTTCCCAGCAAAGTGATCAAAACCTGAAAAGGGGCGATGGAGCGCGGCCAAACGATCCCGGCTTCGTCGTGATAAAGCTCGACTGCAGCAGCCATGATTCGTTCCAGCCCTATACCATAACTCCCCATAATGATGGGAACCTCCTTGCCTTCGGGATCGAGCACGGTGGCCTTCATGGAACGGCTGTATTTATAGCCCAGCTTGAAAATGTGCCCCACTTCCAAAGCCTTGAAAATATCCAATGGCCGCCCACAGCACGAACATGGGTCGGCTGCCTCCACCCTCCTCAAATCGTAAAAGGCGGCGGTGAAATCTATTCCAGCTGTGACGTTAAGCAAGTGGTAGTGGTCGCGATTGGCCCCGCAAATAAGATTCCTGCGATTCTGGAGGGAAAGATCCGCGATAATTGCGACACCTTTGCCTTGCATTCCCACAGGACCAAGGCTGCCTGGATCCGCCCCAAACAGGTCCCGAATTTCATCAGGGGTCGCCGGGCGGAATTGGTCAGTCTCCATGGCGCGGGAGAGTTTTGATTCATTGAGTTGATGATCCCCCCGCATCAGGATTAATGCGGGCTTGCTCTCTACTACATAAACCAGCGATTTGATTTGTCTTGATTTAGGCACCTTGAGGAACTCGCTGACCTCCTGAATAGTCTTTTGTTGAGGTGTATGGACCAGTTCGGGTGATCTCTCAGCGGGGTCATCGGTGATTGGAACCAAGCACGACACGGCTCGCTCCAGGTTCGCAGCGTAGCCACAGGCGCAACTCACTACCATGTCCTCACCCGCATCCGTACGCACCATGAATTCCTCTGACTCGCTGCCACCCATAGCCCCTGACTCAGCCTGAACCACCGTGTACTCCAGGCCGCAACGATCAAAGATCCGGCGGTATGCCTGTTCGTGCAACCGATAACTTTTTTCCAACCCGTTGGCGTCCAAGTCAAAACTGTAGGAGTCCTTCATCGTGAACTGGCGAACACGCAGCAAGCCTGCCTTGGGACGCGGCTCGTCCCTGAATTTCACCTGAATCTGATACCAGAGCTGAGGAAGGTCGCGATAGGAGCGCAGTTCATTGCGGGCAATAGAGGTAAACACTTCTTCATGAGTCATCCCGAGACAAAGCTCTCGCCCTGTGCGGTCCTTGAGTCGGAACATGTTATCGCCCATTTCCGTCCATCTCCCGGTTTCCTGCCATAATTCGGCCGGGTGGAGCGCCGGCAAATAAAATTCCTGGGCGCCAATCCGCTCCATCTCTTCTCTGATAATTCGTTCGATTTTTTGAAGAGTGCGGCGAGCAAGCGGCAGATACGAATAGATTCCGGCCCCTAGTTGGCGAATAAAACCCGCACGCAACAAAAGCTGGTGAGAGACGACTTCCGCTTCAGCCGGAACCTCCCTTAGGGTGGGAATAAAGAGCTGTGACCAGCGCATCAGGACGGTCTTTTTATCCGTTTGACCGGGGCAAGTCAAGTAAGCTACCATTCGACCGCCTGAGCATGACCAACGACCGCTCTAATCCAATGGAACAAAGCCTTCGCGAAGTCGACCCTGAAGTTGCTGAAGCTATTTCCCTTGAAACCAGACGCCAGTACGAAACTTTAGAGCTGATTGCTTCCGAAAACTTCGTCAGCGAGGCTGTCCTTGAGGCCATGGGCTCAGTGTTCACCAACAAGTACGCTGAAGGATACCCTGGGAGAAGATATTACGGCGGCTGCCAGTTTGCGGATGTCGTGGAAAGCCTGGCTATGGAGCGAGCGAAGGCCCTTTTTGGCGCTGATCACGTGAACGTCCAGGCCCACTCAGGCAGCCAGGCCAACATGAGCGTGTACATGGCTGCCCTTTCTCCGGGAGACACGATTCTCGGCATGAACCTTTCGCATGGCGGCCACCTTACCCACGGCCACCCCCTTAATTTTTCCGGAAAATACTTCCGAGTGGTGCCCTACGGAGTCAGTCAAGAAACGGAGCAAATTGACTACGATGCTCTGGCGGACCTCGCCCGGGCGGAACGGCCCGAAATGATTGTGGCAGGAGCCAGCGCCTACAGCCGTACCTTTCGATTTGATCTACTTTCCGAAATTGCCAAGAGCGCCAACGCTTACCTTATGGTGGACATTGCCCACATCGCCGGACTGGTTGCAGCCGGACTGCACCCCAATCCTGTTCCATATGCCGATTTCGTTACCTCAACCACCCACAAGACACTCCGGGGCCCCCGCGGCGGAATGGTCATGTGCAAGGAGGAACACAAAAAAATACTCGATAAAGTAGTTTTCCCCGGTGTCCAGGGTGGGCCATTGGTGCACATCATCGCCGCTAAAGCAGTCTGTTTTAAGGAAGCAATGACCGAGGATTTCCGGCTTTACCAGAAGCAAATTGTCTTGAATGCCTGCGCGCTGTCATCTGCCCTGGCTCAAAAAGATTTTAGAATTGTCTCCGGCGGCACCGACAACCATCTCTTTTTAGTAGATGTTTTTTCCAAGGGACTCACTGGGAAGCAGGCGGAAGAGGCTTTGGAAAAAGCTTCCATTACCGTTAATAAGAACACGATTCCTTTTGACAGACATCCTCCTTTGATAACCAGCGGGATCAGAATCGGAACGCCTGCTGTAACCACCCGTGGCTTAAAGGAACCGGAAATGCGCCAAATTGCCGAATGGATCAGCCGCGTGCTGCTGCGAATCGAAGACGAAACGGTTCAGGAACAGGTGAGAAAAGAAGTCCGCACTGTCACGGGAAAATTTCCTTTGTACGCACGTCGTCTGGAATCCACGGCGGTCTAGAAACCGAGTAGGTGAAGCCAAGCCTTAACCTCGACGAAATTTTTTCGCCCAAAGGGATCCTTCATTCCAGGCTTCCTCATTACGAATACCGTCCATCCCAGTTGACAATGGCTAAAGCGGTGCTCCGCGCGATTGAGCAGCGGAGGCACCTTTGTGTGGAGGCAGGCACCGGAACCGGCAAGACTCTGGCGTATCTGATTCCGGCTCTGTTCAGCTGTAAGCGTGTGGTGATTTCCACGGCCACCAGGAATCTCCAGGAACAGCTGTTCTATAAAGACATCCCTTTTGTTAAACAACACCTCTTCCCCCAGCTTGCTGCCAGTTGCATGAAGGGCAGGCAAAACTACCTCTGCTTGAAGCGCTTCATGGAACAAAAAACTTCGCTCCACATGTCCGATGCAGAAGCGCAACTGATGGCAAATCTCTTCTCTTGGGTCAGTGGAACCAGGACCGGAGACCGGTCAGAAGTCTCATGGTTACGAGATGAGGAACCCCTCTGGAAGGATATCGACGCAAGGAGTGAGCATTGCGTCGGCCAGAAGTGTCCCCAATTCGAGCAGTGCTATATCACTCAAATGAGACGCCAGGCTCTGGAGGCCAATATCATCATCGTGAATCACTCCCTGTTGTTTTCACACTTGGCTTTGCAAACCGACGAGATCGGAAAGATACTCCCTGACTATTCCGTGCTGATTCTGGACGAAGGTCACGAAATTGAGGATATTGCCACTAGTCACTTTGGTAGGCAGCTCAGTAACTATCAAATCGAAGAATTTTGCCGGGATTTTTGGAAAACCTTTGCAGCATCCTCAGACCAGCAGCAGGACGTGCAAAGGATTGAACACGCCGCACAGGAATTGTTTGCGCTGTTACCTCTTCAGGAAGGGCGGCACTCTCTCAATTACTTTCGCGCGTCCGACGGAGAAATTGTTGATATCAGGTCAGGAATAGCCAATCAGGCGTCCCGGTTGAAATCCTCACTAGAAGCTCTCCTCTACCGTCTATTGCAACAGGGTGGTTTGGAAGCAGACGCCATTTCGCGAAGACTGGAGCAATTGGTCAGCAGCATACAGGAAATCTTTACCGAGGAGCCGGAAAATATTTATTGGTTTGAACGCCGGGGCCGCGGTGTCTTCCTGCATATGACTCCTATTGATGTGGCCGAAATCCTGCGCGAGAAGCTTTTCAAGCGGACCGACAGTGTTATTCTCACGTCAGCCACGCTGACGACCGGGCAAGATTTTAATTACCTTCGGGGGCGTCTGGGACTCGACGATTCTGACGAACTGATGGTCCCCAGCGAGTTCGATTACGCAACCCAGACCATCTTATATCTGCCGGCGCACCTACCGGAGCCGGGCACCCCGGGGTATTTTCCCCGCATCTTGTCCGAGATTAGAAGAATCCTGGAAATCACGGAAGGACATGCTTTTCTTCTATTTACCAGCACTCAGCAGATGAACCGCGTTTATGATTCGCTCGTCGACGGTCTCCCGTATCCCGTTTTCAGGCAGGGAGATCAGCCCAAGACTCAGCTCCTAGAGCTCTTTAAGACCACCCCCAACGCGATTCTCTGCGCCACCGCGAGCTTTTGGCAAGGTGTTGATGTTCAGGGGGATGCGCTTCGAGCTGTCATTGTTGACAAGCTTCCTTTTCTGGTACCCACCGAACCGGTGGCGGCGGCTCGCCTGAGCCGACTGGAACGTCTGGGTCAGAATTCCTTCTTAAGTTATGTGCTCCCCGAAGCGATCATCAATCTCAAGCAGGGCCTAGGAAGGTTGATTCGCTCACGGCAAGACCGCGGAATCCTAGCCATCTTCGATAGTAGATTACATCGGCGAAGCTACGGACCATTGTTCCTCCGAAGCTTGCCAAACTGCCCTCTAACCGATAATATTGAAGACCTAAAAAATTTCTTTATGAGAGACAAGTCGCATTAGTACTGTTAAGGAGAGCTTTATGAAATTGTTGAGGAAATATATGGTTTTAGCATTCCTGCTATTCTTGGTTGGCTCCTCCGCCTTTGCACAGGTAGGAACCATTCGGGGAGAAGTTAAAGATGAGCAGGGAAACCCGGTTAAAGACGTTGTGGTACGCATACAGGGATTGGATTCTTCGAAGTCATACGAAGTAAAGACAGACAAAGACGGCAAATTTTTCCATGGTGGAATAAGCCTTCAAGGGCGCTACCGTGTCTCAGCCCAGAAGGATGGTTTGGGGGATATTGTTGACGGAGTCACGCCATCCACCCGCAACGACGCAACCAGCCGGGGAGTAAACCTGGTTTTGAGGAGAGGACAAGCCGGCGCCACCGAAGAGCAAAAACAAAAGCAGGCAGAGGCGGCCAAGAAGCTGGCTGAGGCAAGAAAGGTCTTTGAGGTAGGTTTGCAACTCTTTAACGAAGGCAAATATCAGGAAGCGGTAGATTCCTACAAGCAAGCGCTGGCGCAGGCCGAAGATCAGCCGTACATCTGGGCCAACCTCGGCCAGGCGCATGCCAAGATCAAGCAATACAATGAGGCCATTGAAGCCTTTAACAAGGCTCTAACCTTGAAGACCGACGACCCTGCCCTTTATCAGAATCTGGGTAATGTCTACGCAGAGATGGGCGAGGTGGAGAAGGCTAAAGAAACCTTCGAAAAAGCTGCCAGCATGAGCGCCACCACCAATCCCAAGGATGCGGCAAATAACTACTACAACATGGGAGTGACCTACATTAATTCCGGGAAGAGCAATGAAGCCATTGAAGCTCTTGAAAAAGCCCTGGCTGCAGACCCTTTACATCCACAAGCCCATTACCAGCTCGGTGTCACCCTCATAGGCGTAAACAAGATGGCAGAAGGGATCGATCACCTCAAGAAGTTTCTGGAACTTTCGCCGACCGGCGGCGATGCTGAAGTTGCCAAGGAGCTGATCAAGCAACTTTCAGCGAACTGAATCTCCGATTCGATTCAAGAGTTGTCGGAGGTGTGCCTGATCAGAGGGGCGAGGAGCCAAAGGATTGCGAACCTGCTGAAATAAAGCGTGTTCAGCGTTGAGGCTTCTGGCGTCTCCGAGGGGAGACCGCTTCACAAAAGAGCTTCACTCTTCCGCCTGAAAGAGTCGCTCGGCTCTGCTACACCCCAGGTCAGCAAGATTGGAGAGAGCCGACAGCGCCGCTTCTCTAACTTCGCGGGAGCGTTCTTCGGCGAGGGCGGCTATCCGGTCAAGCACGCCTTGCGGGATCTTGTTGGGCCGGTGCCAGTAAGCAACTGAGAGTTCACCGAGTGCGTGAGCCCTTAATGACGCATTCTTTTCTTCCATGAAAACAGATAACGCTTCTTCGGCTTTCTTGCTTCCCTGTTGCGCCAGCGCTCCTAGAGCAGAAATCACTAGCTTTTTTCGACGGAGTCCGAACCGGTCTTCCTTCGGGTGCAGATGATAAATTTGAAGCAGTGGCTCAATCGCAGCATCGTTTCCGATCTCTCCGAGTGCCGCGATAATCGCTGCCTGCAAAGAGTAATTGCTGCCGCCTCCCACACTGGAAGCGTTTTCCATAAAAACTTCGTAGAGGGGCCCGATGCAGGCCACATCTTCTAAACTACCCAGCGCCAGCGCAGCCAGTTCCTTTTGGTTGCGGTCTCCTGTCTTCAGGAGCTGAAGAAGGGGTGTTACAAACAGCGGAGATCGAATGATGCTGATATGGGGAAGAACTTTATGCAGCTCTCTTTGATTACCGCTCTGGAGAATCCGTAAGCAGGTTTCAATCAGTTTTTCCCGATTCTGGATGTCCTTGCCGCGGTACATTGTCCGTAGATGACCAACTTTACCCCCGGGATACGCAGTCAAGGCGGTATGATAACATAAGAGCACTTATGGAGAATAAGCAGATCGTCACCGGAATTGTTGGAGTTGTGGTCGGCTTTATTCTTGGATTCTTTGTTTCGCTCGTGGTGAACCAGCCACAATCGGCATCTTCACCGGCGACGGGCAAGGCTGGCGAAAGTTCCCAGATGCCCGAGAACCATCCGCCGCCGGAGGTCATGGAACAGGTTCGACAACTTCTGGCACAAACCGAAAAAGAGCCACAGAACAAGGAAGTTCGAATTACCCTGGGCAATATCTATTACGACATGGGACGTTTTGACGCCGCCATCACATGGTATGAACAGGCGTTAGCTCTCGACCAAAGCAATGTAAATGTGCGCACGGATCTCGGCACCTCTTACCTGTACACGGGAAACGCTGGAAAAGCGATTGAGATGTACCAGAAATCTCTGGAAATCCAGCCTGACCATCCACAAACTCTTCAAAATTTGGGATTTGCATTCTTTGCAGCAGAAAGATTCGCCGATGCCATCCAAAGCTGGGAGAAGCTTTTAAAGGAGCATCCTGACTATCCCCATAAGGAAGATATTCAAAAACAGATTCAGGACGCGCGCTCACGTCTGAAAAAGCAGTCGTAGCCATGACTCGCTTCCTTCTCTTTCTTTTGTTTCTGATTCTTCTTAGGTTCATCCTGTCAAGAATCTTCGGTGCACCCAGAGTAATTCGAAGCGGGTGGCGTAGCACTTATAGGCGTGGGCCGACCCGCACTATTGAGGGCAAGACTTTTAAGGACCCGCAATGCGGTATTTACGTCGCCCAGAATCTGGCTGTTCCACTTCGTCACAAAGGGGAGACGCTGTATTTTTGTTCTGACCAGTGTAAGGAGGCGTTCTCTCGATCGGAAAAGAACTGAAACTCGATCTGCAGGCCAGGACCTCATCCTTTGAAATTCGGAATTATTGCCAAGACCCACAAAAAAGAGTTTGCGGGAAAACTCCGGGAAGCGGTCGCCTGGCTCCAGAATCGTGACTGTCAGGTGGTCATCGAACGGGGAACAGCCGACAGCTTCGGCTTAAAATGCCCAGTGGCTGATCGCGAGTCCCTTCCCCGAGAGGCAGATATCCTCATCGTGTTCGGCGGCGACGGTACCATTCTTTCCGTTGCCCGGCTGATGCGCGATGCAACCACGCCCTTGCTTGCCGTCAATCTTGGATCACTGGGATTCCTCACCGAAGTCACCCTGGAAGAGCTGTACCCCGCTCTGGAGCGTATCATCGGGGGGGAGCATCGGGTCAATCGGCGAGGGATGCTGAAGGTTGAGGTGCGAAAGAACGGCAAGGCACCCGAATACCATCACGTCCTCAATGACGCCGTCATAAATAAGGGGGCGTTGGCTCGGATCATTGCCATGGACACCTTCGTTGATGACAACTTTGTCGCACAATTCCTGGCAGATGGGCTCATTATTTCTACCCCTACCGGTTCAACTGCTTACTCCCTTTCCGCTGGTGGGCCTATCTTGTTCCCATCTATTGAATCCACGGTCATTACTCCCATATGTCCCCATACGCTCACCAATAGACCGGTGGTGGTTCCCGCGGAAAGCCGCATTCAAGTAGTACTAAGATCCGGGGATGATGTCATGCTGACGCTTGATGGTCAGATCGGTTTACCGCTGCGTGAGGGAGATGCGGTGGTGTGCACGCGCTCAGAATACAATATCAATTTGATAATTCCGGGAGAGAAAAGCTTTTTTGACGTGCTCAGGAAAAAGCTGAAATGGGGGGAGCGTTGACTCTTGTGCTCCTTTACTGGGCCGTCTCCGAAGTACGTCGGATTTTGCCGGTGGGGCTTGCGTGCGAAAATCGCGAAGCGGTGAGGAGTCGCATATAAGCCGTCGGCGACGACGGGCACCAAAGGGTTCGGCCGCAACCGTGCTTATTTATGTCGGGGGATGCTAAATCGGGAAAATAGTTCCAGCAGGGATATTCTCAAATATACATTTGGCCCTTTTCCTGCTTTCCTTGGAATCACCCAGCGAAAGGACCATTCGAAAAGCATCAGATTCATCCTCATAAAATCGACACAGGCGCTGAATGGTCTCAAAGCCGAATTTCTTGTATAAGCTCAGAGCAACAGGATTGTTCACTTTGACTTCCAGGCTGACCCAATCACACCGGGCCGAAGCCGCGTGTTCAACCGTCCACCGCAAGAGTGCTTTTCCGATGCCCCTTCTCTGAAAATCAGGATGAACGTTCAGGTTATACAAACGGGCGCCGCCGACCCTGCGATTCAACAAGATCGTCGCAGAACCCACTACTTTACCGGCGCTTTCGTACACCACGACCTCAGCCCTTCTACGGCCAATGAGCTGACGGTACTGCTTCAGGGTAAAACGGTCGCTTTCAAAGCAGACCTGCTCGAGCTCAATAAGCCTCGGCAGGTCGGCCGGTGTGGCATGACGAATCGCAGACAATGTATCCGTGTAAAGAAGTCTAGATTTCATGGACTGTTCGGCCAAGAACGTTGGTCGTGAAGCTGGCTTAAAGCGGCCTGCAGCTCGCTTACCGTATGCCAGTCGCCTTTTTTCTCCGCCACCTGGATCCCAGCGTTCAACACCTGCTCTGCTTCAGAATGGTCGCCCGCTTCCGCCAGAGCAGCACCATACTGGTAATAAGCAGCGCAATAATGTGGGTCGCGCTCGATCAGATTTTTAAAAGCTTCAATCGCCTCGGCAAACCTGCCCTGGGATTTGTATTCCATTGCCAATCCATACCAGGAGAATATGTCCTGTGGATTCTTACTTAATCTCCCTTGCAGCGTCTTCAGGCGAGAGTTCTCATTCATCGTCATAACGACATTTTAAATCAACATCCATTCTTAATGCTCTGTGAGCAATCTGCTTTTTTAGGCTCACCAAATCGGCTAACATCGACCCCTGGTCCGTAACACTGCTTAGAAAAAAGCAGAGACGCGTATTACAGTTCTTGGTCTGCTCATGGATAAGAAAGCATTTCTGATTCCGCTAAACGACGATCAGCGCGACTCCGAGTCATCCTGGAAGAGGAGCATCAAGGAGATGGCTGTCCCGCCGCAACAAAACTCAACACGTTTTGGAGACGGTAGGATTCACTAGAACACGTGGCGCTTGAAATATGAACTTTGGTCTGGTCTTGGATCCAACCTTCCGGGAACACTTTACTCCACCAGGACACCCAGAAAGTCCCGATCGAGTCGTCGCCATCGAAAGAGCGCTCCGAGATTGGGACCAATTTGACCAGCTGACGCTGGTGGCCGGAAGAGATGCAGAAGAAGGGCAGATCTGCAGCGTGCATACGACGGCCCATCTTCAAAGAATCAAGAGAACCGCAGGACTTTCCTTTTCACAACTCGATGCAGACACTTATGCTGGACCTTACTCTTTTGCAGCTGCGACCCGCGCTGTAGGAAGCACCCTGGAACTCTTACACCATGTTCTCACCGGCCAGCTTAAGTCGGGATTTGCAATCGTTCGCCCCCCTGGACATCATGCCGGACGGGACCGGGCCATGGGATTCTGTCTCTTCAACAATGTGGCAATCGCCGCCCAACAAGCTCGCAAAGCGGGACTCAAGCGTGTGGCCATCGTTGACTTCGATGTTCACCACGGAAATGGCACGCAGGAGATCTTTTATGAGCGCGACGACGTGCTGTACGTCTCACTGCATCAATACCCTTTCTATCCAGGCACCGGGCATTTTTCCGAAACTGGATCCGGCATGG
Organism: Acidobacteriota bacterium; assembly: GCA_016211085.1. Lineage (GTDB taxonomy): Bacteria > Acidobacteriota > UBA6911 > RPQK01 > JACQSY01 > JACQSY01. The sequence goes on along the minus strand of JACQSY010000039.1, from coordinate 48,993 downwards.
GTGAAGGGTTCACCGCAAATTTCCCAATCCGCTCCGGCATGGGAAATTATTTCTACTGTAAAACCTTTCAGGATTTCGTAATCCCTATTTTGAGACAGTACAGGCCTGAGCTTATCATTGTTTCAGCAGGTTACGATGCCCACCGTGATGACTCATTGGGAGGCATGAGGATGGATGAAGCCGGCTATGCGCAGATGGTTCACCTGTTGAATTCGATCGCTGCCGAAGTGGCGCAGCATCGAATCATCTATGTCCTGGAAGGGGGTTACAATCTGACCGCTCTCGGAAACTGTGTCAGGATGACGGTGAGCTCTTCCCTGACGCCGCAGGAAATGACCATCGAGCCCGCGAACCTGGAAGACTACACCCGTTACTCGGAGCAGTACCGGCGGGCACTGAGCGATTTCTGGAAATTTTTAAAATGACGGCCGGCCTGCAGCCTGCCATGCCATCATCCACAGGGAGGATAACGCAAAAACCGCCTTGTTCATTCTCTCTTTGAGAAGCAAGCCCAGTTCTTTCTCCAGCAACGCATAGTATGGGACGGGATAGGGTTTGCGTTTTTCTCCCTTTGTCCTCTCGTATTCCTTCCGGTTGATTTTCAGTTGTTCCACAGCTCTTTGGTCCGCTCTAAGGATATCGTCAACGCAAACATAGCTGTCGAGGGCAAATTGATAAAGTGACGGCAGAACGCTACCCAGGTCTTGGGGCGGGTCGGGCGAAAAGCTAATTACCGGCAGAAGAGAACTGACCAGTTCATATTCAAACCGGTAATGAATTCCCTCCTGACCTGAAAGTTGTCCATCATAGTTCTCGGTGGTGTGGAGCGGCTGGTGCAGATCAGCCACGTAGTGCGCCACATCGGACAGGTATCTTCTTATCGCTTGAGGGTCGTGTTTTTCAAATGCCCGGACCAGATTCCTGTAGCTTTCCTCAATCGCCCATAACAAAACGCCATTTTTCTTGACCCGTTGCTCGCCGAGCTTGCGCGAGAGGATTCGAAAATCAAGACTGAACTCATTAAACGGAAAAGGCCCATAGCGATCCAGGTCCACAAAATGCCGCACGCTTTCATTGGGATCCGTTTCTTTGCGGTGATCGGCATCCATCGAGTGGTCGATCAGGTAGTTGCGATGGCGCATAAGAGCAGCACGATACTCCCCTCTTGAATAATCCACCGCCATTCCTGTAATCAGCCGATGGCCGAGCGCACCCCATGAATAGAGAAAGTCCTCCCCTATCAGTAAAAGCACTATACAGATATAAACCGCGCGCTTTAAACCGGACCGCTGCATGAATAAACCTTACTGTTTTGCTGCGTACTTGCGCTCCAAGACCTCGGGCAGGCGGTAAACAGTGCTGCACAATTCGCACTTGAGAAGAACCAAGCCGGCATCGCTACCCACCTCCTTCTTGATTTTGGCGGCTAGAGTGGCATCCGTCTCATTGTAGTAGCTTGCAAAGGGATAATAACGCTTCAACAAACCAAAACAGGTTTCTCCCTTTTCATTTTTCTGATTACAGACCGTCTGTTTGGGAAGCAAATTCTTGATCATCTTTTCTCCAGGCTCCTAGAAATCGATCCGGCATAGATTTCCTTCTTGAGCACCCGTCTTAAGTCATCCAATACGTATGTATTTATAACATCCTGGGGTTCTAACCATCCTCGTCGAGCAGTGTAGATACCGTACTTCATGTAATGGAGCATCTGCCGGTTGTGACTGTCAGAATTAATGCTCAAAAGAACTCCGTTCTCCTTGGCCATTCTGCAGTGCACATCGGATAGATCGAGTCGTTCCGGGTAAGCATTAATTTCCAGGCACACTCGGTTCTGGAGAGCTACTTTGATGACTTCCTGCAAATTTACCGGGTAAGGCTCTCTTCTCGTGAGCAGCCGCCCCGTCGGATGGGCCAGGATGTTCACGAATCGATTTTCCAGCGCTCTGCACACGCGAAGAGTCATTTCTCTTTCGCTCATATTGAATCGGCTGTGTATGGAAGCAACTACCACATCAAGACCCGAGAGCGCCTCCTCACTCAGGTCAAGGGCCCCTTCCGCCAGGATATCCACCTCGATGCCTTTCAAGATAGCAATGCCTGGTTGTGCTTTACGCACTCGATCGATTTCGTCCAAGTGTGCGATCAATCGTTTTTCGTCCAGTCCATGTGCGACGGCTACAGCTTTGCTGTGGTCGGTAATTCCAATGTACTGGTAGCCCGCCTCCAAGCCAGCTTGAGCCATTGCAAAAACCGTATCGCGGCCATCCGAAGCGACTGTGTGAACGTGGAGGTCGCCTTGGATATCCCTGAGCTCAATCAAACGGGGCAATTCATTGCGCTCTGCTTTCTCGATTTCTCCGTGGCCTTCACGCAGTTCAGGAGGAATCAACGGCAGGTCAAGCGCAGAGTAAACCTCCAACTCCTCGGTACCGGCAATTCTTGAATTATCGTCAATTCGGAAAACTCCATACTCATTGATCTTGTAACCCATTCTTTTGGCTCGTTCACGGAGGGCTACATTGTGTTCCTTCGACCCGGTGAAGTATTGCAAAGCAGCACCGAAGGATTGAGAGTCGATCACACGCAGGTCAGCCTGAACTCCACGAGAAAGTATGACGGAAGCCTTGGTATCGCCTTTGGCGAGGACGGACCGAACAGACCCATGACTCGTAAATGCCTCTATGGCCTGGGACGGTGCAACACCGCAGCTAACCAGCAGGTCGACGTCCCCCACGGTGTCCTTGCGGCGCCGCAAGCTTCCTGCATATGCAATCTGCTCAGGAGCGACCCTCTCCTGGAGGTTAGCAATTAAAGATGCCGCGATTTCAAGACCCTCGTCGAGACGGATCCGTCCTCCCCGCTGACGATACTCTTGGATCGCTCTGAATATCTTTTTTTCACTCTTCTCTCCCATCCCGGGGAGGACTCTCAGTCTTTGTGCGCGCGCAGCGGCTTCCAACTCGTCAATTGAAGTGATTTCGAGAGCGTGCCAGAAGAGAGAGATTTTTTTGGGACCGACACCCTGTAGCTCCAGCATGGAAATAAGCATGGGGGGCAGTTTCGCCTTCAGCTGCTCGTATTCCTGACACGTCCCGGTATCGAGCAATTCCTGGATCTTACGGATAGTCCCCTCACCGATTCCCGGAAGCTGGCGCACTTTTTCAATATCTTCACGGAAAGTTTTGGCAAGGCTAAAACCTAGATTTTCTATGGTTTGGGAGACTCTGCGGAAGGACCGGATTCGGAAAGAATTTCCTTCGGTCAATTCAAGGATGTCGGCCATTTCCGAGAAGACTCTCGCCAGTTCTCGGTTTTCCATGGGAAGATCGAACAGAGCGGATAGCTTACCTTCGTTTTCTGAATTCGCGGTCTAGAAATTTATCAAACCGTTCTCTCTGTTCAGACGTCAGAATTGCCCGTATGTCTGCGTTCATTTTTGAGACCAGCCGGTCTGAGAGGGGTTTGAAATCGTCTCGCAATGCAAGAAAACGTTGGCGGCATGAATCGACAATTTTTTCAATACTTGCCACCTGCTGGTCGTTGAGATCCAGCTCGGCGCGGAGCTTGGCCACGACCTGGGACTTGCCGTGATATTCCGTAAACGACAACGGAGGAGAGGCGTCTGTGCTGCGCTCGGTATATATGCCGATCACCATTCCAAGAAGCAAGCCGGAAATAAAGACGCCGCTCAAGTACAAGACTGCTTTGGTTTTAATCTTCATCCATTCCAACCCGGCTGATTTCCGCCAGCGATGACAAAATATCGCGATGGGTAATCCTGTCCTGCTCAATAATCAGGTGATCCTGCCGACAAGAGCGCAAACGCGAGCCTTCGCCGGACACGAACCCTAAAGTGATAAAGAACACAACTACCGCCGCCAGACCGGCCATCAAGGGTGTTATCGCACGCGCCAATTGGTAAAACGAACACCAAACGCTCACCGGCTGCTCGTGCAAACCTCTCCGGACGGCAGGCCACAGCGATGTGGAAAGCTCCTGCCGACTGAACGCACGCACCACTTCTCGCGCCTCACACATTTCGCCATAAAGCCGCGCACAAGTCACACAGCTTTCCAGATGGCGGCGTACCTGAGCGCACTCATGCTCGGACAGGTCGCCGTCGATCAAGCGCGAAATACTCAAAAATGGTGAGCATCTCATCATTGATAACTACTGAGAAAACGCCGTTCTTCTTTCATCAAATGTGAAATTTTTTTTCTTAATAAGTTACGGGCCCGGAAAACCTTCAGCCGAACTGCCTGCATACTGCACCCGAGTATTTCTGAAATCTCGTCATAAGAATGGTCGGCAACATCCTTCAATATCAAAATGTCCCGGTAGCGCCGGGGAAGCGAAAATAGCAGCTTGCGGACCAGTCCAGCCAGGTTTTTCCGCTCCAGATGATGGTCCGGCCTGCGAATCGGCTCTGCGACGATTTGCGTCTCGGAGCCGTCCATGTCCGAGAAAATGGTCTGGCGTTTCCTTCGAAATCGCCTGAGCTCGTCATAGCATTGATTAACAGTCACCCGATAGAGCCATGGGAAGAAGGGGAGCGAAGGATCGAACCTGTCCAGAGAATAGTAGATCTTGATGAAAACCTTCTGTGTAATGTCCTCGGCCTCCGTGCGGTCTCCCGTTATACAGGCCACGATGTTTATGACCCGCTGCTGGTACTTTTCCACCAAATACTGATACTGCCATTGCTCTCCGTCAAGAATGCGACGGATGATTTCCTGATCTTCGTTTTTGACTCGTTTTATTGTTTTTCTAATCACGACTTGAAATCTTTACCAAGCTCCATGAGCCGTTCGGCAGCTTGACTTAGCACGTCCAAGGACTTGCAGAATGCGAATCGCACCAAGTGCTTTCCCAGCTGAGGATCATGGAAGAAGCTGCTGCCAGGTACGGCCGCAACTCCATACCTGCAGATCATTTCGTTTACAAACTCCACGTCACCGAGATGGGTCAATCCTGAAATATCCGCCATCATATAGTAAGCCCCGAAAGGTTTCCAGATCTTAAATCCTGCTTCCGTCAAAGCCGCGCCCAGAAAATCACGACGCTTAGTGTAATCCTCGGCGAGCTTACGGTAGTAATCTTGACCCAATTGGAAGGCAGCGACTCCGGCTTCTTGCAGCGGAGCTGCCGCTCCGACCGTAAGGAAATCGTGCATTTTGCGAATGGCTGACGAGCAGTCCGGCGGCGCGATGATGTACCCGATTCGCCAACCCGTTACGCTGAATGTCTTGGAGAGGCCGCTAATAGTGACGGTTCGCTCCTCCATACCGGGCAGCAAGGCGATAGGGTAGTGCCGGCACCCCTCATAAGTGATGTGTTCATAAATCTCGTCAGTGAGAACATAAAAGTTATAACGCTGTGCTAGCTCCGAAATGCATTGCAATTCGGCAAGCGAGAAAACTCGGCCAGTGGGATTGTTGGGTGTATTCAAAATCAAAGCCCGTATTCCAGTGTCTTTCGAAGCGGACCTGATTTTATTCTCAAGCAACTCCGGATCGAAGCTCCATCCCTTTGTTGAATCCAGGGGGATGAAAACAGGTCGGGCCCCAGCGATGATGGCGTCCGGACCATAGTTCTCATAGAAAGGCTCGAAGATCACCACCCGGTCACCCGGATCCACCAGGGCTAAAATGGAGGCAATCATGCATTCAGTGGAGCCGCAGCCGACCGTGATCTCTCGCTCCGGATCCACTTCCCATCCGTAAAAAGTCCGGTATTTTTCCGCTATCGACCTCCGGAATTCCGCTGAACCCCAGGTAATGCTGTACTGGTTCACATCGTTTTGAATCGCAGCACAGGCAGCATTCTTGATTTCTTCTGGCGCAGGGAAATTGGGAAAACCTTGGGCAAGGTTGATGGCATTGTGCCGGTTGGCGAGCCTGGTCATTTCACGAATCACTGATTCCGTGAATCGAGAGGCTTTATGGCTAATACGGCTTCGCGTCAAGGACATTACATGCGGCGGTCAGTTCCGGATCATCTCACCCGGATAATCTGAACCAAGCAAACTGGGATCGCCTTTTGCGAGCAGGCGAACCGCCTCCTGATGAAAGTAATCCGTTGTAGAGGCCACGATGGGACTGATTCTTTTTTCGTACATTTCGCGGCTTCGATCAAAGTCAAACTTTAGCCGTTGATAAAGGTCCTTGTTTTCACGCCCGTTTAGTACTTCCTGCTCATGATAAAGCTTGATTTCAGAAACCAACAAACGGGCAAACCTCCTCGCGTCACTGTGAAAACGTGTCTCCTCCTCGGCTGCAGCCCTTGCGGTCTCAGCACCAAGTGAGACATCCACGGCTCCACCCTCCCCAGCCTGCAAGGGTCTTGCTGATTCCTCAACTGTCGGCAACTCAACCGTTGCCGAAACCGTTTGCGGTTCCGGTACTACGGCTACCGCCTGTGTATCGGTTGAACCCTCCTGGGTTTCTTCCACCGTAACGGGTCTTGTTTCCGGGACGGTCGGAAGAGCTGCTTCAAGCTCCCCCGTCGAGTGTTGCTCGCTCAACCGGAGTTGTAAATAGTGGTTCTTGATGAGGACCTCGGTGAGGTGAGCCAGCAACTCCAGAGAGTCCACGGCAATGGCGCCATCGGCATCGCCGTAGAAAACAACGGGAACCGAATCCACAAAAACCAGTGGAATGCATACACTAAAAGCTGGAAGAGTTCCGGCTTCACAAACCCAGGGAAAACTTTTCTCGATTCCTTCGCTTCGAGTGATCAGTTTTTTATCCTGAGCAGCCCGCACCACCTGATCCTGTGGGTGCTCCAACACTAGGTTCTCAACGGCCTGAGAGGGAAAGCCGAAACTTTTCCAAGGCAGCCAACGGTTTCCCTCCTTTAAAAAAAGAATGGCGCGACGCGTAAATCGCTGTGCCTCCTGTAAGAAGTTTTCAAGAATCTCCTCCTGCGTCTTTCCCGCGGCAAGGTACTGGAATGCCGTGTTAACGAAATTCAGTTCCGCAGGTGACTCTCTTGGGGATACTGAAATTACAGAAAGATCCTTTATTTGCTCCTGAATCTGGTCCTGCAGCTTTTGTAAGAGCGACCGGAACTGCTCCAGTTTTTCACCGAACTCGATTAGAGATTCTGTGACACCCAGGATGATTGCGGAATGGTCCCTCCCAGCCGGCATAGACACCCTCCCGTTAGGAAAAATAAACAGGATTTGATCTTAGGTTCCCATTTTTCAGATTGTCAATGTCACCGATCACAATAAACAATGGAGTGCTTCTGGCCTTGACAGTCTCCCACCAGTCGCTCAATATAGCCTATTTTGATCGATTTAATCAGAAAACCGCAGATGCCTTAGCCTGGCAGGCTTGAGGATTGATGCCAGGTAGTTAACGGTTTTCTTAGGAATTCAGGGTGGATCTCGCACACTTTTTGGCAATTTTCGGTTGGTCGCTGTTTTTTGGTCTGCTGATTGGTTTGACCGGGATCGGTCTGGGATCGATCGGTACCGCAGGCTTGGTCATGTTTTTTCAACAGGATCCGCTGATTGCGGTAGGAACCAACACTCTAAACGGCTTTTTGATAAAGATCGTCGGCTCATACCGGCACTACCGTTACCGGCACGTTGTCTTAAGCCTGACGCGAAATCTGCTGATCGGGGCGATCCCAGGAGAGGTGGCCGGTGTTGTAATTGGGCACCTGACTTCTCCAGCCCTTTTCAAGCGTCTTCTCGGTGTTTCTCTAATGGTTGTTGCAGCTGCTCTGCTCCTGGATTTGTACATGGCGCGAGGGAACGGCTTGACCACCGACGCAGACCCGGGCATTTTCGGTGCTCGACCCCTGAAATCAATAGTCGCCGGAGTAATCGTTGGTTTAATGGTGGGAATCACCAGTTCGGGGTCCGGCACACTTTTTTCAGCCATTTTCTTGCTCTTTTATCGCTGCCTGCCTCGACTGGCAGTTGGAACCAGCGTCTTTACTGCCAATATCTTGCTGTTTTCAGCGGCCCTTCTTCACATGCTCATGGGGCACGTAGACTGGAGCCTGCTCGTGGCGCTTTTTTGTGGTTCAGCCCCCGGGGTGTTCTTGGGGACAATCCTCTGCAACAGAACACCCCAACGAGTGCTGAAGCTGAGCGTCACCGTCCTCATATTCCTGGCGGGGTTGAAATTGCTTTTTTAATGTCCCACCTTCTGAAATACGCAGAGCCATCTCGGAGAAGGAGTGCCGCAACCCTTCGGGGCGGTGGGGGTTGTTGCCGAACTCTTGCTCGTCGCCGACAGCTCACGTCTGGTCTGGCTCCTCGTCGCTTGGTGATTTCGGGGCGCAAGCCCCACTGGAAAAATTCAACGTGTTCCGGAGACAAACACCGGCGTCTGCACGGGGTTGCGGGGGCGGTCTTCCTGTCGTTTTCTAAATGGGCACCGTGGCCGCCGTCCCGCTTGAAAGACTTATTTTCGTGAGCTGATACTGCCTCAGCTATCGAGAGACCGCCTCGACCAGCTCACTGACTTTTTCCTTTTCTTGAACCTTTAGGGCCAGGTCTGCCTGTGCGATGATGCCCACGCATTTCCCCGATTCATCCACCACAGGAATGCGACGGATCTGGTGCTCTTCCATCTTTTGGAGAACCCGTTCTATGTCTTCTTGTGGATTACAGGTAACGGGGTGGGAACTCATGATCTCACGAAGCCGGGATTTCTCCGGCCCCAAGCCTTTGAGTACTACTTCAAGGCAAATATCACGGTCGGTCACTATACCTACGCAGCGCCCCTGCAGGTCGGTGACCGGCACAGCACCACAGTCGTGCTGCTTCATGATTTGAACCGCGTTCAAGATGGGATCATCCTCCGTGCACGTTGCCGGATGTTTGGTCATGATCTCGCGGGCTTTCATGACATACCTCCAATAGAAGATTCTTTATTTCATATTAGCACCACTGATCCGAACCCGGGACGGCAATGGCACATAAGTTGCCAGAAAGCTTTTCGGAGGTGCTGTTTCTCATGCTTTATTGGGCTCTTGTTTTCCTAGCAATCGCGCTGGTAGCCGCCTTGCTCGGCTTCGGAGGAATTGCTGCCACGGCTGCCGGGATCGCCAAAATTCTTTTCTTGATTTTCATAGCAATGTTTCTCATTTTCCTGATCACCGGATTGATCCGACCGCGCCGGCTGTGATCTCGCCGGTGAGAACCAACGGTTTCCTCAAGCGAGCCGTCTCAAAAAGGGAAAAAATTCTTTTCTGCTGAGAAAAATTCCTGTGTGACGGAAAGCGTCCTGCTCTCTTCCAAACGGTAAAGCTTGAAAAGATACAGTCTTAACTTTCTGTGATTCTGAAACGGAACTGGCATCCGACTTGCCTCCATTAGAGCAATCACCGTCCATGAAGTTTCGGAAGGAGGGAGGAAGAGAGTCACACATGTATCGACGTGGATCATGGGTATCTTTCATTTCATTACGGGCGCGGGTCTCCATAATGACCCTCGCGTTTCTGCCGTACTTGGTCTTAGCGGCCGAAGCTCCTCGAAAGTCTCCGGGTGACGAGAAGCAGAAGGACCTCGAGGATTACATAGAACGTTCCAAGGAAGCGGCGGAAGTCTTAGCCGAGCTTTCTGGAGTTCCTGAGAAAGGAATACCGAAGGATTTATTGGAGCGCGCCCATGCCATCGCCGTGATTCCCGGAATGGTTAAAGGAGCTTTCGGCATTGGTGGTTCCTATGGAAAAGGACTGCTTTCCAGACGAACTTCTGCAAAAGCTTGGAGCACGCCCTGCTTCGTCGACCTGGGCGGGGCCAGCTTAGGTTTTCAGATCGGCGTTACCAAGATGGACCTGGTACTCGTTTTCACAGACGATGACGGGCTGCAGGCTTTGCTGAATGACAAGGGTCTGAAGATGGGGGTTGACGCTTCCGTTGCAGCCGGGCCGGTAGGGCGAACGGCCTCGGCCAGCACCAACGTGCGAATGGATGCTTCCATTTATTCCTATTCACGCAGCAAGGGGCTGTTTGCAGGAATAGCGCTGGATGGGGCTGGGCTCAACATTAACGACAGCGCAAATCACAAGGTTTTTGGTAAGGATGTCTCTGGTACCGACATCTTGATGCGGGGAAAGATCCGTTCAAACTCCGTCGTCAGGCCATTTCTTGACGCTTTGAATCGCTACGTGCCGGCAAGGGTCAAATAAGTTACAGTCGGGTGGCACGGTTACACCTTCCCCGGGCTCCATTTGAATCGTCAGCACTTCGGGATGCTTGACTGGGCAGCTTAAAGGATCAGCTAAAAGATTTGGGAGCGGATGATGAAGAGCACGAGCATGAAAGGAAGGAACCGTGGTAAACGATGGGCTGTCATCCTGGCAGGAGGAGACGGGGAACGGATGCGTCCCCTGGTCACAAACTGGCTGGGGCATCCATTACCTAAACAATACTGCGCCTTTGTGGGTTCCCGGTCCATGCTGCAGCATACGGTGGATCGGGCCCGGCAGCTGGCGTCCGTTGAGAACATTGTGACGGTAATCGGAGCCGGGCATTCAACCTTTCTAAAGACCCAAAGATCGAAACTCCACGGATGGGTCGTTGAACAGCCTGAGAACAAAGACACCGGGCCAGGGATTTTTCTGCCCACTACCTATGTACGTTCGCTGGATCCCGACGTCACCTTGATTATTCTGCCTTCCGACCACTTCATTTTCCCCGAGGACCGCTTTATCGATTATGCCCGGCGGGCTGCCGAGCTAGCCGAGCAGAACCGCAAACATCTGGTGCTGCTGGCAGCCAGGCCGCGGCGCCCGGAAACTCAATACGGCTGGATTGAGGCTGGAACCATCCAAGGCTCCGACCTCGAGCTGTATTCCGTGCGGGGATTCCACGAGAAACCATCAGCGGTTGAAGCAGAAAGGTTTTACCGCCAGGGATACCTCTGGAATACCATGGTTATGGCAGTGAAGGTGCAGACCCTTTGGGACCTGGGGCGTCTTTATATTCCCGAAGTTGTGGAACACTTTGATTTGTTGGATCAGTTGCTGCGAAAGAGTGTCCCGGCAGTGTCGTTTCATCTTCCTGAACTGTCCGAAAAATCGAACGGACCAACTTCTCCCGCACTCTCCTTGAAAAAGCATCCAAGCACATACTGGTACTGGCAATGTCCGGCATCGAATGGAGCGACTGGGGCTCACCGCTGCGGATTATTGAAAGCCTTGCCTTACTCGGACGCTTCCCGGCTTTTCCCTGGCTGGAACACAAAGAAGTGTCGCATAGCGAAGTGTCGCATAGCAATGAAGTGTCTTCTCTTTGTTGAGACATTCAGGCCGCGCTTTTCTCCTTCCCTACAACCGTGCTTTTAACTGCAAGTTTTAGAAGTTGCTGAAGCCGATCGGCTGTGCGCTTGCGTTCGATGCGCGGCTTGAGGGATTGGATCCTTTTGCCGATTCTCCAATCAAGCGCGGTTCTGGCGATAGGGACGAAAATCAACCTTGCAGTCGTGATTGGATAGAAACGAAATGAATTTCTTGTAGTCTGCGGATGGCATGTGAAAGCGCTCAAGCAAGGTGCGGTAGCGTCCCCCGCAGGCGGCCAACCCGAACGAAATCATCTCCCGAATTTCGGCGCGAGACAGATCGCGTCTTAAAAAAGCGTCGCGGACTCCCGACCAGAATTCCAACCGTCCCTGAAAAAGCGCTTCTTTCAACTCCCTTGCCCGCTGTTGAAGCGAAGAACTTGCCGGCCGTCTTGACGAAGCCAGCCGCCAGCGCACCACTTCGGCATCAATTAGCGGGCCCTGGCTCAGGTGGTATATGCTCTCCACAATGTTTTCGAGTTCACGAACATTGCCGGGGTATTGGTGGCGGCACAACAATTCCATGGCTGCAGCTGAAAGCTGGCGATCTTGCTTCTCACGGCGGTTTAACTGATCTACAAAAAACGCGCACAACATCGGGATGTCAGACTCACGCTCCCGTAAAGGAGGAATCTCAATCTGGTGCACGTTCAGGCGGTGATAGAGGTCTTCACGAAATTGTCCTTGTTCCACCAGGGATTCAAGACGCTGATTGGTAGCCGCTATGATCCGGACATCAATGTTTCTTTCCTCAGTCTCTCCGATCCTGCGAATTTGCCGCTGCTGGAGGACTCTGAGTAACTTTTTCTGGAGCTCAAGCGCCATGCTCCCAATCTCGTCGAGGAACATCGTTCCCCCCGACGCCACTTCGAACAGACCCGCTTTGTCCCGCTGGGCACCGGTATAACTTCCGCGCGCATGCCCAAATAATTCGTTTTCGATCAGTTCCTGAGTCAGACCACCGCAATTAATGGGGACAAACCTTCGCGAACGTCGCGGGGAAAGCTCGTGAATCGAGCGCGCCACCAACTCTTTCCCGGTTCCGCTCTCGCCTGTGACAATCACCGTACCGTCGGTCACGGCAACTTTCCTGACATGTTCAGCCAGCTTCTGCATTTCAGGGTGGGAACCGACGAGCCGGGTACCGTTTACCAAGACTAATTCCTGGCGAGCCGCCCTGGATGTTGCGGGAACCGCCAAGAATTTGGCTATCTCCAATTCCAGAATGCTGCGAAGGCAGTCGAGAAAATCGAGCTCGGGCTCCGAGAAGACACGGGTGTGGCTTTCCACATGCAGCAGTCCTAAGGGCCTGCCATGGGCCGACAGGGGAATTGTAAGAGGCTGATCAGGACTGCCCTGGACAACTCGCACCGGGCCGCCTTTTTTCATTTCCCCTATCAGATCGGACGCTGAACGCCGGCAACGGCCCACCGTCGCAATCGTTTCCGGAGGATCCGCTGTCTGCCGCTGCACCAGCAAACAGGCCGACATTTCCGGGAAAAGGCTCCGGAGAATCGCCAAAGAAGCCCCAGCTGCTTCTTCAAGGCTTTTCTTCTCTTGCAATTCCGAAAAGAGATCACGCAAGCGAATCAAGTACTGGCTGCTGGGGCGGCTGGGAACTTTCGCCACATCGTCTCTTTCGTTCTCAACCGGATTGACGAAAGCTTTGATGAAAGACTCCCGATGGGAAGAAGAAAGGAAAAGTGCTCTCTCTTTCAATATCTGTAGCGCATTGCCAAAGTGGCGAATTGATTCTTCGTAGTTTCGCGCCACGGCGTAAACATGTCCGGACAGCCGATGAATCTCGGCAAAAAGCAAAGGCCTTTCCACACTTCGGGCAACTTGAAGGCTTCGCTTGCAAAGGACTCGCGCGTAAGCAGCATCCTGCTTAACCAGTTGGAAGCGCGCTTGCAAAAGATAACAGCGGGAAAGCAAGGGAGCATAGAAATGTTCGACGCACAGCTTTTTTGCCGTCTGAAGGTGTTCGGCCGCGCCCGCAATATCAGCGGCTCTCAACAAGATTTCTGCAGCAATCAAGTGGGTCAAAGCACGCTGATAAACCGCTTCGGGCGTGAGCAAGGCAAGAGCTTGATATACGGACTGACGGGCAGCCTCCAGATTATCGACGAACAACTGGGCAGAGGCGCAGAAGAGGTGAAAACGGACCCGCCCTCGAACCAGTTTTTCCCAATCCAGTTCGGAGATGAGGCGCAGGCCCTCCTGGGGTCTTCCTAAGAGCAAATAGCTCCAGGCGCGGGCGACGGCAATATCGGTCAAGGTTGAGGCGATGGGATCCTCTCCCACCTGCTGAGACGCCTGATCGAGCCACTGCAGTGCTGCCTGTGGGTTGACCAGGTAATTTAAATTCTTGGCGATTTCAACACAGATTTCAGCTTCAACATGTCGATTCTGGTTGGATTGGCGATTGCGAACCAGCAATTCAGAAAGTCCCTGCAGAGCTTGCTGATGCCTCCCTTGTTTTCGGTCAATGATGTGGGAAATAGTCTGAGAAAAGATCGCGACTTCCACATTGCCCAACTGCCTGGAAAACTCCAAGCTGTAGCGTGCAAATCTCTTAGCCTGATGAAGGTCCCCCAACTCAGCATGAAAATGACTTAGATTAGAAATCCTCCCTACCATACTGACATACTTCCTTTTCACACATGCTGCTTTAACCGCTATCGCTTCCCAACGAATGGCCTCCTGCACTCCGCCCTTGGAGTCTTCAAATGAGCAAAGAGCATGCGCCACTTTGTCCTCACAATCACAGCCATTTAGTGAATCCAACAGCCGTTGAGCTAAACTAAGTGACTCTCCCTGTTCTCCGCACCTGCTCAATAAGCAAAGTAGTTGAGCCTCTAATTGAATTCGCAGTGCTTTCTCTGTGCTATTGAGACGGAGTGCCTTGTCCAGAGCCACTCTAGCTTTTAAGATATTGCCGGTTAGTAGCTGAATTTCGGCGATTCTTGAAAAGACATAGGTGCGATTCGAGTCCGCAAGTCTTCCTTTCGCTAATGTCGACTCTGCTACTTCTAGACAAAGATCGAACTTTCCGGATGAATATAAGGCCTCTATAGTCAACTCGGTTTTCTCCCAGGAATCGAGTTTCAGCGCGCGACATTCCTTTACAACGACTATCAAGTAAGCGGCATCCCGATACAGATGCTGCTTTTGAAGGTTTCTGACTGCCTTCCAGAGGTGGTCCTGAACTTTTTGAGAAGCGCAAGCCTTTGCAAAATGCCAGGTCAGAATGGCTTCTTGTTCCGGGCCGCCTGACGCCGCCTCCAAGGCCCCTGCAATCTTGAAGTGCAGCTCGCGCGCTTCCTTCCGTCTCAACAAGGTTTGTACCGCCTGCCCCACCCAGTCATGGCTGAGCTGAACTACGGTATTGCTTAGGCCGCCGGAGAGCGTTACCAGATCAAGAGACTCCAGAAAGCGGAGGGTATCCGCCACCTTCTCGCACGATTCCGCCAAAACCGAAGACAGCAGCGCAAGCGAGCAAGGACGTTCCAACAACGAGAGCAGTTTCAAGAGGTCAAGCTCGCTCTTGGAGAGGCTCGACAACCTCGAACGGATGTCTTCGGCGACGTTTTCGGGGAGATCGGAAGAAGTCAGGTCTTGGGGCATCCAGTGCCAGCGTCCCCCCGTGTACGTCAATTCCTTTCTTTCCTGAATGCATCGCAGCCGCTCGTACAGGTAAAAGGGATTTCCGGCGCACTGCGACGCCAGCTGTTTCATGAGACCTTCCGGAGGCGGACTTCCCAGGAGATTCTTTGTAAGAGCGGTTACGTCGGAAAAAGCCAGAGGCGAAAGTGAAATCCGCTCCAAATCAGGAACTCCCTCAAGAAGTACCCGAAATTGTTCGAGCACCGGTGAGGATTCATCGGTCCTGGCCGCCGCAATCATGAGCAGGGGAGCGGCAGTGGAAGAGAGCAGCTTGCGGTAAGCGCTGAAAGAAGCCTCATCCATCCATTGCAGATCATCCAGGAGCAGAACCAGCGGTCTACGTCTCTCTCGCAACAGTTGAGCGAGCGTTTGGCAGGTTCCTTTTTGTGGCAGTCTTGAAATCTTGCCTGACTTTTGGGGTTCGAGCAGCCCCTGGAAAGTGATGGTTTTCCCGCCGCGGTGATGTCGCAACTGAAGGGTCTCAAGCCCTCGAAGGCGCGCCGCCAACTCCATCCGACTCAATAATGCGCTCTTCCCCACCCCGCTTTTCCCTTGGACCAACACGCAGGCCAGCCGAGGCTCTGACAAAAATGCCGTCATTCTTTTTCTACAAGCCTCCACCTCTCGCTTCCTCCCCACCAGAACAGAACGAAATCTGGGAAGTGCGGAAGGCGGATTGCCGCACACGTCACGAATTATCTGCCGTGCGTAATCTGCTGAGGGTCTGCGGAGTGGATTCTTTTCAAGAAGCCCTACAATGAGCTCCTCCAATGGAGCTGGTAAATCAGGGTCGATCAGCCTAGGAGAGAGAGGACGTGCGAAAAGCTGCTTCGTTCTTAGATGGTCCGGCTCTTGTTCCAAGAACGGAGGGACGCCCGTAAAGACCAGGTAAAGAAGCATGCCTAACGAATACAGATCAGAACAGCTGGTGATGGATCCACCTTCCAGGTACTCCGGCGAGGAATAGCGGCAAACGATCAGGTCGCCGCCCCGGGGTTCATCGCGCCGGATGGTGAAGAGAATGTTGCACTCAATATGTCCGTCGGCGCTCCAATAAATTTGCGATGGCCTCAGCAGGCCCAAGTAGAAATCCCGGGCGTGGAGATAAGCCACCAATTCGCAAAGCTGCAGACCCATGTTCAAGCGGTCTCCTCTGTGCAGTCGAGCTTTCTTGAGGGGGCTGGCCCGTAGAAAAGCACTGATTAATCCGAGGCGGCGGTGGCGATAAGCGAGGTCTTCAACCCTGATCAGATAGGGGTGTTCCAGGCTGCGGCGCTGATCAAAGGCTTCTTCCACTTTGCGCAGGTCTGTCTCACCTGAAGGAGAAGAAGCAAGTAATGTCAGAACCTTCAGATCCGAATTACGCAGGTCCCGAGCGCGAAAGACTGAAGCATTGCCGCTCCTCTCCAGCGGCTCCAAGACTTCATAGGGGAAGGGCATAGGAAGCGCCGTCTGGTTTCTCATTCTCGACCAGAAGCTTCACAAAGACCAGAAGAAAATGAGGGATTTCCCCCCCAGTGTTGGACCAATCAAGGGAGGGTGCGGAGGGGCTAAAGCTCCGACTTTGCTTCCCAGCCAGTCAAACCAAATGTGGCAGGCCGGTAAGGATGCCGTATAACACGGGGGTTTCGAACCAGGGTGGTATAAAGGGAGCGCCGGAGCCGGTCGCGATCGGTTGCCAGTCCACCTTTCAGAAGACGCTCAATAATGGTGTCCATATGCAGCCATTTGTTTTCCCGCTCCAGTACAAGGACGGCAGCGGCGTTAGCCGACATACCCTCGTAAAGCGGCTGGGCGGAGGATGATGCCTGGAAAGGCACGGGTGTTGCGTTCTGGGCAGCAGGGACCTCCCCGAGGTAACGCTCGACCGACCCAATCAGCTGATCCAGCGCCTGTACTTTCCTGAGCAGTTCCCTTCGCTCCTCTCTTGCCTGCTTGAGAGCCTCTCGATAAATTTCGGAACCTCGCGGGCGGGACCTCATACGGCGACCGTTCGGATCAGCGTGCCCTGTCTGCTGTTTCTTGGGGGACTCCTGCCAAAAAATCATTGCGAATTAAGCCAATAAATGCCATTTTTGCCAATCCAATATACACCAAGCGCCATTTGAAGCCATTTTATGATTGACATCTGACAAATTAGCTGTAGCATAGGGCCTAATCCACGCGCCGCGCAGGACCGGCAAATGGGGGCAGTATCTGCTCCTTTCCTTTTCCCTGAGGTGGGAGCAGCGATTAAGAAAAGCTGCTTTGCCAATGCATTGAGGCTCTTATGCGATACTCGAAGTGGGGCGCTCGAACGCTCACGCTGTTCGCGCTCATCATGTTGCCCGGTCTGCTGCCGGACGTTCGGGCTTCTGAGAGAATCCAGCAAGAAGAGAAAATCTCTCCCATTCTTCAAGAAGAAATAGATTTTCTGCGGCTGAATCCTCGCTACGACTATCCGATTCCGGTAATTATTGAAGTCAAGACGGAATTTTACGCCCACAATCGCCAATCCGCTCGCCGTTCTCCAGGTTTTGGCGAACTGGGACTAATTCATTCCTATACGGCACATCTGACTGCAAGCCAGATCGAGATACTGAAGGCTTCGGACGTAGTCGACTACGTTACCATGGACCCTGCCATCCAGGTTTATTCCGACTCGGATAATCTCTCCGATGACCTCAATGTCTCGCTAGGGACCATCGGCGCCCTGCAGTCGAGACGCTCCGGGCTGAGCGGGGCTGGAGTTGTAGTGGCGCTGTTTGACTCGGGAATTTGGAACCATCCAGATCTATCGGTACGAAAACGCGTCCGCCAGGCAGTTGATTTTACTTCAGGACAAGCGGTCTTTCGGGAACCCGGAGAGGACGCTTACGGACACGGGACCCACGTTGGGGGGATCATTGGCGCTTCGGGCGAAACCAATCCCGCCTATGCCGGCGTCGCGCCCCGGGTGGAGTTCGTCGATATTCGGGTGGTGAACGAAAGAGGCGTCGGCTCAACGAGCAATCTCATTCGTGCGATTGAGTGGACGCTGCAAAACGCCCAAAGCTTAAAGATTCGCATCGCCAATTTTTCCCTGGGACACCCTCCCATTGAATCATACAAGAACGATCCGTTGGGAAAAGCGGTTGAAAAACTGGTTGGCGCCGGTATCGTGTGCGTTGTCTCAGCGGGAAATCTCGGGAAAACTGAATCGTATCCCAAGATCTGGGGGGCTATCAGCAGCCCGGCCAACCATCCGGCGGTCGTTGCGGTTTCGCCTCTCAACACGCGCGGCACGTTGTCACACCTGGACGACATTGCCACTACTTACGGATCCCGGGGACCGACTTATAAGGATGGGTTATTCAAACCTGATCTGACGGCGCCTGGAAACCGTATCACCTCTCTATTGGCAAAGGGCAGCTGGATTGATAAGAACTGTCCCCAGCTTCGAGTGGGGGGCCATTATTTAACTTTGAGCGGTTCCAGCCTGGGGGCGGCGTTTGTTAGCGGTACCGTCGCTTTAATGCTCGAAAGCAATCCCAGCCTTAACCCCAATCTGGTGAAGCTCATTCTTCTTCTCACCGCGATCAAGCTCAAAGAACCTCACATGCTCGAGCAAGGAAACGGACTGGTTAACGCAAAAACTGCCACTGAACTAGCAAGAGCAATCGATGTTCAAAATCGGAAGCTCAGTCGCACTGCTAGCACAGTCTGGACCCTTGAGAAGAGCAGTGTATACGCCGGAGGAGCTTTCGCGCATCGGAATGCGGTTGGCTTGCCAAAACCTATAGCAGATAAGCAGCGTCCGATTCGGTGGGGGAGTGGAATCTCTTGGGGAGCTGCAGATTTGCAGTTGTACGACTGGATGTCGGCGATTTTTCAACCCTTGGGCATCATTTGGTCAGACGGGATTATTTGGTCAGACGGGATTATTTGGTCAGACGGGATTATTTGGTCAGACGGCATCATTTGGTCAGACGGGATTATTTGGTCAGACGGCATCATTTGGTCAGACGGGATTATTTGGTCAGACTGAACTCGTTTACACGGGACGTGCAGGGTTGTCTTAGCGGGAGGAACGGCGATGAACAAAATAGTGCATTGGACTGATTAAATAAATTCTATATCCGTCGCTGATTTAACGCGTGATATAGTGACTATCACGCGTTCTAAATCACGGCAATCGTATGAAAGGGCTTTTCAGAGACGACATACCCCGTCGAGCAAGGTTTTACGTATCCGTAGTAATTCTTTCAGGCTTTCCTTTATTCGCATACTGCCTTATCAAATCTCTCTCCAATAACGACCTGCGCTGGTTTTATTTGGCATGTTTGACCGCGGTTGGTAGTTTTTTCCCGGTGCGAATTCCTTCTGCCAATCAAAAAGCGCAATCAATGTCAATAACGGTCAATGACATATTTGTGTTTACAGCTATCTTGCTTTTCGGTGCGGAAGTAGCCGCCACTATCTCCGTAATAGAAGGGTTCCTTAGCAGTTTTCGAGTCAAAGTTAAGAAGCTGTATAAACAACTGTTCAATTTGGCTGAACTTACTCTAGTGACCTTCACAGTAGGGAAGCTTTTCTACTATTTAGAAGGTAAATCTGCCCCATTGGACCCAAATCAGGTCGGAGGTATTAGTACCCTTCTCGTTAATTTGGCATTTTGCGCATTAGTCTATTTTTTGTTGAACTCCGGGGCGGTTGCCTTGGCGATTGCCCTTTTTACAAATCAAAGCGTCAGGCGTCTCTGGAAGCAGAATTTTCTTTGGGCTTCCGTCACGAACTTTGCAGGCGCCTCCGCTGCCGCGGTGATCTTTCTTTACTTCAAAGAAATCCAATTCTATTCAATTACACTCGCTGTCCCAGTAGTCGTTGTAATTTACTATGCATATAACATCACCCTTCATCACATAAAACAGACACAGCGTCATTTGGATCAAATGAATGAGCTTTACCATTCAACGATTGCATCGCTGGCGATGGCGATCGACGCCAAGGACCAGTGCACGCACGGTCACGTGCAACGGGTGCAGAAGCTGGCTCTCGGCCTTGCCCGATACTGCAACCTTACGGATGAGAACCAGCTCCAGGGGCTCCGGGCTGCAGCCCTTTTGCATGACATCGGCAAGTTGGCGATTCCTGAATATATCCTTAATAAACCTTCGCAGCTGACCAAATCGGAATTCGAGAAAATGAAGGTCCACCCGGCCGTGGGCGCGGACATCCTTGACTCCGTTCCCTTCCCTTATCCGGTGGTGCCGTTTGTACGTTACCATCACGAGAAATGGGACGGCACGGGCTATCCGGAAGGCTTAAAGGGAGAGCAGATACCGCTGGGCGCTCGAATATTGGCGATTGCCGACTGTTATGATGCTCTTCGCTCCGACCGTCCTTATCGACCCAAGCTCAGTCGCCAGGTGGCTCTGGAGTTCATCAAAAAGGAATCGGCTAAGGCGTATGATCCAATGCTTGTCGATCAATTGGTACAGCACATTGATGAACTGGAAGAGGAGCTGGAAGCGACCGCGATGAATCTTTCCCAAAGCATCATGCAGCGCATCGAGGCCAGCCTGCGCAGCATGGATGTCGAGGAGCCCAAAAGGATTCAAAAAACTGTCTTCCATGACATCGCATCGATGCACAAGGAAATTCCGGCTATTTACGAATTCTCCCGGACGGTCGGAAAATCATTGAATGTTTCCGAGACACTTGCGCTCCTGGCCACCAAGATCAAGAATCTTGTTCCTTTTACCTCGTGCGCCGTGTATCTGTTGAGCTCTCAAAATGACAAGATCGTTGCCTACCATACTTCGGGCGTTTATTCAGAGCTGTTGGACAGCGTGGAGCTTGACATGGGGCAGGGAGTCACCGGATGGGTGGCTGCTAACAATAAAACGTTGATGAATGTTTCACCCACCCCGGATTTTACTCACATCAAGCTGCTCCAGACGGAATTCAAGAGCTGCCTGGCCGTTCCACTCGCGCTTGACAACAACGTAGTGGGAGTGATCACGCTTTATTCGACCACTGCCAACGTCTACCACTATGATCACCTGCGCATCATGGAGACCATCTCCAATCACGCGGCAGCCGCGATCAAGAACGCATTGATTTACGAAGAAACCCAGGAAGACGCTTACACCGACCTTCTGACCGGTCTGCCCAATTCACGTTACTTCAACACCTTTATCAGCCAGGAACTTAAGCGCGCTGAGCGGATCAATTATCCGGTCAGCCTGCTCATGATGGATTTGGAGTCCTTTAAAGAGGTAAATGACACCTACGGCCATCAGGTGGGGGACCGGGTCCTGATTCAGGTGGCGCATATCTTGCGTAATCAAATGCGAAAATCGGACACTTGCGTGCGGTATGGCGGCGACGAATTTATCGGCGTTCTTCCGGGTGTCAACAAAACGCTGGCGCAGCAAACCATCTCCAGAATTCAAAGTGCAGTCGACACTCACCGCATGACCATTGACGATACCAACGCAATTCAGATTGGCATCAGCATTGGAGCTGCCACGTTTCCTGCTGACGGTGAGGAGTTGAGCGTTCTCATGGCTGCTGCGGATCAAGCCATGTACCGGGACAAGCTTACCCGCACCCAGCGCAAGCGCCGTTCAGGATCGGTTGTCGCCTTTGAGAAGCACGCCGATCCCGCCTGACCCTGGTGCTGATCACGGTTATTATCCCTACATTCAATCGCCTTCCGTTGCTGATCAGGGCCGTGAATTCCGTTTGCGGCCAGACCTATGCCCATTGGGAGCTGATCGTGGTGGATGATGGATCAACCGACGGCACCACAGGCTACCTTGCGACTGTTCAAGAGCCACGCATCCGTTGGCTGCGCCAGGAGCGTCGTGGAGTGAGTACGGCCCGCAACCTGGGCATTGCTGCAGCCCGGGGTGACTGGATTGCTTTTCTCGATAGCGACGATTATTGGCATGAAAGCAAGCTGCAAAGACAGCTTGCTGAACTGGCCGCATTCCCTGAATATCGCGCCGTCTACACCGACGAGATCTGGATTCGCCGCGGCAAGCGGGTGAACCAAAAGAAGATTCACCGCAAGTATGGAGGGTGGATTTATTCCTATTGCCTGGCGCGGTGCATTATCAGTCCCAGTTCAATCCTGCTGACCCGGAGCCTGCTGGAGGAAATTGGATATTTTGACGAGAGCCTCCCGGTGTGTGAAGACTATGAGCTGTGGCTCAGGCTCAGCTCGCGAAATCCGGTCCTGTTCATACAGGAGCCACTCATCACCAAAACAGGGGGGCATGAGGACCAATTATCCAGAAGCATGTGGGGTCTGGATCGTTATCGCGTGAAGGCCCTGACGAAGACGTACGATTCCGGGTTTTTGACGCCTCGCCTGCAAAAGGAAACTGCCGGGGAGATCGCGAAAAAATGCGCTGTCCTGGCCAAGGGTTTTAGGAATCGACAGAAAGATGCCGAAAGCAAAATGTACCTCGATAGCTCCAGGCAGTGGGAATCCCTCAGTGAGGCAGGTTCTTGCTCACCTGCTGGGGCGCTGCAAAATAACCTTTTCTATGACGGACCCGGACATCATCTCGGGTTACCTTCACCTGAATTTTTCGGAAAGAACCATCTTTGCGCCGGTTAGAGGGCACATAGGCCAGGTTGTATTGGCTGCGCAGTTCCTCGTTAATGGTCTTGAAGGCTTTCGTCAGCTGCGCTTCTGAGTATGGAAAGAAAACGGTGCCCCCAGTGCCTTCTGAGAGCTGTTTCAACACGGAATCGCCTTCATGATCCACATCAGCTCCCATACGAGACGTGCTGATGGAGTAGATGGAAACTTCGGCCTGATAGGCCATTTGGAGCGCTTCCTCAAAAGTACGCCGGCTGGTGACGTCGGCACCATCCGAAATGACAACGATGGCCTTACGTCCTTTCTCTTCGAGAAGCTTTTGCTCCGAAATCATATAGATGGCGTCGTAAAGGGAAGTTCCCCCACCTGCTCTCATGTCGTCGATGACTTTTGTGATTTCATTGGGGTTGTTCGTAAAATCCTGCAGTAAGGTGACGCCGGTATCGAACTCGAGAAGCAAAGCCTTGTCCGTCGGCCTCATCACGGTATAAAGGAAGTCCTTTGCTGCCTGTTTTTCAAAGTCCAGCTTCAGTTTCACACTGGCGCTGGTATCGATGCAAAGCGCGATGGCAAGCGGAAGCTCCGTCTGCCGGCTGAAATTTGTAATCTGTTGCCCGATTCCATCCTCCTCAATGGAAAAATGGTTCAGGTCGAGGTCCGTGATGAACTTACCAGTCTTGGAGTCGTGAACCGTCACCAGCACGTTCACGGCATCTACCTCTACACGGATCGGTTCGTCACGCCTCGGCTCCTGTCCGAAAACCGGAATGCCTAAAGAGAGCAGCGCCGCAGCCAATGCGGCCCTTACGGGCGGAATAAAAGGGGGTTTCATGAATAATTGCATTATTCCAGATCCTTGAGAAAACTTGCAAGCTCCTCCGGCAAAGGGGATTCGAAACTCATCCTTTGCCTGCTCACGGGATGAAGAAAAGAGAGAAAGGTTGCATGAAGAAAGTGCCTGTTAAGTTCCGGCACCCCTTTTTGCGCGGCTCTCAGTAGCAAGGCCCTTCCGTAAACTTTGTCCCCCACTATGGGGTGTTCCACATGTTGAAAGTGCACGCGAATTTGATGGGTGCGGCCTGAAAGAGGAAATACTCTCACGTAAGAAAAAGTCTCGCCCTTGTAGTGGTACGTGCAGACAAGTTCGTATTCCGTCAGGGCGGACCGTCCGCCTCGGGGAACTACTTTAAAGCGCGTGCGGACGCGAGGGTCACGTGCCAAGGGAAACTCGATTTTGCGTCTGCCTCGAGGAAGCCGACCGTAAACCAGCGCAAGGTACTGTTTCTCCACTTTTCTCCGGCGAAATTGTGAAGCCAAGAACTCCTGCGTCCGCTCGTCCTTGGCGACCACCATGAGGCCCGAGGTTTCTTTGTCGAGGCGGTGCACAATTCCTGGTCTCAGATGCTGAGATTCAGTGTCGATTCCAAAATGGTAAGCCAAAGCATTGGCCAACGTTCCCCTGCGGTTTCCAGCGCCGGGATGTACGACGATTCCGGCCGGTTTATCAATGACCACCAGGAAAGGGTCTTCATAGAGAATGGAGAGAGGGATTTCTTCCGCTTTCAGGTGTGCCGGCTCGGGTTCCGGGGGGGTGACGATAATGTGATCTCCGGTTTTAACAGGGTATTTTGCCTTCTCCTGGACCCCATTCACTAGAACGGCGCCTGCGTTAATCCATCTCTGAACGGCGCTGCGCGTGATTCCGGGGAGTTTCGAAACCAGGAACAGGTCAAGCCGCTTTCGCTCCTGTTCTGGTTCCGCCACAAACGCAAGCGGCTGGGTCACGACCGGGGGTGAGGCCCCTGGCCCCTTGTTCGCACAGCCCCGCTGCCTTTCCGTTGAGCAAAGATATATCCACCCATAGCGATCGGCACCAGGATGAGGCTGATCAACTGCGAGGTTGAGAGCAGGCCGCCCAAGACAAATCCGCGGTCGGGGTCTCCACGGAAAAACTCCAGGATAAAACGAATGATGCTATAGCAGATCAAATAGGTGATAAAAATCTGACCTGGAAATTGTTTGCGCGGGTACAGAAAAAGCAGAAGCACAAAGATCATCAACGCCAAGACGGATTCGTAGAGCTGGGTGGGGTGAAGCGGAATGCCCAACGGAACCCCGACAGAATCATGCGCATATTGACTGCTAAAGACCAGGCTCCAGGGAAGATCAGCGGGACGACCATAGCAACATCCTGCCGAAAAACAGCCGAGTCTTCCAATGGACTGACCCAAGGCGATGGCTGGAGCAGCCGCATCGGCTACTTTCCAGAACGGCAAGCCTGGTTTTTTCCACAGGTAGAGAGCACTCGCTAAGACAGCTCCCAGCAGGCCCCCGTAGAAAACCCCGGCAGCCTGCCAAAACTCCATCGAGAGCAGAAGCGAAGGACGCCGCGAGTATTCTTCCCAGTCGGCGACCAGCATGAGCAGCTTGGATCCGAAAATCGCCGAGATGATCACTACGAACCCGAGGTCCCAGATTTGATTGCGGGGAACGCCCTCGCGGGAGGCAAGACGCGCCGTCAGCGTGATGGCGGCAAGGTAAGCAACCGCGAGCATCAGCCCGTAGGTGTGCAGGGTCAGCGGGCCGATGTCCACGAGTTTAGGAAACATGACTGACCTGGCAGGCTGCGCCTGATTCAGGCGCTTTTTTCTTCCTTTTCTTTTCGAGCTTCAGCGATGATGCGCTCAGCCAGATGGGCCGGCACGATATCGTAATGTGAGTTTTCCATATGATAGCTGCCGCGCCCTCCGGTCATGGAAGTCAACGCAGAGGAGTAATTCAGCATTTCCGACAGAGGAACTTGAGCCCGGATGATTTGCACATGACCGCGTGAATCCATTCCCTGGATTCTTCCACGGCGGCTGTTCAAGTCTCCCATAAGATCGCCTGCATCTTCCTCGGGAGCATAAACCTCAACATTCATTATAGGCTCAAGCAGGACGGGCTTGGCCATTTCCATTCCCTTCTTAAATGCCAGCGATCCGGCAATCTTAAAAGCCAGTTCGGAGGAGTCCACCTCGTGGTAACTGCCGTCGTAGAGTATTACCTTGAAATCCACGACTGGAAAACCAGCGAGAAAGCCTTTTTCAGCCGCCTCGACGATTCCCTTTTCCACGGCGGGGATATAATTCCGTGGGATTGCCCCCCCAAAAATGGCGTCCTCAAATTGCAAACCGGAATCTCGGGGAAGCGGCTCCATTTTTATCTTACAGTCGCCAAACTGGCCGTGGCCTCCCGTTTGCTTTTTATGCCGTCCCTGGACGTCGGCTGTCCCGGTAATGGTCTCGCGATAAGGCACCTTTGGCGGCTTGAGCACCACTTCGACACCGTATTTCTTTTTTAATTTTGCAACCGCCACCTCTACGTGAAGCTGTCCGGTTCCTGAAAGAAGGAATTCTTTGGTCTGAGGATCCCGGCGGAATCCAATGGACGGATCTTCTTCAATGATCCTGGCGATGGCACCGCCGATTTTGTCTTCATCACCTCGTGACTTAGGCTCAACGGCAAAACTGATGGCGGGCTCTGGAAACTCGACCGAGCGAAAAGCAGCGGCAAATGAACGATCGGCCAGGGTATCACCTGTCGTGGCCTCTTTCAGCTTCAGTACGGTGCAGACGTCTCCCGCTCTGACTTCAGAAACAGCCTCATGAGATTTTCCTTGGAGGATCTGAAGTGAGCCTACTCGTTCATCGATATCCCTGGAGAAGTTGCGATAAGTGGTATCCGATTTTAGGGTTCCTCCAAAAACTTTCAGCATGCTGATACGGCCGGCGAAGGGGTCAGCCAAGGTCTTAAATACAAATGCAGCAGCCGGACCCTCTTTGCTAATGGCAAATTCTCGTTCCTGTTTCGTCTTCAAATCTCGTAGCTGCACTGGTCCTCGCTCCAGGGGACCGGGCAGAAAGGCTTGAATGGCGTCCAGTAGAGGTTTGCCGCCCATGTTCAATGTGGCACTGGCGCAGAAGACAGGAAATATTTTCAGCGACTGAATTGATTTGCGAAGTCCGGTAACGAGTTCGGCCTCACTCAGACCACCCTGTTCAAAGAACTTCTCCATTAAAGCGTCGTCGCTCTCGGCAATCATTTCCACCAGTTGATCGCGGCTTTTCGCGGCTACTGCGCGTACCTCTTCCGGAATATCAACTTCTTCAAAGTTTCCACTTGGGTCCGTGGAGAACAAGTAGGCCTTGTTGCGCACCAAATCGACTACACCGCGGAACTCCTTTTCTTCACCGATCGGAAGCTGCACCGGGACGGAGGTGCGGCCGAATAACTCCTGTATGGATTCCAGGCTTCGGCTGAAGCTGGCCCGGTCGCGGTCCATTTTGTTGACCACCAGAACTCTCGGAAGTCCAAATTCTTCAGCAAATGACCAAACATTCTCCGTTTGGACTCCGACTCCAGAGACTGCTTCTACCACCACCAGAGCGGTTTCCGCAGCGATCATGGATGCCTTTGTGTCCAGAATGAATGCCCCGTACCCGGGAGTGTCGAGCAGATTGATCTTGGTATCTTTCCAGATCAGATATGCCAGGGAGGTATTGATGGTTATTTTTCGTTCTATTTCGTCTTCGTCGTAATCAGTCACCGTGTTCCCGTCTTCGACGCGGCCCAATCGATTAACCGCTCCGGCCGAGTAAAGCAGCGCACTGACCAGCGAAGTCTTCCCCGCATCTCCGTGCCCTACCACGGCTACGTTGCGGATGCTCTCGCTGTCGAAAACCTTCATAAATACTCCTTTCCAGGGTATATTTGGGCGTGGGAAAATTTAGCACAGGCTTTGAGAACTTTGCAAAACTCCCCCTATCGGGAACCTTGTCGACAATGAAGTCGCCACTTTTCTCCCTGGCGGCGCTTTTCATCCTCTTAAGCACCTGCGGGGGAACCTCAGCGGATCAGCCACAAATTGACGGAGAAAACGTGCTGCGACATGTGGAAAGAATTGTTGCTTACGGTCCACATCCTGCGGGTAGCGAAAATCAAAAAAAAGTCGGTGAATATATCAAAGAACAACTTACCTTGTCCGGCCTGCTTCCCATGACCCAGAGTTTTGAAGCGGTAACACCCGAGGGGAAGGTCCAGATGGTCAACATCTGGGCCGAGCTTAGAGGGAAAAGCAATCGCGTGATAGTCATGGGCAGCCATTACGACTCCAAGCTTTTCAGGGATTTTCGATTCGTAGGCGCCAACGATAGCGGCTCCAGTTCCGCTCTGCTGTTGGAAATCGCCAAAGTCCTTTCCAGGCAGAAGACACCGGATTCTACATTCTGGTTTGTTTTTTTTGATGGCGAGGAATCCTTTGGGGAATGGAGCAGCGCCGACAGCCTGTATGGAAGCCGACACTTTGTGCACGAGCTTAAGAAGCGAGGCGAAATTGGAACAATCGGCGCGGTCATCTTGTTGGATATGGTCGGTGAAAAGGACCTGGTGATCCGTCAGGACACCTTCTCCACGCCCTGGTTAAGTCAGTTGATCTGGATGACCGCAGCGGAGAAGGGGTGTGTAGACGTATTTAGTCCGGCCGGCGCTGTCTCCGTGCAAGACGATCACCTCCCATTTCTCGAGGAAGGCATCGCTGCTGTTGACATCATCGATATTGACTATGCTTATTGGCACACTGCAGAAGACACCATCGACAAGCTTTCTGCAGGGAATCTGCAAATCGTCGGCTCGGTGGTTCTGGAGAGCCTTTCAGAAATTTCGCGTCGGATCAAGGGGGATGATTGAGATGACTGGCTTGAATTCCCGAAGCCAGCAATTTTCGCAAAGATGGCACACATCAGCTTTGGCTCAATGGGGTGGACCGCCCTCCTGGTCCACATTGGCGCGTTCCTGCTAGCGCTTTTTCGGGTCGAACCGGTTTACACCCATTTTTACAGCATTGCCTGGTGGACTTACATTTTTGGGGTGGCCTCCATCAACCATCGCCACTCCAACTCCCTGATGGTCGATACTCCAGGCCAGGGTGTGCGGGTTTTTCTGTTCTCCGCTCCAGTGTGGTTTATGTTCGAGCTCTTCAACGTGCGGATGAACAACTGGCATTATTTGGATGTTCCTGTTGAGCTCTATATCCGATGGCCGGGCTACTTCATCGCATTTGGAACCGTGCTGCCTGCGCTCTTTGAGACAGAAAGGCTATTAAGAAACCTAGGGTTGTTTGCAACTCGAACCGGACCGCGATTAAGAGTCGGGCAGCCGCTTTTGGTTCGTTGGTTATTGCTAGGCGCCCTCATGCTGGCGGCATTACTGTTGAAACCGGTATTCTTTTTCCCGGCTCTGTGGCTGGCGTTTATCTTTCTGCTTGACCCCCTCGTGTATAGATACGATAGAAGCGAATCCTTATTAGGACAGGCGGAAAGCGGGAACTACGAAAGGATTTTACGTCTAATGACGGCCGGCCTTATCTGTGGACTGCTTTGGGAGTTTTGGAATTTCTGGTCAGGGGCTAAATGGATTTATTCTCTACCTTTCTTTTATTCTTTAAAGATTTTTGAGATGCCTGCCTTGGGATTTCTCGGCTTTCTACCTTTCGCTCTGGAGTGTTATCTGATCTACCGGGTCTATGACTTGTTCAGGACCCGAGTCATCAAAGATCGTTTTTGGATGCGGGTGTTGGCGCTGGCGCTGATGTCTGCCTATTGCGTGGCGGCCATGCTTGCCATTGATCGTTTTACGGTGTTGTCCTACAAGGTGACGCTTTGAGAGGTTTTCTTACTCGGCTGCCACCGGCTCTACGGCTTGCTTAAAACGACAGCTCTCCACGCCGCAATAACGGACTAGGCCTTCTCTCTTGGTATTCCTCTCCAGCAGGTAGGGAGCTCCACATGAAGGGCATTCCTGAGGAACCGGCTTGTTCCAGACGACAAACTTGCATTCAGGGAACTGGTCACAGCTATAAAAAATACGGCCCCGCCGCGATTTCCTTTGCACCAGTTCCCCCTGGTTGCAATGCGGGCACTTAACTCCTGTGGAATCCTGGCGGGTGTATTTACAGTGGGGATAACTGCTGCAAGCGATGAACTCCCCATAACGGCCCGAGCGCAAGCGCAAGGGCGATCCACAGCGAGGACAAGGCTCCTCCAGGTTCTTCTCAACGGTATTTCCATTTTCTTCAGGGCTTTTACGAGTATTTTTACACTGGGGATAATTACTGCACGCGAGAAATTTTCCAAACCTTCCCCAGCGCAGGTTCATTTCTGAGCCGCACTTTTCGCAGAGGACTCCCGAAGGGATTTCTTCCTTCTTGAGATTTTTCATGTGGGCGCGGGCCTGTTGCAGCTCCTTCGAAAACTCTGAGTAAAAATCTTTGAGCGTGTGCACCCATTCTTCCTGGCCGCTCTCAATTTCGTCGAGATTCTGCTCGAGCTTGGCAGTGTAGTCGTAATTAAAAATCTCCTCGAAATTCTCAACCAGAAGCTCGATGACGATTTCACCCAGTTCCGTGGGAACAAAACGGCCATCCTGTTTTGTGACGTAATCGCGCCGCATGATGACGCCAAGTATCTGCGCGTAGGTCGAAGGCCGGCCAATGCCCTTTTCCTCAAGCGCTTTCACCAGGGTAGCTTCCGAATACCGGGCGGGCGGCTGAGTAAATTTCTGCTCAGGAAGGAGTTTTTGAACCGTCAGCTTTTCTCCCACGGAGACTTCCGGGAGGAGTGATTCACCGCCTTCCGGCTCCGCCACCTCATCCGGAGTTTCCTGATACAGGCGCAAGAAACCGTCAAACTTCAAAACGGACCCGGTGGCCTTCAATTCCACCTTGCCGGCCTTGATCTTGATTTCCGTCTGGTCAAATCGCGCGGGGTTCATCTGCGAAGCCACAAAACGTTTCCAGATGAGCTCGTACAAACGTGCTTCATCTCGGCTGAGGTGGGGCTTTACAAGATCAGGCAGCCGCAGCGCTGAAGTGGGGCGAATGGCCTCATGAGCATCCTGGGCTTTGCGGGTTTTGTAGATCGCCGGCTTGGAGGGAAGGTATTGGGCTCCGTAATCTTGCCCTATGAAAGCCCGAACCTCCTGGAGAGCGCTCTCAGCGACTCGAGTGGAATCGCTACGCATATAGGTGATCAGACCAACGGGGGCTTCTTCACCGATGTCGATTCCTTCGTAGAGTCGTTGGGCGACGCTCATGGTTTTGCTGACGCTGAAGCGCAATTTACGTACCGCCTCTTGTTGTAACGTGCTGGTGATGAAGGGAGGAACAGGGTTCCTTTTTCTCTCCTTTTTCTGAACGTCCGCAACTAAAAAGGCGGCAGCCCTGAGTTCCGCCAGGATGGAATCGGCTTCCTGCCGGTTGGAAATTTTGAGCTTTTTCCCGCCATGCTTGACGGCGCGAGCAGAGAATGGCGGCGGGTTCAGCCCTGCAAGCAACGCGATGATATTCCAATACTCTTCGGAGACGAAAGAACGGATCTCCCGCTCACGATCCACAATCATCCGCAAGGCTACTGATTGGACGCGACCTGCGGACAGGCCACGCCGCACTTTTTGCCATAGAAGCGGACTGACCTTATAGCCCACCAGTCGGTCGAGGATTCTGCGAGCCTGCTGTGCTTCGACTTTATTGCGGTCGATTCTTGAGGGATTCTTAAAGGCGCTCAGGATGGCATTTCGGGTGATTTCATTGAATAGGACGCGGCGGATTTCGCCCCTTCGAGCACCTTCCAGCTCCTCGGCAAGATGCTGGCAAATCGCTTCGCCTTCACGGTCAGGGTCCGCAGCCAGATAAATAGCATCCGATTTCTCGGCATCCTTACGAAGGTCTCTGATTATTTTTTCTTTGCCGGGAATAATGCGATAGGTGGGATGAAAATCATGCTTGATATCAACACCGAGACCGCCTTTAGGAAGATCCTTAATGTGGCCGGAAGAAGCCCGAACAATAAAATCCTTTCCCAGATATTTTTCAATGGTCCTGGCCTTTGCCGGTGATTCAACAATCACGATCGACCTGGGCATGAATGGTCCTCCACAAAACTATTTATCATAACAAGTCACTCTTCTTATCAAAGTTTCCGTGCAAACTGACGACCCGGTAACTGCCGAATCAGGTCGCGCATTTCCAGTTCGAGCAGCACTTCGTTCAGCCGAGATTGCGACAATCCGCTCA
This sequence comes from Acidobacteriota bacterium, assembly GCA_016211085.1. Taxonomy (GTDB): domain Bacteria; phylum Acidobacteriota; class UBA6911; order RPQK01; family JACQSY01; genus JACQSY01. Next base: position 17,339 of record JACQSY010000039.1, on the reverse strand, counting down.
ACTTCAATAGGCGCTCAAACTGAATGGATGCATCTGGCGGCAAAAGTTTCAGAATCGCCAACTCCTCAGGCTCCACTTTACCAGAAGGCGCATGAATCTCAGCTGGATGGGAGAGGCAGTCTAGAACATAAAGCGGCAGTTCGTCCAGGACATCCTGTGCCGACAAGACGATCTTGGCACCTTGTTTGATAAGGTAATTCGGACCATAACTGCCGGGACTGGTGATGTTTCCCGGCACTGCCCACACTTCCCTATTTTGCTCCAAGGCGAGCCTCGCAGTGATGAGGGACCCGGAAAATTCGGAGGCCTCGGTAATCAGCGTACCGTAACACAGGCCACTGATAATCCGATTTCGGATGGGGAAATTCTGCGGCGCCGGAAAGCTACCGCAAGGAAACTCGCTAATGAGACATCCGTGCTGGCGGATACGCTCGTAGAGCCGCCGGTTTTCGCGCGGATAGATCACGTCCACGCCATTGCCCATGACTGCAATAGTGTAACCGCCTGCATCCAGAGCTCCGAGGTGGGCGCAGGAGTCGATCCCGCGAGCCAGGCCGCTGACGAGAACCAAGCCAACTTCGGCCAAGTCTCGGGCCAGCTTGTGCGAAATCTGCCTGCCGTAAATTGAACAACGCCGTGAGCCAACCAACGCTATAGCGGGAGTGCGCAGGTAATTGACGTTTCCCGAGGTATAAAGGACCAAAGGAGCTGAATAGATCTGCCTGAGCAATTCCGGGTAAGCGTCATCGAAATAGGAAAGAATCGAAATATTTCGGGACCGAGCCTCTCTGGCGGCGGTCTCGGCATTTCGGATGGCAAATCGACCCGCGATGGCAACTGCCGCCTCTTCGGGGAGCTGGTAGTCACGCACCAATTCTGCTCGCCGGAGACGGAAAATGTCTGCGGGAGTCCCGACTTTTTGTAGCAGCTGATGGGCACGGTTGAGGCCCAACCCGGGCACCAACGTCAGTGCCAGCGTTAAGAAGCTGACCTCCTTCACGCCAACCATAACGCTGCGGCTTCAAAATGTGCGAAAATCCAACTTGTGAAACCGAAAGTTTCCTTCATTGAATTCCTCAACTCTGTTCCCCTAGGTTGGGGATTCCTCTATGGAGATTACCGGGAGGCTTTTGAGATCATCTTCGACGTCCCTTCAGAATGCGCGCGGCACCTGGCGAAGGGAGAAGCGGACGTCGGCCTGATCCCGGTGATCGAGTACCAGCGAATCGTCGGACTGCGCGTACTGCCTGGAATTTCGATTGCTTCGAAACACGAAGTGAAAAGTGTTCTTTTTGTGAGCAAGGTCCCGCTGAAACAGGTACGGCGTGTGGCCCTGGACAGTTCCAGCAGAACTTCAGCAGCTCTGCTACAGATCCTTCTTCAGAAATTCCACCGCATGGATCACATTGAATACACCGAAGAGCCGCCACTGGCGGACCGGATGCTGGAATGGTATGACGCTGCGCTTCTGATTGGTAATCCGGCGCTTCAGCTCCCTCGTCAATCGCTCTTTGTGTACGATCTGGCTGAACAATGGAACGAATTTACCGGTCTTCCTTTTGTCTTTGCGTTCTGGTCGATTCGCCACGGCGTGAATCTGGGTGAACTGGTGCAAATCTTTTACGAGTCGCGCCGGGCAGGTTTGAATCATATCGAGGACATTGCCAGGATATATTCAGCGAAGCTTTCGGTGTCTGCCGGGGAGGTCCGTGACTATCTCCTTCACAATCTGAATTTTTCCCTGGACGAAGAAAATTTGCGCGGGTTGGACACCTTTTACAGCCTGGCAGCAGAATCAGGACTGATCTCCTCAGTTCGCCCCCTTGAGTTTTACAACTGACACCTTTTGCATTGATTCATGAGCTGCGTGCAGACTGGATTGGATGTTTTTCTTCAAGAGCGCCTCGGCCTGGCAAGAGGAAAGCGTGTTGGAGTCATCGCTCATCCGGCTTCGGTGGATTCCCAAATCCGCCACATTGTTGAACTCTTTTTTGAACATCCAGAGATCCAGCTGACGACAATCATGGGCCCGCAACATGGTGCACGAGGTGAGACTCAAGACAACATGATCGAGTGGGGTGGCTACTTCGATCCGGCAATTGGGCTCCCCGTGTATAGTCTCTACAGCAGGACTCGAAAGCCCACCAGGGAAATGCTTGCCGACATTGATGTGCTTTTTTTTGATTTGCAGGACGTTGGCAGCCGTTATTACACCTTTATTTACACCATGGCGCTGGCCATGCAGGCTTGTGCCGAAGAAGGCCGGGAGTTCGTGGTGCTCGACCGGCCAAATCCCATTGGAGGGATTGAGTTGGAAGGTCCAATACTCGACCCGGAATTTTCCTCGTTTGTCGGCATGTTTCCCTTACCTGTCCGGCATGGTATGACCCCAGGAGAATTGGCAAGGTATTTCAATGAGGAGTTTGAAATCGGCTGCGCTCTTCACGTGGTCTGCATGAAAGGCTGGAACCGTTGCATGTATTTCGACCAAACCGGCCTTCCCTGGGTGCTCCCCTCTCCGAATATGCCCAGCATCGAAACCGCACTGGTTTATCCCGGAACTTGTCTTTTGGAAGGGACAAATATATCGGAAGGACGGGGCACTACTCGTCCCTTTGAGATGAGCGGGGCTCCCTGGGTGCGTGCTGAAGAGATGGTCACACGCTTGAAGCAGGCAAAATTGCCCGGTGTGATCTTCCGGCCCGCGTACTACATCCCGACCTTTCATAAATGGTGCGGGGAGATGGTGGGAGGGGTGCAAATCCACGTCATTGATCGGAGTTATTTCAAACCGTTTAGCACGGGCCTGGAGATGTTGCGGCAATACCGGCTAACGGGAGGAGACCGTTTCCAGTGGAAGTCGCCGCCGTATGAGTATGAAATGGTAAAGCTTCCCATTGACATCCTGTGCGGTACGGACCAAATCAGGCTCCAGCTAGAAACGGGAGCAGACACGGTGTTGCTCGAGGAAAGATGGAGAGACGATCTCGAACGCTTTGCCGCAATCCGTAAGAATTACCTGTTGTATTAACAGGACGCTGAAAAACGTGTTTTCATTCGTATCGAACTTATGCTTGTTTACTGTTCGAGGCACTCTAACATGCGGGACCGGGGGGCAAGATGTCGCAACAAAAGGGAAACGACTCCGCTGCGATTAGCGGCGGCAGCAAGACTCGCTTAAAAACTTTTGTAGGAAGCATCACGGATCTCGAAGTTGACGCCATTATCAACGCAGCCAACAACGAATTGTGGATGGGTTCGGGAGTCGCAGGAGCTATACGGCGCCAAGGAGGTGTGGAAATCGAAACAGAAGCTATGTCAAAGGGACCGGTTGAGGTAGGCCAGGCGGTGATCACGGGAGCTGGTCGTCTGAAAGCTCAGTACGTGATTCATGCGGTTGCCATGGGTCAGGACCTGAAAACCAGTGCGTCTTTCATAGAAACAGCCACGAGAAATACCCTGGAGCGCGCTCATGAGCTTGGAATCAAGACCATCGCCTTTCCTGCACTGGGAACCGGGGTAGGCGGGTTTCCCATCGACCAGTGTGCCCGGATCATGGTGGGTGCGGCGCGCCGATTCCTAAAGGAGCGCAGCAGCATTCTCAAGGAAATCTGGTTTGCTGTAATGGATCCCAAGACGGCAGCAGCTTTCGAGGATGCCATCCGTGAAGCTGGAGACTGAAGTCAAGATTCGGGTGGATGTTTCCGAATTCGAGCGGCTTCGCAAGCTCCTGGTCAGCCTGGGCGCTCATTGCATCGTCCCCCGACAACTGGAGCAAAACCTCTTGTTCGATTTTGAGGACTGTCTTTTGAAGCAGCAAGGATGCGCTTTGAGACTCCGTACCTACAACGGCGAATCGCGCCTTACATTCAAGGGTAAAGCGGCATACCACCAACTTCTCAAGCAAAGAGTGGAATATGAGACCCGAGTAGATGAACCGCAAGCCATGCAGAACATCTTTAGGGAGCTCGGGCTTATGGTCGCGTTCGAATATTCCAAGTACCGGGAGATTTTCCAGGTGACCCCGCTGGGAGCCGATGTTTATGTGTGCTTCGACGAAACACCCTTTGGCGGATTTGTGGAAATAGAGGGCTCTGAGGAATCCATAAATGAACTCGCCCGTTTACTGGGGTGGGGACCTTCCTCCTACGTTGGCCAGACCTATGTGGAAATCTATAGACGGGGCAGAGAGGGCCAGGATTGAATGCGCGCTTTGATCCTCGCAGCGGGTTTAGGCAGCCGGCTTTTTCCTCTGACGCAGTTTCGAGCCAAGCCGTCGATTCCCTTTTTGAACCGTCCCCTGGTGTGCCACTCGGTCGATTCGTTGCGCCGCGCAGGAGTTACGAAAATCACCGTAAATTTACACCACCTTTCCGAGACTGTCCGGACCTCACTGAGCGGGGATTCGGGGATTCATTTTGTATACGAGCCCAAGATGCTGGGCACAGCCGGCGCCATTTCCAACATCCGACATTTCGTGGAGGGGTCGGAGCCTTTTTTCCTTTATAACGGAAAGATTTACTTTGAAGAGGATCTGAGCAGGGTTTATGTTGCTCACCAACAATCGAAGGCTCTCGCTACGCTGGTGGTGGTTCCGAGAGATCCTCGCGACGATTTCAGCCCTGTTTTTGCTGATGCCGAAAGCCGAATCGTGAAGTTTGGAAACCCGCCTCGCGGAGGAGAATTCCAGGCTTTCACTTTTACAGGAGTGCACGTCATCTCGCGTTCGCTGCTTGACCACATACCTCCAGGCCCTTCGGACATTGTGCGAGACGTCTACCTGAAACTGCTTGCGACCGGAAGGATCCGTACTTTTGTAAGCAGCGCCTACTGGTGTGAGTGCAGCACTCCGGCCAGATACTTGACCAAATCCCTTGAGGTGCTTTGCCGGAAGGGATTGAAACAGCTGATGGCGGGAGGTGAATTCAGAGACGCAATGACTCAGGTGATTGCAGGTTCAGGTTTGAAGGCGGCGGAAGGTTGCCACCTGGAGAATTGCGTCCTCTGGGAGGGGATTGAACTGGGGAAATGCGCCCAAATTCGTAATGCTGTACTCTCAGACGGCGTGAGAATACCTCCCTATTCGAAACTCTCAAACGCCATTGTTACGCCCGCCCTCGCCGAGCATGAAAAGCGTCTACGAGAGGCAGGGGGCACCTTGAATGGCTCCCTTGCAGTTTGGCCTCTGCGGCAATCGCGATGAAAAGCCAATCCATTCCCCGGGTTCAGCAGCGTCTGATGGAATTTATCCGCACTCATTTTCAAACCGAGCGGCGCCCTTACAATGTGGTCCCCCTCCTGGGAGACGCTTCCATGCGCCAGTATTTCAGGTATTTTGCGGATTCGGGCTTGTCTTACATACTGGCTGTTTATCCTGAGCCGTTCAATCCCGAGGACTTTACTTTCGGCCAGGTATACCGCCTCTTACAAACAATCGAATTGCCGGTACCTCGTATATACGCTATTGAAGGCAAACTGGGCATTGTGCTTCAAGAAGATCTGGGCAATGAATCTCTGCAACGCCGCCTGCTCACGGCTGGCCCTGAGCAGCGCCAGGCATTGCTCAAGCAAGCCATCGATCATCTGCTGATCCTCCAGCAAAAGGGAAATGCCGCCGTTGATCCCGCGTGGGAAGCATCACGACTTGCCTTTGACGTTGAGAAACTTTCCTGGGAACTTGTCTTCTTTAAGAAATATTTTCTGGAAGGGTATCGTAAGATCGCACTTCCAGAAGCGACCATTAATGAGGAGTTTGCGAGAATCTCCGGGGAACTGGCGGCGTGCCGCCGCGTGTTGTGTCACCGTGATTATCATGTACGCAACTTGATGATTCGCGAGCATACGTTGTTTATCATTGATTTTCAGGACGCGCGCCAGGGACCTCCCTCCTATGACCTGGCCTCACTCTTAAAAGACTCGATCCCGCTTGATAGCCGGGAAGTCGATTGGCTCCGAGGTTATTATTTCGAAAGAGCAGGGCTCGACCTGAGCGAAGAAGCTTTCCGGCGCCAGTTTCACTTGATGAGCATCCAACGTCTCCTGAAGGCTCTGGGAACTTATGCTTATCAAATTCTGACGCGTGGCAATTTTATTTATGAGCAATATATTTCCGGGTCGCTCGAGCGAGTGCATTTTTCTTTACTGGAAATTGGTGAGTTCCCCTGTATTCAAGCATGGGCGGAAAAAGAACTGGGCCGTTAAAGGAAAAAGGCATTGAACCATGGCTCATACCTATATCGAAGAAATCTCGCAATACCAAGGCGAAGAAGTCACCATCAAGGGATGGTTGTACCACAAAACTGAAAAAGGCAAGCTTCGTTTCCTGATGGTGCGTGATGGAACCGGATTGGTTCAGGCGGTGGTCTTTCAAAAGAACGTTAAACCTGAGGTATTCGAAGCCGCCGACCGGGTCACGCAAGAGTCCTCTTTGATCATAAAAGGCAAAGTCCGGGCTGACGAAAGGGCTCCAGGCGGGTACGAACTGGATGTGTCGGAACTGACTATTTTTCAACTGGCCGAAAATTATCCCATCACTCCCAAGGAGCATGGCGTTGCTTTTTTGATGGACAACCGCCACCTTTGGTTGCGTTCCTCGAGGCAGACGGCAATTCTGCGTGTGCGTAGCGAGATCATTCACGCCTGCCGCGACTTTCTTGCGGAGCGCCGATTCACTCTCGTGGACACGCCGATTTTTACACCGGCCGCCTGTGAGGGAACCACGACGCTTTTTGAAACTCAATATTTCGACCAAAAAGCATATCTGACACAAAGCGGGCAGTTGTATAGCGAAGCAACTTGTATGGCTTTCGGAAAAGTGTACTGTTTTGGCCCCACTTTTCGGGCGGAGAAATCCAAGACCCGCCGCCACCTAATGGAGTTCTGGATGGTGGAACCGGAGATTGCCTGGGCTGAATTGGACGACGTGATGGCGCTGGCCGAAGAATTGGTCAGTTATGTCGTTCAGCGGGTCCTTGATCGAAAAAAAGAAGAATTGAAACGGTTGGAACGCGATACAACGTTGCTGGAGAAAATCCATCCTCCATTTCCACGCATTACCTACCATGAGGCCTTCCGGATTCTTCAAGAAGCCGGAAGTGAAACTCCCATTGGTTCTGATTTTGGGGGAACCGACGAAACGGTCATAGCGGAGAAGTTTGATTTACCTGTGATGGTCCACCGCTACCCTGTTGAGGTCAAGGCTTTCTATGTTCAACCGGATCCCCAGGACCTCTCACTGGCGCTCTGCGTGGATGTCCTGGCCCCGGAAGGCTACGGCGAGATCATCGGAGGGAGCCAGCGCGTTCACGATTATCATTTGCTGCTCCAGCGGCTTGAGTCGCATCATCTGCCCCGTGAGGCCTTCGAGTGGTATCTGGACCTGCGCAAGTACGGAACGGTGCCCCACTCTGGTTTTGGCATGGGCATCGAGAGGGTGGTAGCTTGGATTTGCGGGCTGGAACACGTGCGCGAGACCATCCCTTTTCCGAGAATGCTTTATCGCATTTATCCGTAGGCTCCTTTTTGTTAGCATAGCTTCCTCTATGGAGATTGCAACACGCCCTCTCGATGGCAAGAAGGTAGCCCAACAAATCAAAGCGGAAGTCGCAGAAGAGATCCGTGAACTGAAGAGCCGTAGCATCGTGCCCGGGCTGGCCGCAGTGCTGGTGGGTGACAATCCTGCCTCACGAATCTATGTCCGAAGCAAGATCAAAACCTGCGCCGATCTCGGCATGCATTCGGAAACTGTTGAACTATCCGGTGAAACAACAACCGATCAGTTGCTCGATAAAATTGATTTTCTCAATCACTCAGAGGAAATAGACGGTATTCTGGTGCAACTGCCGCTTCCTGATCAGATTGACGAGCCACAAATACTGGCGGCGGTTCGTCCTGAAAAAGATGTGGACGGTTTTCATCCCATCAATGTAGGGAAACTTTGCATTGGCACTTACACGCTCGCACCCTGCACTCCCCTGGGAATTCTGGAAATGTTGCGGCGGGAGGGAATTACACTGAAGGGAGCCGAGGCGGTGGTGGTAGGCAGAAGCGACATTGTTGGCAAGCCGATGGCGCTGTTGCTCCTGCATCAACACGCCACCGTGACCGTTTGCCACTCCCGGACCCGCAACCTTCCCGAAGTATGCCGGCGTGCCGATATCCTGATTGCGGCAGTGGGCCGAACTGCCCTCATCACGCGCGAATTTCTCAAGCCGGGAGTAGTCGTTGTCGACGTCGGCATGAATCGGGTTGAAAGCGTGGAAGAAACCGAGAGGTTGTTCGGCGCGGATTCTCCGCGTGTCCTGGAAACCAGGAGCAAAGGGTATACTCTTACTGGAGATGTTCATCCCCGCGACCCGTACGGCATCGCAGCGGCGGTAACCCCGGTCCCAGGTGGCGTCGGACCGCTCACGATTGCGCACCTGATGAAAAATACCCTGACTGCCTGCAAGGCCCGGCGCGCGGTTTTTGCTCGAGGATGATCAGGAAAATTCCTCTTAGCACTGTAGGCATCTGTGCCTTCATGCTGATGATGTGCTTGCGGGCAGACGCAGCGGACATCGAACCTCTGCGTAACATAAAAACCGGGAAAGCTCCCTCTTTCATGGACATCAGCCCGGACGGACGGCTGCTCTATGTCACCAATTTTGCGGATGACGAGGTCCAGGCCATCAATGTCGAGACCCATAAGGTCCAGGAGCGTTTCCAGGCGGGCTATGAACCTCTTGCCATTGTAGCCTCACCTGACGGAGGCAAACTTTTCGTGACCAACTTCGGTCCGGGACTGATCAAGGTGCTGGACGCCCGCAGCTATGCCGTATTAGACGATATCAAGGTCGGAGGAAGGCCGAGCAGTGCGGTGCTATCGCCACGTGGTTCTCCTTTGTTCGTCACCAACTATGGGCAGGGAAAACTGGGACACGTGGATGTTATCGATGCAAGTTCCAATGCCATGCTCCACAAGATCCAGGTTGGTTCGCGACCTATTGCCGCGGCGGTGACTCCGACTGCTGATCGCCTCTTTGTAGCCTGCGGCGGTTCTGATGAAGTGTGGGTAGTCGACGTCCAGACGCGACAGGTGGTCAAAAAAATCCCGGTGGGGTCGGGTCCTGACGGTCTGGCGTTTTCGTCGGATGGTTCGCTCCTGTACGTGGCGAACAGCGGATCCAATGATCTCTCGGTCATTGATGTCCATGGGTTTTTAGAAGTGAAACGGGTCCAGGTGGGAGAACGCCCTTTCTCAATTGCGGTGGCGCGGGACGGAAGAGTTTTTGTGGTGCTTTCAGGTGAAGATTCCGTGGCCGTATTCAATCCAGGCCTGGAACGTACGGCTCGTTACCGTGCGGGGAAAAGGCCTATGGATGTCTTGCTCACCCCCGACGGCAATCTAGTCTTCGTGACTGCCGAGAAAGACAATAAAATCACGGTCTTTAGGTTGAAATAGTTGATTCGTCCAACGCTGCCAGTGTTTGAGAGTCGCTCCTTTTGTTACGTGAATACCAATTCACGAAGCGCGATATTCCTTCTGAGATCCCCGTGCCCGGCGTATAGCCCAGATATTGCTGTGCCCGCGAAATATCGGCACAGGTAATGGGTACATCACCCGGCTGGGAGGGCAAAAGTTTGATCCGGGCAGCCTTTCCCAGAGCTTGTTCAATCATCGAAATGAGCTCGAGCAAGCTAGTGGTCTGCGAATTTCCCAGGTTAAAGATTTGAAATCCTGAGGGCCGGTCCAGACTGGCCACCGTTCCCTGGAGGATATCGTCGATGTAAGTGTAATCGCGCTTGGACCTGCCCTCGTCATAAACCGTGACTTCCCTCCCCTGGTCTATCTGGCAAGTAAACTTGTGGATCGCCATTTCCGGCCGTTGCCGCGGCCCGTAGACGGTAAAAAAACGCAAGCAAGTGCAAGCCAAACCGTAGTTCTGATGGTAAACCCGACACATCAGCTCTCCGGCTCGTTTGGTTACCGCGTAAGGCGAAGCCGGGGAAAAAGCTGCATCGTCTTCCTGGAAGGGGAGCGAATTGCTGGTGCCATAGACGGAAGAGGAACTTCCAAAAACAAAGTGGCGGACACCCGAGAGCCTCGCCTCTTCCAGCAAGTGCACTGTTCCGGTGACATTCACGTCAGTACACAAAGCGGGGTCCTGCAAGGATGGACGTACGCCCGCGTATGCCGCTAAATGGACCACGGTCTCGGGCCTCTCGGAGTGAAAGATTCGATTCAGCGCCTCCCGATCGCGAATGTCGCATTTATAAAATAAGAATTTCCCCTTCTCTCGAACGGAGGCCAGGTTCCGCAATTTGATCCGCGGGTCATAAAAGTCATTCAGGTTGTCGACTATCATGACCTGATCGCCGCGTCCAAGCAGTCCCTCAGCCACATGTGATCCTATGAAACCCGCGCCACCAGTAAGCAGAACTTTCACGAGCCGCCTGCCTTTGCAAATGCCTCTTCAAAAGGCTCATCTTTCTTGTAGAGAGAATAAACAATGGCGCCGGGAAGCGCCGCGCACAACAACACCACAAAATTGAGCAACGAGAGCGTCACAGCCGTTTCCACTGGCAGGCCGATCTGAGAGAACAGCAGATAATAAGCACTCTCCCGCAGGCCGATTCCGTTGATGGTCAGAGGAATCATGATGGTGAGATTGATGAGCGGAATAAAAACCAGGAACACGTAAAAAGGAACCTTCAAGTGAATCGCATAAGCACTGATCCACACGATGACAATGGAAAGAAACTGGATCAACAATGAGATACCAATCGACATCATGATAGCCGAATAGTTTTTCCGCAACGTGGTGAGCCCCTCGTAGACCAACTCCATCTTGGTTTCGAGGTGAGCAAATCTCAACCGCCTGAGCAGTCGCGAAATCTGACGGTGAAACCAGGAATTGAAAAGCGCAAAATTGGCGGCGGCATATCCGAAGTTCAGAATAAAGAAAACCAGCAGGAGGGAAATCCCCTCGACATCCATTCGGTGCACGGCTGCAAACGCCGTCCCCAGGATAAGGAGCCCGCACAGCCCTGCACTGCGCTCCAATACCGTAGTGGTAAGGGTGGTGGACATGCTTCGTTCCTGACGCCGCGACAGATAGTAGGCTCGCACAAAATCCCCTCCAATTGACGAAGGAAGAAAAAGATTAAAGAAGCTGCCGATCAAAGTTATTTTCAGCAGCGGAGGAAAATGGATGAGGATCCTGAAATTCTCCAGGATGGTTTTCCATCGCCAGGTCGAAAGAACCGCTTCCACCAGCTGCACTAAAACCGCCGTCAGCAGGAGCATGGGACTTACGGAAGCCAGTGTGTGCCCGAACTTCTGCAGATCCATGCGAGACAGGAGCAATGCCAGCAGACCCAGGGAAAGTGCAATCTTAATCGCCGTCTTCCAGTTCAGGCCCATAAAAACAAAGCGCGATTGTGTCAAAACTGGCTCAAGTTCGTCAATTGATGAAACGTTCACCGACTGCTTCCCGTGGTAGTAATATGAAGCTATGTTCCAGGTCGGGCTTACAGGGGGGATCGCCTGTGGAAAAAGCCACACGCTTCGCGAATTGCGAAAGCTTGGTGCGTATACCATTGACGCCGACCAGATTGCTCATGATGTCATTCAACGTGGACAGCCGGCTTATGAGGCGGTCGTGAATCATTTTGGCAGAGAGATCCTGGATGCACAGGGGAGCATCGACCGTGGCAAGCTGGGAAAAATCGTTTTTTCGGATGCATCCGCCAGACAGCGCTTAAACGAGCTGGTTCACCCGCACGTCTTGGCACAGGAAGAGCATTTGAAACAAGAAATTCTGGACAATGCCACCCGGCTGCGCTCGCCCATTCTAGTGGTGGACGCGGCTCTAATGGTTGAAGTCGGTTCTTATCGCCGGTATGAAGTGCTGATCGTGGTTTACTGCCATCCAGCCATTCAGCTGAAACGCTTAATGAGCCGTGATGGGTTGAGCGAGGAAGATGCTCTCAGGAGAATCCAGAGCCAGATGCCGCTCCTGGAAAAAATCAAGTACGCTGACTACATCATTGAAAATTCCCGCAAACTCTCGGACACCAACCATCAGATCAAGCAAACCTTCGCGGAACTGGTCAACCGCTACGAAGAAACCTCTGTATGAAGCGTCGCAAATCATCCTCCCACGCCCTTGCCCGCGGTGGAAAGCATGCACGGACACCCGGACACCTCGCCTGTGGGCGGCGCAATGAAGAATTCCCCCGGGAAGATATTTCAGGGTTCGAGCAAAAAGGCTGCCAGCAGCGGCACTAAAAGCTCATGATGTCCGGTAAGCGCTATGCCGGTCCCGCAACCCGCTACCGGACGGCGCACCACGTTTTGCATAGGGCGATAATGCTGAATAAAATCCAGGTTCGCGGTGGTGAAATCCGCAAGCGGCAAGCCACTGTTGCGGACCAGCGAAACCGCCTTCAAGAAAACTTCGGGAAGAATCACCGCAGAGCCAAGATTTAAATAAACTCCCCCGTCATTCAACTCAGACACTTGCTGGACAAAAATTCTAAAATCGGTCTGCGAACCTTTTCCCAAAGCTTCTCCGCAAGCGGCGGGGTGTACGTGGATAATATCGGTGCCAAAGGCCGAGTGCACGGTAAAAGGAATACTTCTTTGATAGGCCTGGAGCAAAAGCGAGAACTCGGGGTGTGCGAGTGTCGATTCGTTCAAGAAGGCTCCTATGGACTCGCCAAGTCCCTTGCCTTCCTGAGCGCCTTTATTAATGGCGCGATTAAGCAGTTCGCCCGTCTCATGCGCCATGCCAAAACTTCCGCTCTTCAACTCCTCCTCGACGTCTTCAGAAGTAGCGCCGCACCAGGCGATCTCGAAATCATGAATCATTCCGCTTCCGTTGGTCGCCAATGCGGTGACCAGTCCCGCATCACAGAGCTGAATCAAGACAGGGGCCAGCCCCACCTTGACGACGTGACCTCCAAAACCGCAGATGATGGCCCGGCCACGGTCTCGAGCCTTCAAGATTTTTTCAGCCAGCAGGCGTATGTCGCGGCCCGCCAGTATGTCTGGAAGGCCCGCCTTGAAAGAGGAGAGAGAATCCCCGCTCAAGGGGCGTGCAAAACTCTGTACGCCTACCTTGCTCTTGCGCGTGGAGAGAGGGTAAGTCTTCAGGTGTTCAGTCGGAAACTGCTTATGCCTGGACACTCAGGACTCTCTGGAGAGCACGGCCGGTATAGGAGTGTGGCGATTGAGCCACCAACTCGGGAGGCCCCGCCGCCACAATGCGGCCGCCCTCCTTTCCTCCTTCCGGGCCTAAATCAATAATCCAGTCGGCGCACTTGATTACTTCTAGATTGTGTTCAATCACGATGACGGAGTTCCCAAGATTGACCAGCTCATTAAGGATGTCAAGGAGTTTCTTGACATCTTCAAAGTGGAGGCCGGTGGTGGGTTCATCCAGGATGTAGAGGGTGCGGCCGGTTGAGCTCCGGCTCAGTTCCCGAGCCAGTTTTACACGCTGAGCTTCCCCTCCGGAAAGAGTGGTAGCTGACTGCCCTAACTTGATGTAACCAAGCCCCACGTCGCGGAGAGTCCGCAGCTTGTTGCGGATGGAGGGTATATTCTCCAATACCGGATAGCTTTCTTCGATCGTCAAGTCAAGAATGTCCGCTATCGAGTAGCCTTTGTACTTGATGGAGAGTGTTTCGCGATTGTAGCGAGCCCCCTGGCAGGTTTCACAAAGAACATAGACGTCGGGCAAGAAGTTCATTTCCACCCTTCGCAAGCCGTCCCCCTGACATGGTTCACAACGGCCCCCTCGAACATTGAAGCTGAATCTTCCCGGACGGTAACCGCGCACTTTCGATTCCGGCAGCATGGCGAACAGTTCCCGAATAGGGGTAAACAAACCGGTATAGGTCGCTGGGTTGGAGCGCGGCGTGCGGCCGATCGCCGACTGATCGATCTCGATTACCTTGTCCAGGTTTTCCAGGCCACCGATTTTCTGGTGGGGCCCGGGTTCAAGCAATGATCCGTAAAGATGACGCGAGACGGCACGGTAGAGGACTTCGTCCACTAAGGAGGATTTTCCGGATCCTGAGACGCCGGTTACAGCAATAAAGACGGAAAGGGGGAAACGGACATCGATGTTCTTCAAGTTGTTATGAGAAACCCCCGAAATCTCTATGCCCGTGCCGTTTCCCTTACGCCGCCGTTCCGGAACAGGTATTTTCAAGTCCCCTTTAAGATAGCGTCCGGTAAGTGATTGTGACGCCTTGGTGATGTCGGCGACGGCGCCCCGAGCGACGATGTGTCCTCCGTGACTGCCTGCTCCCGGCCCCAGGTCGACTACGTAGTCAGCACAACGAATGGTTTCTTCGTCATGTTCTACTACGATAATCGTATTGCCCAGATCACGAAGCTCTCCCAGCGTCTGCAAAAGATTATGGTTGTCACGGCTATGCAGCCCAATCGAGGGCTCGTCGAGAACGTACATGACCCCCCGCAGTTTGGAGCCTACCTGGGTTGCCAGACGGATCCGCTGGCCTTCTCCACCGGACAGCGTAGACGCCTTGCGATCCAAGGTCAGATAGCCAAGTCCCACCGCCTGAAGAAACTCCAGACGATTGCGAATTTCTTGGACCACGTTGCCGGCTACCAGCGCTTCTCGAGCCGCCAGCCGGATTTTCTGAAATTCGCGCAGGCAATTGTCGACGGGCATACGGCAGTACTCAGAGATTGAGCGCCCGTGGACCCGAACCGCCCGGCTCTCAGGCCGCAGCCGGCTGCCCGAGCACATGTGACAGTCGGCTTCACTCATAAAGCTCAAGAGCAGCTGGCGGCGTTTTTCGCTGCTGGTTTCATCCATCCGCTCCTGAAACCATCGATTGAGCCCTGGGAAACGAGATTGGTAAAGAAAGCCTCCATAGTAAAAATCGAGGGGCTCCTCAAGCCCCTCCACCAGTGCCTCATGGACAACCCTGGGATATTGGCGAAACGCCAGGTCGGGAGCGACCCGAAAGCGGAGGAGCAGAGCTCGCAGCGCTTCCTGAACCAACATCTGCAGTTCTTTCCCGGGGATGGCCAGCTGAAGCGCATCCAACGGCTGAGAGGGATCAGGGACCAGGCGCTCGAGATTGACACGCAATTCAGATCCAAAACCGTGACAGTGCGGACAGGCCCCGTAGCGGCTGTTAAAGGAAAAGGTGCGTGGCTCCAGGGCGGGGATGTTGACACCGCAGCGCACGCACGCCATTTTTTCCGAGTAGAGAGCCTCACCGCCGCCGATTACCGAAACGGTGACCAGGCCTTCGGCCATTCGCAGCGCCTGGCGCACGGCCGTCTCGATCCGATCACGCGCCCCCTCCTGGACCAGCAGCCTGTCGACAATAATCTCCACCGTATGATTGCGGCGCCGGTCCAGAACCGGCGGGTCTTCCAGGTGAGTCAGCTTGCCGTCCACCCGCGCGCGCAAATACCCCTCTTTTTCATATTTCTCGAAGAGCTTACGGAATTCTCCCTTGCGGCCGCGCACCAACGGCGCCAGCACCATGATGCGGCTTTCCAGAGGAAACTCGTAAATTCGCTTGACGATCTGGTCGACCGACTGGCGGGTAATGACTTGTCCACACTGTGGACAGTGAGGGATGCCTATGCTGGCAAAGAGGACACGAAGGTAATCGTAAATCTCCGTAATAGTACCCACAGTGGACCGACTGCTACGGACGGTGGTTTTCTGTTCAATGGAAATGGCGGGAGAAAGCCCTTCGATGGAATCGACATCCGGCTTTTCCATCTGCTCGAGGAACTGTCGGGCGTAGGCTGAGAGTGATTCAATGTAGCGGCGTTGCCCTTCCGCGTAGAGCGTGTCGAAGGCGAGGCTCGATTTTCCTGAGCCACTCAACCCCGTGATTACCGTGATCTGATTGCGGGGTATTTCCAGGTCAATATTCTTAAGGTTGTGCTGGCGAGCCCCCCGGACGGAAATACATCTCATACTGCAAACCTTTAATTTTGCAGGAACGCAGGTTCAGGGTCAAACTGCAGGGAAGGGTGTTGTTTCCCGTCCGGGAACCCACGAACAAATGACTCAAGCTCCTGCTTGAGGCCATCACTTGCGCATTATACTTACGCGTTATCGGCGGAACTTGTCGGGATCATGAAGAAGAGGTCGGAGAAGCTGGCGAAACCGGCCCTGTCTACGAGCAATCCAGAAAGGCCGGGGTTTCTTCCGGGGCGACGCTGTTCCAGTAAACGCACGGGCACCCCTGCGTTGCCTTTTTGCCATTTCACCTTGAGAGCGAAAAGACCCAAGCTCAACTGGTAGCATTTTCCTCAGGAAGAACTCAGTACTTTAGGGGATCACCTACGCAAGAAAAGACTGGACCTGGGATTGCGCCAAATTGATGTGGCGAGGCAGCTCAAGGTTCACCCCCGTTCAATTCGGGCCTGGGAAACGAACGTTGCCAAGGTGCGAGTACACCTAATTCCCTGGGTAATTCAATTCCTTGGATATGCCCCTTATGAGCCATTGAGATCATTTCCGGGGTGGTTAAGAACCCGGCGGACAGCACTCGGGCTGTCACAGGAGAGGTTAGCCAAGGCACTGGGTATGGATGAGAGTACTCTTAGGAAATGGGGGGTAGGAATGCATACGCCAACTCGGCCATCTCTGGAACGTTTGAAAGCTTTCTTCAATTCCCAGGCCCAAAGACATTGCAGTGCAAGCCAAGTCGAGCAAGCTATTCATCTCTGATTCGAAGGCTTGACCGCTTTGTTGAGAGCTTTTCCGGGCTCGCCCTCCTCCGGCGCTTTGTCTGGCGGGACACGTACTCAGGAGGTGAAGTAATATACGGAGATGGGTGGAATGGGTGGAATGATGGCTGTCGCCTGGCTCATATCGTTACTTGTCCTAGTCGTTCTCGTGTTGCTGACTATTTTCTTAGTGAAGCAAATTCGGAAGTAGCAGCTGTCGAAAGCGGTGCTGAGGATGGCGAGGAAAGAAGACGTTGCGGCGACAACTCAGGCTAGAATCATAACCCTGCTCCCCCAAGACCTGAAGATTCTCTGCGATTCAGACAGTAGAATAGGGCCCACCTGAGGCCGCTGTCCACAAGGCTCTCTGAAGCACCTCGAACATTTTTGGCCAAGGCTGTCGATTTTTAGTGTCCAGGCATGTCAGTCTGTATGTGATAATATTATATAGCATGCAGAAAGTGGCTCGATACGTAACCTTGTCAAAAGGGATCTTGCCCCCCATTTTCGAACCAGTTTGAGGGCTAATTTCGGCTAAGACTCAGGGTCGATATTTTCTCCGGTTTTCAGTTTTTCTTTGACGTACTCCTCCGGCTTTTCATAGCCGATCGAGGAATGA
>JACQSY010000033.1 GCA_016211085.1 Acidobacteriota bacterium | reverse complement strand
CTTACTGGCTTGCCCGTTGACACAAGCCATGACTATAATAATCGGGAAAGGGAGACATATGAAGATACAGGGAAAGAAACTGTCCGCGTCGCCGGTGCCGGACAAACCTCCAGACTTGGGGCAGATCCTGGCTTGGCTTAAAGCTGAAGGGCTCGTTCGTGACCCGACCTCCGAAGAACGCCGTCTGGCTGCTGAGTGGGACGCCTTGCCAGAAGAGGGAAAGCAAGACCACATCCGTCTCATGCAGAGCCTCGTCCTGGACCCGCCTCTGAACCAGATCATTATCGAAAACCGCCGCTGAGCATGGCTTTCTACTACTTCGATCACCTTGCACCCGACGAAACGTCCGGCAGCTCCACTTGACCAGTTAGCACCGAAAACCATTTTGCCAATGACCGGTTGCTACAACTCTTCACTTCCTTGCTGATCGCTGATTGCTGAAAGCTGAGAGTTATTTCCCTGACTTGCTGTCGGCTGATAGCTGATTGCTGAAAGGTGACCGCTATTTTTCCTGACCGCTGATAGCTGACTGCTGATTGGTCTTTCTATCAGTCCTGAGTGCCGAGTCACGAAAAGATTCCCGAGTCCTTTCTCCGCCTCCAATAATAACTACGAAGTGTGTTTGACGTTTTCCGCTAGCATTCAAGTAACGCTGTTAGAAGGGATCAACGCGAGGAAGTTCATAAACAAAAGAGAGATCAAAAGTTACTGATCTGCCGTCGCTATATATGGTTACGTTCCCGGATTGATGCGCCAAAAAGTACAGCATGGCGCCTGATGTGTAGCCTTCTGGCTCGCTCTTACCGAAACCTAGCGGTCCGGCAGGTAGGATTTGAACCGGGCGGCCATCATAAAAACCAATTACGTTGCGTTTCTCCACCCATGCCCTGGTCCGTGGATCTACTTTGCCGGACTTTGGATCAACAAAGGCAAGGTGCTCGGCCGTGTGATACAACGCCATTAGTTCCGGCTCCCAAAGAAGAGCTTGCAATATCTTGTTCCCCGGCAACTTTTTGTATCGCTTTTCCCATATGTGTGACGGAATCGCAAGGTGCGCGTGGTGGGCATCTAGAGGGAACAAATATTTTGCCGCCCTCTTTTTCAAGATCTCTCTTAAATGGCGGATCGTCTCGGTAACGACCCGACAAGGAACTGAAAATTCTTCCCCTTGATGTGAGGCGACGAACACCTCTTTGCCAACAAGGCAGTCTCCAATCCTTAAGGGATCAGGCAGTCGTTTTCCGAAAGACTCTTGATATTTGTAAGCCACTTCCATTTCTTGAGCGCTAAAGTACCACTTGCCGTGCTCAGACTCAGAGCGAGCCGCAGAGAGCGCAAACAAGACAGCCGCGATGGATAGAGTAATACGAATCATAAACATGGCTGACCCCCGCTAAAAACCTCACATAGACCCCAAATGGTCAAGCGAGAATGAACGCCACCATCCATACCCTTCGTTACAGACTCTAGATCCGCGTACCTTGTGTGCGAAATTCTTCTTCTCATTGAGCGGCCCAACTTAAACCAATCAACGGCCAGTATAGAGTAACTAAAAACATCAACAGGATTCCCTCGACAATCGTAAGCACCGCCCCCACCTTGAGCAGGTCTTTAGCGTCAAAATAGCCATAGGAATAACCCATGACCAGAATTGCTGACTGGTAAGCGAAAAGGGCTGCTCCCCCGGCAAACGTCCATACGAATCCTATGGCAATGGGGTTGCACCCGTGTGCACGAGCCAGATGGAGCAAGAACGGAAGTGAAGTAATCAGCATGGACTGTCTGTTGGAAAGGAGAAAATGATAGACAAAGCCGCTTAAGTAAAGCGTGATGGTGGCGAGAAAGGAATTGGAAAGAACGGGGGCGATCCATCCCGCTGCGCCGGCAGTCAAGGAGTCCAGGGCTTTGATTTGAAACAGCACATTACCCATACTCAGCGCTCCGGCGGAGAAAATAATAGGCAAAATACTCACCTGCTTGATCGCCTTCTTATCCAGAACCCCGAGTCGCGGTAGCGTCATGAGAAGGCCCACACCGAGTCCGACGACGTCCGGGCGAATGGGATGGGCGAAATCCGTTCCCCAAAGAGCCAGGGCTAAAACCATCCAGGCCAGCGCTTTCTTTTCGTTGACAGTCCACGGTCCCATCTGCTTCAGTGCATCCTGGAGATGCTTCGTTCCTCCGGGCAGTTCCATCTTTTCGCCCGGGTAGAGCCACAGAACCGTGACCCAGCAAACAAAAATAGTCATCAAACCTACCGGCAAAAAGGCAATGAACCATTGGCTCCACAGAACCTGAACTCCTGTCTGCTCTTCAATTATCCCACGGGTCAAGATGCTCGAGGCGCCCGACATGATCATTAACTCAAACAGACTGCTTGTGGCGGTTAGAAGGATAAACAATCCTCTCGCTACATTGCTCTTCTTATTTAAGCCAAAAACATCGATCAGGCCGACGACCATTGGGGCCATGAGCGCCAGCCGCGCCATCCCAGAGGGAACAAGAAAAGTCAGCAGAAACGAGAGCACGGCGATCCCCAATACCAGCCGCGGGTAGGACGTGCCCACCTTAAGGATAACCATATAACCGATCCGCTTGGCCAAGCCCGCGTGGGATGCAGCTTCACCCATTAGTATGGCGCCGAAGAGAAACCAGGGAGTGGTGCTGGCAAAGCCACTGAATGCCAGAGAGAACTTGGCGAGGCCTAGGGACCAAAACAAATAACATCCGATAAGGGCGGTGACCGCATGGTCAACAGGCTCCATGATCCAGTAAAGGACCATGAACGCTACGATGGCAAAGGCCTTTTGTACGGTTGGATCGATACCCAGAGGCAACAACCAAACGAGAAGAGCCGCCAGTGGGCCCAACAACGCTCCGCTGAGCGCCAGCGCCTCAAGATTCTTAGGCATCTCGGCTGGCGCGGACACTTCGGTCAAAGTTGAAGTCCTCAGCGTCGCTTGCTCCATGATTCGGCTCCGATATCAGTCTTCGTAAGTATTTCTGGCCCGCGTTCCCGTGGGAGAATCCACAGATGCCTGGCTGCGAATTACGTGCGAGTCTATAGGACGGGCCAAATTCTTTTGCTTCGTTGCCACAACGTCGGGGTGATTAGGTCCTAGTGTCTGTTCGAGTATCTGAAGCGCGCGTTGGTAGAGCGCGCTGGCCCCATCATATTTCCCTTGATCGCGATAAAGCTCGGCTAGAGCTTTCAGACTAGCAGCGACGTCAGGGTGAGCTATTCCCAGGAGTTCTTCTCGAATCGCGAGCGATCGAAGATAGAGCGGTTCGGCTCGCGCATATTCATGCTGACCATGATACAGCTCAGCCAAGTTGTGTTGAGTTACAGCAGCATCGGGATGCTTTGGACCCAGTCGTTTCTGCCAGATCGCCATCGCTCTGGCGTAGAAAGCCTCCGCTTCTCGATACCTCCCGTTCTTGCTCTGGAGTCTTGCAAGAATACTGACGGTTGCCGCCACGTTATGGTGGTCCAACCCCAGGGCTTTTTCGTTAATCTCTAAGGCCCGGCTAATGAGCGGTTCCGCCTGGTCATATCTGCCTTGGATACTGTACAAGCCGCCGAGGTTGGCAAGAGCTATGGCTACATCCGGGTGTTCGTGTCCCAATGCGTTTTCCCATGTCTCAAGCGATCGCTGATAAAGCTTCTCGGCTTCCGCATATCGTGCTTGAATGCGGTAAATCCCTGCTAAGTTATTGAGCTGTGTCGCAACGTCCGGGTGCTCAGGGCCGCGCACGTTTTCCATGATGGGTAGCGCCCGGAGGTACAAAGACTCGGCTTCCGTATATTTGGCCAGCTCACCGTAGACCCAGGCGAGGTTGTTAAGGCTTGCAGCCAGTTGCTGGTGATGCGGTCCGAGCACCTTTTCCGTGATCTCCGCGACCTGCTTCAAGAACGGCTCGGCCTTCGAATAAAGCCCTTGCACGCGGTAAAAAGTGGCCAGCCGGTTAAGCCTTGCAGCTGTCTTTAGGCCTGGCACTTCTTCCGCGGATTGCGAACCTTCGAAGCTATTTGGTCGGGATATCTCCGCCTCTCCGGCGATCGCCAAGTCCTGGAAGAACAGCCCTGGCAAATCTACTTGACGAAATAGAAGTGTGAGGAAAAAGAAACTTGTCACCAGCAACCACCTGCCGCTATTAACGCCTACCCATCTGTGTTCGTTGTTTCTACCCGGCAAGACAATTCTTGTGGGGAGGGCCAGTTGTTGCGTCGTTCCCGGCTGTGCAGTTCTCTCAACGGAAGACGCGATTTCCTCAATTTGGTCATGCTCGGCCACAGGAATTAGAAATTGTGTTGCCATGATCCCCTCGGCTCTTTCTTCGACCTGAGGCTGCATAATTTCAGCACAGTTCATCGAAACCATTTCACGCCCGCCACTATCTCAACTGCCAATAACGGATCGCATACGGATTCAAAAAAATGTGAAACGCGAATGTACCGAAATCGATTCTTTCGTCCGTCTATGTTTGAGGCCCGCTTCAAGGTAACCGCGAATATCAACTGAAGCAGGCAACCCGCGCCGTATAATCAAACCTCCATCACTTTGACCTTCCCATGAGCGGATGCAGCAGCACAGAAGAAACTCTGCGTCGTTTAAAAAACCCGGAAAGAACGTATAGAACCTCTATGAGCGCGAGGCTTCTCGTAGGTGTCATTATCTGAGCATCCCCAGCAAGGGGATATCTCTTCAATGCGCTTCTCAAACTGCCCGTGTAAAACTCGACGGCAATGTCCACGCCTCTCTTGCGCAATCCCTCAGAGGCGAGAAAAACCTTCTGTTTGACAGAGTCCCGTCGGTTCTCCGCCATGTATTGGTCTGCCAGCTTTTTGACTGCCAATGCGGTATATAATCCGGTCTCCATCATCCCTTTATGGTGCAACAGGCAGCCAAACCCATCGATGTGATCAGGGATGAGAAAGACCACTCGCATACCCGGTTGGGCGATGTCTTCAAGACAGGGGAGAATTTCCTTGAGGCGGTCCTTTCTGTCGAGTGGGACTAAAATCTGCCCGGCCATAACTTTTGTTTTCCTTTCAGATCTTCTCCATGACTAAGGCATTTTCGCAGCAAGATCGTTTTACTCCCCCTTCGCACAGGACGTCGGTCACCGTCAATACGCTTTTTGGCGTAACGTGACCGGCGCGAGTACGAGGAAATGCTAAGCTTGAACTTGCAGGGAAGAGGGCTGTGTTGGAAATTTCAGGCCGGGGCTAGCGGCGTATGGCGAGAGCAGCATTACTCTGGGACAACGTCAAAGCCCTCTTGCGAAAAGTGCTCGTCGAGGGTGACCGCCTTTGCGATCTGCCGTGCCTCAACAAGAGTCACGATAGGAACGAATCATGGGCGGCCAGGTTTCCAGACCGCCAGATCGGTTACCCGTTCGAAGTCCGGATCGTTAGTGGCAATACTGCGGAGATGGTGACGCTTTATTAGGGCAAGATTAATCGCGTCGTTGGTGAGAAACCCGTATCCTTTCTTGATCTCGTTGCTTTTGAGAATGTCATCTATTTCGACAGGAAGGATCTTAACGCCAAGACCCTGGATTTTCTCAGGCACTGCGAGATGCTCGGTCAGTTTCTTGACCTCCAGGGGGTGCGCTTTTAAATAGCGAATAGCCACCTTGGGCTCAATTTGAAGTTTGGTCGTGGCTTCAATGATCATCAAACGATGGAGAGTTTCGGCTAGGACTACCGTGGAGGCAAAACCAAAGATCTCGGAATGCTCAACGCGCTGGAGGAGTAGAGTGCACGAGTCAGTGTACTCAGTTGGACCGGAAAAATGATAGACGAAGACGTTTGAGTCAATAAAAATTTCAGCGCGATCTGGAACGTCTGTCAGCAAAGCGGTGTCTACGAGTCGTAAAGGTATTCGTCATTCTCCGCAACCAATCGGACCACCTCAGGATCTGCTTTGATCATGGCCCTTGTAGAAGCCGCTATACCTTCAGCCGTGTCAATCGTGACCTTGATCTTTTGTGATTCTGCGAGGCCTAAACTTTCCAAGGGCTTGATTACACCCTTCTCATAAACGGCGTCAATGGTCTTGTGCATATTCAATCCCCTTTTTCGCCTATTTTGGGATAAAATCCATAGATGTCAAACGGCTTCAATATTTCCCGCCCGTAAAGCCAGCGATCATGGTCTTTACCCGAGGCGTTTAGATCTCGACCGATGCCTGCGATTGCCTGAAGGCCTCTTCCACGCCGCGAGCGCGGACGCAACTTTTCAGAGAGAATGCTGCGGACCAAACCCGAGATGCTAACCCCTCCCTCTCCGCAAGACTCTTCAAGGCCCCTTACTGCCAATCTTCAACTAATATTTGAGTGCGGTGGTAAGTGCCCATAACAATCCCCCCGTATGATGTGATTACATCATGATGGAACATTTCAGTCAACGCAAACGCCAAAACGCGTGTTGACCTGCCTGTAACATCTGGCTTTAACTTGTGCAGCGCGAAAGCCTCAATTAAAGGTCGCCTATTGCCGCTATTGACAGACCGGGGGGCAAGGTCTATTGTCCGGCCCGTATGTGAAATAGCGTAAATCAGGGTTATGGCGTGATCCGCAAAGGCAGGATCGGGGTATGGAGCGGCTAACCAACAAAGACCTTCTCGCGCTCCTCGAATTCATCAAGGAATGTTACGGCGTCTGTGATCTAGACACCTTTGCTCAGCGGGTCATTTCGAAGCTGCCGAAGATTGTTCCATCGGAGATCACCTCCTACAATG
>JACQSY010000038.1 GCA_016211085.1 Acidobacteriota bacterium | reverse complement strand
CTTAAGTATTCCCATCTTGATTTCCCGGTCATCCCGTAACCCTCCTGATCGCTCCACTCCGGTTACATTTTAGATGGCTCGACGATACCTGCTCCGGTTACATTTTAGATGGCTCGATACGCCTCCTTGCCAAAGGGCCCGGGCTTAGTCTAATCTAGGCCATGCGCTTTGTTGGAGTCATACCCGCGCGGTACCACTCCACTCGACTCGCCGGAAAACCCCTCTTAAATGTTGCAGGCAAGCCGCTTATTCAGCATGTCTATGAGAACGCCTTACGGTGCAGGCGGCTGGACGACCTCATCGTCGCTACGGATCATCCCAGGGTGTTTGAAGCCGTCAAGACGTTTGGAGGGAAGGCGGAACTCACCTCCTCGGATCTTCGTAGCGGGACCGATCGAGTAGCTGAAGTGGCCTCGCGCCGCAAAGCAGACGTCTTCGTCAATATCCAAGGGGACGAACCTTGCATCACTCCTGCAACTATTGAAAACGTCTGCACTCCTTTTGAGGGTGGGGACCAGGTCGAGATAGCGACCGCCCGGGTCCGGATTCAATCCCTTGCCGAAGCCCAGGACCCCAACGTGGTCAAGGTGGTGGTGGACCGGGCGGGTAATGCTCTTTATTTTTCGCGCTCCCTCATACCGTACGCTGGCGGCGAAGAGGCAGCGTATTACAAGCATCTCGGAATTTATGCTTACCGGCGTCAGTTCCTCCTTCAGCTGGCGGCCATGGCAGAATCGAGGTTGGAAAAATGGGAGCGCCTGGAGCAGCTGCGGTTTCTGGAAAATGGATTTCGCATTCGGGTCGTCGAGGTCATGGAAGACAGCATCGGGGTGGATACAGTTGAAGACCTCGAACGTGTCAGACTTCTGTTGGAGAATACCGGAAAGTGCTGATGCCCTGGCTCGGTGGTGAAGGTTGTGTCCAGCCCGGGATTGGCAAGTACGAGATTGGAAAGCAAGGGCTGGCGGTGCTCTACCCGAAATGAGAGGGGTGGGAGCGTGAGTCCTTCTGCGATCTTGCAGTGTACGGCTTCTGCTTTTCAACGTGTGGCTCCCCGTTTTTGTTTGTGAAATAACAGCGCCCGGCAAAAAAGTCATGGTACGCAGAATTTTCTGAGAGCATCCAAAATTTAGGGAAGATCGAGTTTTGGAGTAGGTATGCCGACTAAATTTATTTTTGTGACCGGTGGGGTCTTAAGTTCACTGGGAAAGGGTCTTGCCTCCGCCTCCATTGGCAATCTTTTGGAAGCACGCGGCTTTAAAGTTACTTTGCTGAAGCTGGATCCTTATTTAAATGTGGATCCGGGCACCATGAGCCCCTTCCAGCATGGGGAAGTGTTTGTCACTGATGATGGCGCCGAAACCGATCTGGATTTGGGTCACTACGAGCGCTTTACCAATGCTCGTTTGACTCGTGACAACAATTCCACTACCGGCAAGATTTATCAGACCGTCATTGAAAAAGAACGGCGTGGAGAATACCTGGGCAAGACAGTCCAGGTCATTCCCCATATCACCAATGAGATAAAAAACACCATCAAGAAGCTAAGCGACGACCTTGATGTTGTGATTGTGGAAATCGGCGGAACTGTGGGCGATATTGAGAGCCTTCCCTTTCTGGAAGCGATCCGCCAGATGGGGAACGAGGTTGGCAAAGAGAATTCCATTTTTATTCACTTGACGCTGGTCCCTTTTATAGAGGCGGCAGGAGAGCTGAAAACTAAACCTACGCAACATTCTGTTAAGGAGCTGCGCGAAATTGGTATTCAGCCCGATATTCTCTTGTGCCGGACCGATCGGCTGCTCTCTCGCGAGATCAAAAACAAGATTGCGCTCTTTTGTAATGTCGAGCCCGAGGCGGTTATCACCGCCAAGGACGTTCAAAGCATTTATGAGGTGCCTTTGGTCTTGAGTGCAGAGGGTTTGGACGAGATTATCGTGAAACTTCTCCGGCTGCCCGAAAATCCTCCCAGCCATTCGGCCTGGCAGGAACTGGTGGACGGTATTCACCATCCCCAACACGAAGTCACCATTGGGATGGTAGGGAAGTACGTTGAGTATGAGGATTCCTATAAGAGCTTGAACGAAGCCTTGCTGCATGGAGGACTTCCCAAAAGAATCAAGGTGCACCTGAAGTGGATTGAATCCGAAGGTATTGCAGGTGAGGAATGGGAAGAGAAGCTGAAGCACGTGGACGGCATCCTGGTGCCGGGCGGTTTTGGGAAACGCGGCATTGAAGGGATGCTAAAAGCGATTCAGTATGCCCGGGTCCAGGGAGTTCCTTTTTTCGGCATATGCCTGGGAATGCAGTGTGCAGTGATTGAATACGCGCGCGATGTATGCTTTCTTGAGAGCGCGCATAGTTCGGAGTTTGATCCGGCAACTCCCCACCGGGTGATTTACAAGCTGCGCGAACTCTTGGGCATCGAGGAAATGGGCGGAACCATGCGCTTGGGCGCTTATCCGTGCGTGTTGGACGAAGACTCCCTCGCCTTCCAGATTTATGGCCAGAAAGAGATTTCCGAACGGCATCGCCACCGGTATGAGTTCAACCGTGAATACGAGAAAATTCTTACCAGCTACGGACTGAAAATCTCTGGAAATTCTCCCGACAAGAATTTTGTTGAAATCGTGGAATTGCCTGGGCACCCGTGGTTTTTAGCCTGTCAGTTTCATCCGGAATTTAAATCCAAGCCTTTGAAGCCGCATCCGCTTTTTGTCAGCTTCGTTGAAGCAGCGCTCGAGAATAAGCTGCAGCAGTCTGTTCCCCATTTAGAGGTTGCGGGCGTCAGAGCCGCGCACGGAGCGCCAGCAGAGTAAGCGGTGCTTGCAATTTCGAACTACAAACTACGAAGTACGAGTTTCGCAATTGACACTTCGTACTTCGAAATGTTTTCTTGAGCGCTCGTTGCACTCGCGCCTCTGAAAGATTTGCCTGCGACAGCCTGCTTTAAATCGTCGTGGCCTCCTTCCTGCCTCTGGCCCGGTTTTGACCCTTGGAGTATCATCTTGGTCTCAGGGCGCGGTCAGACGCGTTAAGCAAGATGGTAAGTACGCGAGCGATCTCATTAGGCCGTTGGAAATTGGGGGGAGGACACCCCTTTTTCCTGATCGCAGGACCCTGTGTCATTGAGAGTCGCGATCACTCCTTTAAACTCGCGGATTATCTGAAGCGAGTTACTTCACGCCTCGGAATTCCGTTTATCTTCAAGGCTTCCTATGACAAGGCCAATCGCACCTCCATCAAGTCATACCGGGGTCCCGGCCTCGACAAAGGGCTTTTCATCCTTCAGCAGGTAAGGGAACAGTTTGAAGTGCCGGTGCTTTCAGACGTTCACTCGGTGGAGCAGGTGAGCGCGGCCGCTTCTGTTCTCGACGTGTTACAAATTCCTGCTTTTCTGTCTCGACAAACTGATCTGATCCTGGCGGCAGCAGAATCCGGCAAGTTGGTCAATGTCAAAAAAGGACAGTTCCTTGCGCCCTGGGACGTGTGTAACATCGTGGAAAAGGTGCGTACGGTGCCCAGGTCGAGCTTATTAATTACCGAGCGCGGCGTATCGTTTGGATATAACAACCTGGTGGTTGACTTTAAATCGCTGCCCATCATCCGGTCGCTTGGAGTACCCGTCGTCTTTGATGCGACTCACAGCGTACAGCTTCCAGGCGGGGTGGGGTTTAAGAGCGGGGGGCAGGCGGAGTTTATCCCTTATCTGGTGCGCGCTGCGGCTGCCGTGGGAGTGGATGGGCTTTTTCTGGAGGTACATGATCGTCCTGAAAAAGCCTTGAGCGACGGCGCCAATGCTCTGCCTCTCCTCGACGTGGAGCCATTGCTGCGCCAGACCCGGACTATTGACCAATTCGTTAAGAAGACTTCTATAAACGGCGCGCGAAAATTGGCCAGGGGAAAAGGACGATGAAGCCGGACCGCTTCAAGGCGATGGAGGCTTCCCTGTCCGAAGGAGGGGCTCTTCCCGGAGGCGCCGATCTTCTACAACTGGGCAAGGAGGTGCTTCAAATAGAAGCAAGCGCGATTCGGGAGGTGGCGGACCGCATCAATCTATCTTTCGGACATGCCATTGATTTGCTGGCGGATTGCCGCGGCAGGGTGGTGGTCAGCGGAATGGGAAAATCCGGCTTGATCGGCAAGAAAATCGCAGCCACACTCGCGAGCACGGGCACGCCGGCGCTTTTTCTTCACCCCGCCGAAGCTATTCACGGAGACCTGGGGATGCTGGTTCCCGGCGATGTGGCGCTGCTTCTTTCCAACAGCGGTGAAACTGAAGAGCTCCTGCATCTTTTGCAGTACATCAAAAGAACGGGGATTCCTCTGATTTCAATGGTGGGCAATCCCGCTTCATCTTTATCCCGGTGTGCTGACGTTGTGCTCGACATCAGCATCAGTCAGGAGGCGTGTCCTTTTGGACTCGCTCCCACAGCCTCGACGACGGCAGCACTCGCGCTGGGAGATGCCCTTGCCATCGCACTTGCCCGCAAGAAAGGATTCAAAATCGAAGATTTCGCCCGTCTCCATCCCGGGGGCCGGCTGGGCAAGAAATTTTCGCGCGTATGTGACCTGATGCACCACGGGAAACAGGTTCCGGTGGTGTCCACTACCACCCCCATGGACGAAGTTATCTATGAGATGTCCCACAAAGGGTTGGGCATCACTACAGTGGTGGATGAATCGTGGCGGCTTGCCGGCGTTATCTCTGACGGAGATCTGAGAAGGCTCCTGCAGAAAGAGGGGGGGGGCGTGCTCTCACGAAACGCAGGTGATTGCATGACACGCAATCCGGTCACCATTAAAAGCCAAGAACTGGCGGCGCGCGCTCTTCATCTGATGGAGCAGCGCAAGATCACCTCTCTGGTTGTCACTGATGAACAGTTGCACGTGGAAGGCATTCTCCATCTCCACGATCTCTGGGGAACGGGGATGTTCTGATGGCCGCCAAGCGCTCCCCGTCCCACAGCAGAAGAAAGTCCGTACCCGTCGTTCACGAAGACAAATGCTGCCGGGATACTCTGCTTAAGCTGGCCCGCCCCCGGCGAGAAGCTTGTGGAATTCGTCTTTTGCTCTTGGACGTGGATGGCGTTCTTACCAATGGCAGCATCGCATTGCTTCCGGACGGACGAGAGATCAAGTTTTTCTCCATTTATGATGGAATGGGGATCCGCCAGGCACAAGAAGCGGGAATCGAGGTCGGCTTGATCAGCGGGCGCAAGAGCCCTGCGGTTCGATGCCGCGCCCGTGAGCTGGGAATCAACCTTGTGGTCGAAGGCTCCACATCCAAACTGGACGATTTCCAAAAGATCATCAGCGAGCGCCACCTGAAGCCTGGTCAGGTCGCTTTCATGGGAGATGATCTCCCCGACCTTCCGCTGCTTTGCACGGTGGGAATTTCCGCAGCCCCGGCCAATTCAGTGGACGCAGTCAAGCGCGTGGTGCGGTTTGTCAGCAGGGCAAAGGGAGGAGAAGGAGCCGTGAGGGAGTTTGTGGAACAACTCCTTTCGGGAGCATTCCAAGGTAAGACCTCTGATCAGGCGTCATAGAAAAACCAGGTGAGGATCTTTTGAAAAAGCTCAACATCGATTGGTTTTCTTAAACACTCATTGCAGCCGGCAGCCAGAGCATCACGGTCCCGGTTGGTGGCGGTAACGGCGATGATGGGAATCCGGCGCAAGCTTTGACTTTGGCGAATGCGGCGCGTAGCCTCCAATCCGTCCATCTCCGGAAGACACAAATCTATTAAAATAAGCGACGGGTTCAATCGAGAAGCCACCTCGATAGCTTCTACTCCGTTGCATGCCTCCACTGCTTGCATCCCACTCGACTCAACGATAGCTTTCAGGAGCGAACGTGAATCCGCATCATCTTCCACGATCAGGACAACCCGGGAGGCCTGCATCATCGCTTTAAATAGAATTTGCCCAATCTAGTGTAGTGCGTCATTAATATATTTACTTATAGCTTGTGGCATCCTATAGTGGTTGCCATGAGCAGACATGCCAGTCCGATTGTGTTGACACCCGAAGAGCGATCCACTCTGGATGCCTG
>JACQSY010000036.1 GCA_016211085.1 Acidobacteriota bacterium | reverse complement strand
TGATGCCGCTCGAGCCGCCCTGCGCCGGATGCGCCGACGGCCTACCCTGGTCACCGCCTTCTGGAAGCAAGCTGATCTCTTTGATTAATGTCACTAGGTTATGTAATACTCGTTAACTTAGCCCCGCGCGGTGCCCTTTGTATCGTGTCCAGCTTTCGCAAGCGCTTTGGTGAGATAATAGTTAAAAAGATTTCCTGTAAGTTCGATGGTGGTCGAAAGGAGGGGTGTCTTATGGGACAGTGCCAATTATGCGGAAATGAATACGACAAGACGTTTCAAGTCGTCGTGAATGGAAAGTCTCACACCTTTGACAGTTTCGAGTGTGCCATACAGGTTCTGGCTCCGACCTGCACGCACTGTGGCTGCAAGATCATTGGCCACGGAGTGGAGGCTGGGAATTCCCTGTATTGCTGCGCAAACTGTGCCCAGATGGAAGGCGTCAGGGGCCTTAAAGATCGCGCCTGATCTCTGATTAGGAAAACAATTACGATTCGATTCACGCTGCCCGGATGAGAAACCAGTGTGCCCTGCATGCCCTTGGAGCATGTCCGCCAGCGGCGTTTATTCCAGGCGTGCGAACTCGGAACCAGGCCGGCTGGAAAGCCTTCCGGCCCTCCAGCCTAAGAGCGAACCGGTCGCCCTTCACTTAACCAGATACGGATAGGTCCCATCCTCGGCCTGCTTGATTATTTTGGACATGTGCCGCCAGGGATTCTCAGCATAATCTTTCTGGTAGTCACCCGGCGAGTTGATACCCGGGAAATCCGGCACCCATTCTCGTTGCAACACTTCATCCGGCTCGCCGTAGCGGCTGGCCAAAGCACGGATCTCGGCATGGTCCAGGGAAGCCAGTTGCCCCTTGTCCACCAGGGTTACCCAGCGTTGGGAACCGCGGATACGGGCCCTGTAAGTGGTCATGAGATTGTGCATGTGAAAACCATGTCCACGGGGCACATTGTAGGTTTGGCGGAATTTGTCGTTGGTGCCTTCCCGCCCCGGATCATCGGAGTAAGCTTGGGCGCCCAGGGCCCAGTGAATGACGCCGGCGGCCTCTCTCTCTGACCCCTGCCTTCCCTCCATCAGCTCCTCGTACTTAATGAAAGCTTTGGGATTGGTTCCCACGGCTCCCTCAAAAAGAAACCAGTAGCCTTCAACGTCGTAATAAGGATTTTTAACCTTGTTCAAATTGGGGTGGTCCAGAAAGGCGCGAAGCGCCTCTCCGTACTCCCCTCCTCCGCGCACCTCTTTTACACGGCTGTTTTCAAGATAGACCTCCATACGCGGATAGACGCCTACGTGATTGCGGGTCGACACCAAAATGCCACGAGCATCGGGAAGCGCAGGCTTTAACCATCGCTTAAGTTTGGGGTAGAGAATCTTGTTAGGAATCAGCGTGGTGGCTCCATGAGGGATCAAGAACAAATGTGCCGGAAGATAAGCAGCCTCGGCCCACATTTTGGCTACGTCTTCGGTCACCCTGAAGGTGAAATCCGTTCCCTCGGGATCGGTCACGTGGGCTTCTTCGACCCAGGCGATTGGCTCGAGAGTACGCTCCTCAATCAAGCGCCACAGGTCGCCGGGAAACGTCGAAATTTTGCTCATGACTTCCTGGTAGGAATCAAAAATAAAATTTCCATAAAACTTTCCGGAATGTGGGCCTAAACGAAGTTGCCAGCCTTCACGGCCTCCACTGCCCCCGAAGATGGCATCGACCTTTACTGGATACTGGTCCAAAAATTCTTTTTCGTCTCCGGCCCATATCTTGAAAAGCGGATTTTTTTCTGCCTCTTCGAGGACCGAGGACGATACCGAGACCACTCTCCCTTGCAACGGCTGTTTGGGAAACATTTTCTCGTACAGCACAGAATTGCGTTGTCTCAGCCACTCTCGAGATTCTGCGGGATTCGACCAGCCCATGACCCAGTTGCGCGCCTCCATGTAACCCTTTTCCGAGGTATAGCCGGTCCCTAAAAGGAGCTGGCCTGATGGCGGCATTCGACCCGTCGCCGGCGCCTCCCTGCGCTGGGTTTCTATAAATTCGCTTTCGCGTTCGGCCCTGATGCGGGCAGGGGGCAGAACAAACAGCGGGCGGATGTTTCTTTCTCGAAATGCAGAAGCCAACGCCTTCAGCACCAGAAAATTTGGTTCAAGCCATGATCGGCTGCCCGCAAAAATGATGACATGCTCGCCAGGCTCCACCAATCCAAGAGGTGTGCGCCCTCCTTCCTGCCGGATAGCGCTTCGGGCGAACGGCAGAATTTCCTCAACGGATTTTGGAGCGCTGGCATAGGCCGCAAGCCGGGGCTTGGGATACGCGGTGGCCTCCTCCTGCTTCTGTTGCCGTGAACACGAAGAGTATAAAAGGAGACTCATCACTAAGAAACCGAATGTACGTAATCTCGGAGTTGTCATGTTGCCCTCCACAAGATCGGGTTATTTTTGACCTGCAAAGCTGTGGGCCTGAACCCTGAAGGTCAGGCCCTAAAGATTAAGCCGTCCTACCACAGGACCTTCAAGCCGAACTGAATTTGGCGCGAACTGGTGCGGGTCTCGCTGATGCGGCCCACGTCACCACGAACCGTACGGTCCGGATTGAAGATGTCCGTCGTGGGAAATCCAAAATTGGCCCGGTTAAGAAGATTGAAGAATTCAGAGCGGAACTGAACCTTGAAATCTTCGGAGATCGACTGGATGGGAAAATCCTTACTCAGGACAAGATCGACGGTGGCCACCCCGGCTCCGATCAGCGTGTTGCGGCCCAGGTTTCCTATCAAGCCCACGTCCGCAGGAATCGAAAATGAAGAAGGATCGAAGTAGCGGTCTGGGTTCTGAGCGTTGATAGGATTGGGATCTGCGCCCGGCTTCAGATCCAGTCCTCCTCCGCGGAGCCGGGGGAAAACACCGCTTCCCAACGTCGCCGTGAACGGGTTCCCGCTGTTGAGTCGCAAGATCCCGCTTAAGGTCCACTCGCCCAACAAGTGATTGGCGAGACCTTGGAGGTCGGCCGCCCGTCCTCTTCCAACGGGAATTTCCCAGGTGGAATTCAGGAAAAAGTTATTTCGGACGTCAAAATCCGCAAGGCTACGGTCCAGCTTTTGAAACATGAAAGGGGGAACCGATGCTTTTGCGCCACCCGCCCCCGGGTTTCGAAAATCTGAGCTTCCCGTGAAATTATCAAAGTCCCCTACGACCTTGGAAAGCGTATAGGAAGCCTGGAGCTGAAAACTGTTGGCAAAGCGGCGATTCAAACTCAGTGTAAAGGCATGATAGTCGCTTTCAACATCCGTGAAACGAGCGCGCACGCGTCCCACTGCAGGATGCAAGGTGGACAAACCGGCCGGAACAAAGATGCGGCCATCCCGAATCGTCATTGGGTAACCATCCCCGTTGATTGAAGCCATACGTATCAAGTGTATTCCCCGGGTTGCGGAGTACCCCGCGTCCAAACGAAGTCCGGGCGTGATCTCCCTTTGGATTTCAAGGGCCCATTTGTATACCGTCGGTTGCTCCGCGTTGAACTGGATTCCTTCCACAATTCTTTGGGTGGACAGCAGTTGCGGTTGCGTGAAAAAAGTATCCGGGAAGCGAATCGGAACCGGTACACGGCTGGCGTTGATCTCGGCACGCGCAAAAAACGGGGGGTTCCCATAGAAGCCAATGGTCATAGGACCGGGATCAATATGGTCGTAATAAATGCCTCCCCCCAATCGGATGGATGTTTTTCCGTTGGCCCAGGGGTCCCATGCAATTCCCACCCGTGGACCAAAGCTTAAATAAGAGGGGTTGTCATAATAAGGGTCTCCAGGGATGACCTTGTCCACGGTGAGTCCCGGAGTGACGTGGTCGCGGGCATTGGCGAGGTGGCCGCGTATTTCGGTGGGTGTTGTCACGAACTCATAGCGCAGGCCCAGATTCACGGCAAGATTGCGCCGCATCTTAATGTTGTCCTGGAAGTAGAAGCTTACGTAGGACTGCCGGATGTGAAACAAGACTTCTGATTCGGGAAGCAGCGTGTTGAATGTGTCTACATTGCCGGCCAGAGCCTCGGGCAGGCTTCTAAACGTGTAATGCCCCGCACCGCGGTCTGGAGCCGCGAGCACAATTTGGTGTCGCTGGAACTCCCCGCCAAACTTCAGCGAGTGGCTTCCGCGATCATAAGAATAATCATCTTTAATCTGGTAGTTGTTTTTCAGGCCTTTCTGCGGGTGAGTGGAGTTGCCCCCCAGCGAAGACAGTCCGCTGACGCCAAATACCGCGATCATCCCCAGGGGCCTGCTTCCGTTGAAGGTCAGGGCGGGCAGTGTGAAGCCGGGACGCAGCGGTGTTGCTGTTCTCAAGTCAGCGCGAGTAAAGCCCAGCATCAGGCGGTTTAACCCGTTCGCTGAAAATGTGTGTATATCCTCCAGGGTGACGTATTGGTTGGTGGTCCTGTCTTGAAAGATGTGCCCGAATTGTGGATCCGAGCGCGTCGCGTCGTCCCAGACGTAGCGGCCAAAAATGGAATTCAAGTTGTTGAAGCGGTGGTCCACTCGCACCGAGATAAAGTCCTGATCTGTTTTTTCGGCGACGCTGTCTACATACTCCGCCCGGCCGGATCCAAAATCACGTCCGTTGGGCAAGGGAAAGGCGTCCATCCATTTTTTGATCTCGGGGTGAACGGCGATGGGAGCCCTTCCCGGCAATATGCCGTTTCTTGCGTCACGCGTCGGGACTGCGTATCGGCGCGTCTGGCCGAGGTTTTGCCGCAGACCCTCATAGCTTCCGAAGAAAAACGTGCGGTCCCTGATGATTCGCCCTCCGCCCGTGGCGCCAAACTGATTGCGCTTGAATTCTGGAGGATCACTGCGTTGGGTGGGATTGGCAGGATCCCGATCAAAAAAGTTACGAGCATCTAGGTTGTCATTGCGGTGAAACTCAAAAACGGAACCGTGGAATTGGTTGGTCCCTGACTTGGTAACTGCGTTAAAAACGCCTCCTGAGTGGTTACCGTATTCAGCGCTGAAAGCATTGGTGATGACATTGAACTCTCGTACGGTTTCCACTCCCATCAAAACGCCTGCCGAACTCCCGGCGGATCCGGCGATGTCGCGGATGTCTGTGCCATCCAGCAGAAACATGTTTGCGTTATAACGGGTTCCCGCGATAGTGAGCTTCGTTCCATAACCTTTGCTTGTGCTCCGCTCGCCGCTGTCGGAAAATGCCGCCCCCGTATAAAGAGGCGCCAGGGCAAGCAGGTCCCTTGCATTCAGGGGAAGATCGCGAATCTTGTTTTCGTCGACTACGCCTGCAATGGTTGCCTGTGTGGTGTTGATGAAGGGTGTCTCGGCGGTCACGGAAACCACCTCGGTGATTTCTCCCAGCCTGAGTTGAAAATTGATCACCGCCTCCTCTCCGATGTTCAAGTCAATGCCACGCCGGACCTGACTGGTAAATCCCGTTAACTCCGCACGTACCTCGTAAGCACCCACCCGGAGGTTGGAAAGATGGTAGCGGCCTTGCTCATCGGTCAGGCTGCTCCGGCTGGCCCGGGTATCCAGATGGGTGGCGGTGACGGTCACACCTGGAATGACTGCTCGAGATTCGTCGATGACCGTCCCCACGATTGCAGCCGTGGTCTGACCGAGCCCCCAGCTTCCTGAACCCAGAAAGCCGATCAAGAAGACAAACAGGGCCAAACGATGGTCACTTCGTTTTACCGGCATGGCGGAACTCCTTTTTGTTTTGGTTAACTAAACTTAAAGAAAGCCGACGAGCATTCGTGCAAACCGCGCGTCGTGAAAACGTGCAACAGTCCCCTCAAAGTGCACGAAGACAAGTACGTGAAGAGCTGCTCTGCGAAATTGGGGCGATTATGGTTCAAGCTTTTACGCCCCGTCAAGCACTTTAGAAGCTTGCCCTCCCCCAAATTTTGGCGCGGGCGATTCTGATTTTCCTAAAGAAATGATTTTTGTCAGACGGAATGGGTTAGAATAGTTTCATCTAAAGAAATGAAACAGAAGGGGAGGAAACGAAAGCGCGACCAACTGAT
>JACQSY010000035.1 GCA_016211085.1 Acidobacteriota bacterium | reverse complement strand
TGATGCCGCTCGAGCCGCCCTGCGCCGGATGCGCCGACGGCCTACCCTGGTCACCGCCTTCTGGAAGCAAGCTGATCTCTTTGATTAATGTCACTAGGTTATGTAATACTCGTTAACTTCTCACCGCGCGAGTTGCGGAAGGCGGGTTTCGAAGAAAATCAAGCATCAGGCGCAGGGCTTCCTCAGGGTGATCCCCATAAGGGGAGTGGCTGCACTCGTTCATGATGTAAAAGCGACAGGGCTTTACATGCGGACCCAGGACAGTATCGTACAGCTTGACTCCCAGCTGATACGGTGCGGAAGGATCATTGAAGCCCCAGACCAGCAGCATCGGCGCTTTCAAGCCGCCTGCCTTGATCATGTCCAGCGTCTCGTATTTGATATCCCAGATCCACCAGGGGGTGGGACCCAGAATAACGGCCAGATTTGGGTCCTTTTTCACCCTTTCGGCATTTTGATCCACCCAGCGATCGCGCAGGCTGCGCATCTTGGCAATGGCGTTGGGCCACTTCGGGCTTTTGGGCGGGTTTTTCACCAGCAGTTCCTCGTAATAATAAACGGGAGTGATGGGATCGTCCGGGGCAAGAGTGTTGCTGTCAAAGACGATCAGACTCTTGACCTGGTCCGGGTGATCCACGGCGATTCGAGCCGCGGGCAATCCGCCGCGAGAATGCCCCACCATGTGATAGCCGTTCAGTCCCATGGCTTTGATGAATCCATCCGCGTGTTCAATCACACCTTTCATCGACCAGTGTTCATCAATGGCCGGGTCATCCGTTTCACCCATGCCCAGCTTGTCAAAGGCGTATACGTGGTAGTGTTCCGCCAGACGGCCGAAAATGGGACGCCATCCCAGGGCAGCTCCGTCCATCCCAAACTGTCCGCCGTGGATGAAAACCATAGGCTCCCCGCTGCCGGCTTCAAAGTAGCGAGTCTTGTAACCGTTCACGTTCACGAATTTTGCCTCGCCCATGGCGGTGTCCTGAGCGCTACTTGTGGACGAGAGCAGCCATGGAGCCGTCGCCAATCCCGCCAGCGACTGCTGTAAGAAAGTCCTTCTGAATAATTTCATAATTCCCTCCTTGGTCTTTTTGCCCGATCGCAGGCCAACCCTTTGCTGAAAACTCAAACATCAATGAACCGAGAAATTACCTCACATTAACACGAAATCCGTTAAAGCAATGCTCATCATTTCTCGTCTGGGCACCCTCACTCTGGGCACTGCTCCAAAGAAGGGGGGGACACGCCCTGCGCTCGACCTGTTGAAAAGGTTACAGTGAATTTATGGCCGCGGAGGTGAATTATGACTGACTTTGCAACCATCCCGCCCTTTATGTGGTTTCTTTCGCTGGGTTTGCTTGTGCTTGGTTTTGCCCTGGGGATCGGTATCGAACGCATCCGCTCCGGCCGGAGGACCTTCGCCGGACGCGCTGCTCCCAAGCGTTTTAGAGAAGCCCACCTGTGGGATCGCACCCGTCTTCGTGATCTGGTGGCTTTGATGTATCTGGAAGCGAATCGCCATAACTATGGTCGCGCTTCTGAATGGGCATCCGAGTATTACACTGAACTGCACAGGACCATTGAGGAAACCGGAGACCCGGAATTAAAAGAATCCCTAAAGGAACTGACCCGCACCCGAGACGCAATTATCGCCAGCCTTGCTCAAGGCGATGCTGTCGCCCGTTCAGGGATCCAGGACCTGTTCGTCTCGACCTTTGAGACTACGCGTTCCGGGAGAGAGGAATTGTCGGTCGCTCGATGACGAGTCCGCCCACACGCATCAGGACGCTCCTCGATGCTTGTGACGGAATAGGACATGAAAATTAGTTTGGAAAAATCCGAAGCCGATGCGGCGTGTGTCCGCTTGCCCGAACTGAGGCCGGAGGAGAATGAGGCATTCTCCTCCTGCCTGAGAATCCTGCGCGAAGCAGGAGTCCCGTTTGTGGTGGCCTGCGCTTTCGCCGTCCATTTCTACACCGGCATCTGGCGTGCAACCAAAGATCTTGATCTCTTTCTCCAGGCTCAGCATGTGCCGAATGCGCTTGAACAGCTGGGTCGCCAAGGATTTGAAACGGAAGTACGTAACCCTTTTTGGCTGGCAAAAGCGTGGAGGAGACGCAGCATGATCGATCTTATCTTTGCCATGAGCAATGGACAGCTAAGAGTCGATCACCAGATGGTTTTGCGGGGTACCATCGGCACCGTCTGCGGAGAAGAGGTGCGGATCATTCCTCTTGAGGACTTAATCGCCTCCAAAATCTATGTTGCCAGCCGTGACCGGTTTGATGGAGCGGATGTCGTCCACTTGATTGAAAGGTCACAGGGGCAGATCGATTGGGATAGAGTGCTCGAAAGGCTGGGAGAGCATCGTCCACTGCTGCTTTGGCATCTGATTCTGTTCAACTATGTTTACCCCACGCGAGCTTCCTATCTGCCCCGGGATTTAATGATGAAGCTATTCGACGAGGTCCGCGGCGAATGGGCTGTACAAAAAGACTCAGGTTTGTTTCGGGGAACTCTCCTCGACGAGATTTCCTTCGCTGTGGATATCACGAAGTGGGGATATCGACAAGACCCCCTCCTGGAAAGGCAAAAGCTGAAGACCAACTCCAAGTGAAAGTCGCTGCCATTGCCGATCTGCACTGCCGCGCCAATTCTGCAGGCACTCTCAAACCACTGTTCCAGCAATTGGAGCAGCAGGCAGATGTCATCGTGCTGGCCGGAGATCTGACCGACAGTGGTCTTCCTGCAGAAATGGAAGTGCTTCTGGAGGAGCTCAGTGGAACCACGCGGCCTCTGCTGGCGGTGCTGGGAAACCACGATCACGAAGGGGATCAGGCCGCTCAACTGGTCGAGATGATGGCAGCGCGTGGCATTACCGTGCTGGATGGAACAGCCTGCGAAATCGGCAGCACGGGTTTTGTGGGAACCAAAGGATTTTGTGGTGGATTCAATATGCAGCTGGTGCAACCTTTCGGCGAGCAGGCGTTGAAAAAATTCATACTTGCCAGCATCGATGAAGCGGTAAGGCTGGAAAATGCTCTGGCCAAGCTGCAGAACCCCAAGAAAATGGCGATTCTGCATTATGCCCCTATCCGGGAAACCCTGGACGGAGAGTCTCCCGAGCTGTTCGCTTTTTTGGGTTCGTCGCGCCTTGCGAACGCTCTGGACCGCCACAGGGTTGATCTCATTGTCCATGGTCATGCCCATCACGGCGCACCTAGCGGACGAACTCCTCTGGGGACTCCTGTGTATAATGTCTCTCGCTTTGTTCTGCTACGTTTCTCAGAATTTCCCTATCGTATTTTCGAACTTTA
Source organism: Acidobacteriota bacterium (assembly GCA_016211085.1). Lineage (GTDB taxonomy): Bacteria > Acidobacteriota > UBA6911 > RPQK01 > JACQSY01 > JACQSY01. The sequence continues at coordinate 5,470 of JACQSY010000035.1, read as the reverse complement.
GAGAGCATCCCCGCTTTTGATGGGTGGCCTTTTCTTTTCAGGAGGTGTCCGTGCCCGTCCGTCCGCCGAATCAAGACGAGCTGAAAACAATGGCCGCAGAGCTTGGTTTTCATCTCAGCCAGGATGATTTAACTTTTTTTTGCAACTTCCTGCCGCCGTACATTGACGCTTACAACGTGCTTGAACAACTTCCCGAGCCGCTCCCACGGCTGAAATACCCCGACAGAAGTTTCTGGAGACCTTCTGCCGCTGAAAACCAGTACAACGCCTGGTACGTGAGGACCTCGATCCGCGCGGAGCAGCAAGGCAAGCTCAGCGGAAAAAAAATCGCGATTAAGGACAACGTGTGTGTCGCGGGCGTGCCACTGATGAACGGGGCTTCTTTTCTTGAAGGCTTTATCCCTCAGGTGGACGCGACGGTCGTCACGCGAATTCTGGATGCAGGAGGAGAAATCGAAGGCAAGGCGGTCTGTGAGTTTTTGTGCACATCGGGCGGAAGCCACACCAGCGCCACCGGGCCGGTTCAGAATCCGCGCAAGGCCGGCTACTCCGCCGGTGGCTCTTCTTCCGGAAGCGCGGCCCTCGTAGCCGCGGGCGAAGTCGACATGGCAATCGGAGCAGATCAGGCCGGTTCCATTCGCATTCCCGCTTCTTACTGCGGAGTCTACGGCCTGAAACCCACCTACGGCCTGGTTCCCTATACAGGAATCATTCCCATTGAATTTACCCTGGACCACGCCGGGCCGATCAGCCGCTCGCTCCAGGATAATGCTCTTTTGCTGGAGGTGATTGCCGGCAGTGACGGATGGGATCCACGACAAAATAGAGTTCCTGCCGTCCGTTATGTCAATGAAATCGATAAAGGAATGCGCGGCTTGAGAATCGCCCTGGTGCGTGAGGGCTTCAGTCATCCCCATTCGCAAAAGGACGTCGACGATAGCGTCCGCCAGGCGTGGCACAAGCTCGAAGCGTGCGGAGCTCAAATTGGTGAACTCTCCATTCCCATGCACCGGATGGGTCCCGTCATCTGGGGGGCAATCGCCTTTGAGGGTGCCACCGATCTGATGCTGAAGAAAAACACCAACCCCATCAATCACCGCGGTCTCTTTCTGCCCGACTTGCTTGCTGCGCATTCCGCCTGGCGAAAACACGCGGACCAACTCCCCGACACCGTCAAAGTTATTGCGTTAGCCGGCCATTACATGGAACGAAGCTTCGGAGGACTTTACTACGCAAAGGCGCAGAACCTGAGCCATCAGTTGCGAGACGCATACAACCGGGCATTTGAAGACTTCGACGTGCTCGTCATGCCGACGACCCCCATGAAGGCAAGCCTGCTACCGGATGCCCACACTTCCCGCGCTGACGTGCTGGTGCGCGCCTTTGAGAATTTGACCAACACGTGTCCTTTCAACGTTACGGGGCATCCGGCGCTGTCCGTCCCCTGCGGCACCCGTGAAGGACTTCCCGTTGGGTTGATGCTGATCGGCAGGCACTTTGCCGAGGGTACACTGTACCGGACCGCCTGCGCTCTTGAAGAATGCTTAAAATAAATTCGTGTGTCGGAGGCGCGCACGAAGCGCCAGCGGAGTAAGCGCTCCCGCGTTTATTGCTTCAGGAGCGCTCGTTGGCACTCGCGCCTCTGAAAAGAAGTGCCTGCGCCGACGCTGGTTTAAGCCGCCGCTGGATCAGAGGCGCGCACGAAGCGCCAGCGGAGTAAGCGCTCCTTCCAATTGCGCCTCGGATCCTGCCGTGCCTCCAAAGTTGGACCCCTGTGGTGGTGACGCACCCGAAGTCAGGTTGTGGACTGCGATGTTGCCCGCCTCAATTCGTGAGTTCTGAGACCGCCTCGCTGTGTGAGCGCCTCGAATTCGTACTTCCCACCAAATTGAGTAGCCGCTCGCCGTATTGTGGTAGCTTCCTTCCCACAACCGCCTTCCATCTTCTATGGAGTCCTTGATTACAAAAGATTTCGGCGGGGGCCGGCCTATTGGACTGAGTATTGCTCCGCTCTCACGGGACCCTTGTCCCTGGAAGCATGAATCAACCGGCGGTCCGCGTTGAAAACCTGACCAAATGCTATCGTTTGGGAACCCGAGCCCGCTATGGCACGCTTCGCGAATCTTTATCCGGCGCCGTCACAGGATTGCTGAAGAACCATCCCCAAAAGAAAGGAAAGATGCTGTGGGCGCTGGAGGGGGTCTCTTTCGAAATCCAAAAAGGCGAGACGGTAGGAATTATCGGCAGGAACAGCGCCGGCAAAAGCACCCTGCTCAAGATTCTGTCACGAATTACTGAGCCTACGCGTGGCCGAGCCGAACTGTATTCGAGAGTGGGTTCATTGCTTGAGGTGGGCAGCGGCTTTCATCGGGAATTAACGGGCCGGGAAAACATTTACCTAAACGGCGCCATCCTGGGGATGAAGAAGTCCGAAATCGACCGCAAGTTTGATGAGATTGTTTCCTTTGCTGAAGTCGAAGATGCGCTGGATACGCCGGTAAAACATTATTCAAGCGGGATGTATGTTCGGCTGGCTTTTGCCGTTGCCGCCTATCTGGATCCTGGCATTCTCCTGGTTGACGAGGTCCTGGCCGTGGGGGACGTACGCTTTCAAAAAAAATGCTTGAACAAAATGCAGTCGGTTGGAGAGCAAGGACGAACCGTCTTGTTCGTTTCTCACCAGATGACGGCCATAACCCGTCTTTGTCAGCGCACCCTGTTGCTGGACGCGGGCAAGCTCATCAAGGACGGACCTACTGCGGCGGTGGTAAGTAGCTACATGAGCTCTGGCCTTGGCACCACCGCGGCGCGTGAGTGGAAAGATCCACGTGAAGCTCCTCTGGGACCTGCCGCGCGATTTCTGGCGGTCCGTGTGCGCAATGAAAGCGGGGAAATTGCAGACGTCCTCGACATTAGAAAGCCGGTCCTTCTGGAGTTGGAGTATGAGGTGCTTCGGGCAGGCTACATCCTGCTGCCGCACTACCACCTTTATAACCAGGACGGAGTCCACATCTTCTCCACCCACGATCTCGATCCTGCGTGGAGACAAAAACCGCGCCCCTGTGGGCGCTGGATCAGCTCGGTGTGTATTCCTGGAAATCTTCTGTCCGAGGGAATGGTCTTTGTTTCCTCAGCAGTAATTTCCCTCAATCCCATCATTCCGCAATTTTATGAGCGCGACGTAGTGGCCTTCCAAATCGTGGACAGTCTGAATGGGGATTCGGCTCGTGGGGATTGGGCCGGGCAGATGCAGGGGGCAGTGCGGCCTCTTTTAACGTGGAGCAACCGCTTTTATGCGGCTTGAAACGTGGGTCCGATGAACGTTCTGAAGATCCTGATGAGCGACTATGACATGTGTGGGGGCGCCGGCATTGCCATGTATCGATTGCACGCCGCCCTGCATCAAGCCGGAATCAACTCCAGAATACTTTGTGGCCGAAAGACTCTGGACTCTCCATCCATCTTGGAAATCCCCAGGAACCGCCTGATGCGGGGGATCGAACAGCAGTTGGCCCGGCTTTCATTACGACTGGGCCTGAACGATGTTCACTGTGTAAGCTCATTTGGAATTCCCCGCCTCGAGGTTTTCAAAAACTGCGACCTGCTCCATATTCACGGCTTGCATACCAATTTTTTCTCATATCTGGCTCTGCCAAGGCTTACACAGCTGAAACCCACCATCTTTACGCTGCACGACATGTGGGGACTCACGGCTCATTGCGCTTACCCGTTCGAATGCGATCGCTGGAAGTCGGGGTGTGGCAAGTGTCCTCACCTCGACACGCACCCGGCCGTGAAGCGAGACGCCACCCGTTTGGGTTGGAAATTGAAGTCACGGGTTTACAGGAATTCACAGATGGTCCTTGTGGCGCCGACGCGCTGGTTGATTTCTCAGGTGGCGCAGGGCCTGCTGGCGAGGTTTCCTGCTTGCTGGATTCCCAACGGCATAGAAACTGAGATTTTCAAGCCTCTGGATCGCGATGAGTGCCGTGCTCTTTTGGGATTGCCCACCACGAAACGAATTCTGCTCTTTGCCACTGCTCAGCTGAAAGATCAGAGAAAAGGCGGGGACCTCTTGCTTCGAGCCTTGCAGATGCTGCCGCTTCGCTTGCTGCGAGAAACGCTGCTGCTGCGTTTCGGGGCCAAACCCCAGGCTGCGCCCACCGGTCTGAACATGAAAACGGTGGACCTGGGATATCTGAGCTACGACCGGCTGAAGGCTATGGCTTATTCGGCAGCGGACGTCTTCGTTTTTCCAACACGTGCCGACAACATGCCGCTGGTGATTCAGGAAAGTCTTTCGTGTGGAACTCCGGTGGTGTCGTTCCGTGTCGGAGGAGTTCCTGAAATGGTCCGCCATGGTCAAACCGGCCTGCTGGCAGATCCCGAGGATGCCACAGGACTTGCTGAACAGATTCAGATCCTGCTTGAAAACAGGGAATTGCGGGAAGAGATGGGCGCGCAGGGTCGCATGGTGGCCGTGCAGGAGTATCCGATGCACCTCTGTGTTGAAAGGCATCTGCAACTGTACCGTCAACTGGTCGATGACAAAAGTGGGACGCTCAGCAGGTCTGCGGTCGTGGTGTGAAATTGCTGAAATTCGAGAGCAAGGAATCAAGACACCTATTGACAACCCTGCTGGCGGTTGACACGTTCTTTATTTTGCTGCACCTGGGGGGCCTGGCTTTTCCCAGCTTTTCAAATGTTCGCTTTCTGGTCCATAAGGAGCGCGGCTACGCCGAGTGTTTTCAATATGGAAAAGAATTAGCCCTGGCTGCGTGTTTCCTGCTTTTGGCGCTGCGGCTAAAACAGAGACAGTTGCTTTTTTGGTCGGCAATTTTCGGGCTGTTTTTCGTCGACGACTCCTTTCAAATCCATGAAATGACCGGAAGAAACCTCAGCAGATATCTAAAAATCAGTTCCTCACACGGGCTTCGCGCAGTTGATTTTGGAGAGCTCATGATGTTGAGCCTGGCTGGCATTTGCCTGGCGGCACTGCTGGGAATTGTCTATCTCCGCGGCAGTCCCGACTTCAGGAGAATCGCGATGAGGCTGGTGCCGCCGATAGCCGGCTTTACATTTCTAGCTGTCGTCGTAGACCTCATTCACTCGCGATTGAGAAATTCCCCATGGAATCAGCCTCTGGCGCTAATGGAAGACGGGGGCGAATTGGTGGTGCTCAGCTTGGTCGCGGCATTAGTGTGGGACGAGGTGAGGAATACGGCGCAAGCGGCAGGGGGTACTCTCGTCAGAGATGCAAAGCAATAATGACCAGCGACCCACCACCGCTGGATTGCTAGTCTGCTGTCCCATAAATAAGTGAACTAAATGTGTCCTCCTGACGTGTAATAATCAGGAGGACACAAGATGCGTACTGGGCGACCGAAAGTTCCTTTGACCTTGACGAAAGAAGAACAGCAACGATTGCAATCGCTTTCCCAGCGGCCACGCACGCTGCCGCACTTGGCTC
>JACQSY010000037.1 GCA_016211085.1 Acidobacteriota bacterium | reverse complement strand
CATAATCCTTCGATAGATCCGCACAGTCCTGGCTATTTTCGTCATTTACTGGCCGGCTGGGATCAATCTTCTTCGCAGTGGTACAGCCTACAAACCTATCATATATTTCGAAACCAATTCCTGCATTCCAGATGTAGTCGTTCCCAATGCCGCGGAAATCTCCCAGGTCAGGAGCAACCGCAGCGAAGTTATCCTCTGTTGACATGTCACGTATAGGATCAGGATAACCTTTGTTATCCTTATACACCCCGGCGCTAAACCCCCTGCTGCCACCGAGCCACCAGGCGTAGCGCACCGGCAACTCTCCCCGCTCATAGAGTAGACGATAAATCTCCTGGATAGACGGTGTGCCGTAGTAATGATTAGAAAAAGTTGTGAGTCCCGGCGCGGCCAAACAGGTCATCAATTCGCGTTTCAGCAAGTCCACCTTCTCTTCTGTGCGACCGCGCATCAGAATGTCCCAATAAACGGAGCCCCAGGCACCCAGCCCATCGACTTCCCGACCCAAAATCTTGAGCATTTCCTCTTTAGCTCTACTGTTGTGAATACCTGGCCCGCAACAGTAGGCGGAGTTAACGATCACAGGATTTTCTGGAGCGATCGCGTCTAAAAATTCTCTGGTAATCGGCGCTGGCGGAACCGGCACCGGATTGCGTACTCTAGCGGAAGGTCGTGCAATCATGTTACTGGTAATTTGATTCGACTCTGCCAGGTTGTTTCCCGCGTATAGGTGAACCCAAATCCACTTGCCGGGACCCATCTCCTTGGCCCTCTGTGCCACCACCCGTTCTACGTTCCTTACAAATTCAGTCTGATCTTTTCCTGTGGCCTGAACAATCTTGAGTTGTGGGTCGCTGTATTTCTTGGCGGTAGAATCACCTTCCTGTATCCCCCAGTGATAGACTGCCCATATATGCGGGTGCGTGTGCGCCTCAATCAAACCCGGTAAGACCCTGCGCCCTTTCGCATCCAAAATTTCCGTCTTGGGTCCGGCCAGAAACCGGATCTCATCATTTGTTCCCAAGGCCAGGATCCGGTTGTTCTTCACTGCCATGGCCTGGAACTCACTCAACTTCGCATCCATCGTGGAGAGTTTGGCGTTAATCACAATCAGCTCCGGATAAGCACGCAGCTGTTCTAACTTCCTCGTCAGGTCAGCAGTGCCTTGTCCTTGGGACGCTGCCGGCTTGAGAGCCAAAAGAATTCCTATCAGAACCGTCCATTGCCAGATTTTTCTTCCGTTCATACCTTCCTCCTTTGTTTGACCTTTCTTCGATTATGGCACGTTTAAAGACTTCCGCAGCCTAGAAAACTTGCTGGGCCTTTCGGAATCCATTTGGTCTGGAGTCGCAACGCATAAAGGGCATGTTTTCAAGCGGATTCTATCGTACCACCCCCTTGGAATGCTCGTAAGACTTCAGTTACCTTCGACGGCTCTTTAATAACTTGGCGATTTGAATTCGATCTTTCCTCCCACAGCAGTTAGCATGGTGTTGATCGTGTGGACTTGATCTTCCGGGACAGTGAAATAGTCTTTGTCAAGCACAATAAAATCCGCCAGCTTGCCCACTTCTAGCGAACCGATGTTTTTCTCGTTCAGCACGCCCTCCGCGTTCCAGATCGTGGCGGCCTTCATCAAGTTGACTCGATCCACTGCCTGCCTGGACGCCAGAACGGGAAGTTGTGAGTTACCCGTCCTCCGAGTCAAGTAAAATTCCAGCCAGTCCCAAATTTTACCCCCCATTGTCTCTATAGGTTGGAACTGAAACGCCTCATCATGGATGTGTGCATCCGTGTTGAGCATCGGATGTGCATTGGCATCCACCAAGCTCTTCATCGGAAGGAACCAGTCTTGATACTGTTCCCCGTGCATCTTGAGGAAACTCTCTGCACCGCCCGTCCGCCCAGTCATATTAACCCGGATCCCGTACTGCGTTATCTTCGCAACTTGCTCGGGGCGAATCCGCGGAGTATGCTCCGTGGTGATTCGCATTGCCTTCACTTGCTCTGGGGTGACCTTGCCTTTCGCGATGGCTTCCTCGATCATGTGGAACAGCATATCCCAACTGCCATCGCTCGTAATGTGCAGATATCCAATTCGCAATCCTGCTTCCAATATGGCCCGCGCACTTCGATACATGCCATAGTCAGGATATGTCGCATAATCCTTCGATAGATCCGCACAGTCCTGGCTATTTTCGTCATTTACTGGCCGGCTGGGATCAATCTTCTTCGCAGTGGTACAGCCTACAAACCTATCATATATTTCGAAACCAATTCCTGCATTCCAGATGTAGTCGT
>JACQSY010000032.1 GCA_016211085.1 Acidobacteriota bacterium | reverse complement strand
GGCGGCGTCATTCCTCGATCGGCTATGAAAAGCCGGAGGAGTACGTCAAAGAAAAACTGAAAACCGGAGAAAATATCGACCCTGAGTCTTAGCCGAAATTAGCCCTCAAACTGGTTCGAAAATGGGGGGCAAGATCCAAGCTGATCCTCTCCACTGACTGAAATCTCATGCCGCAGCTACCGCTGCTCAAATCGTGTTCCAGTGCCCAAAATTTTCGGAAGCTGGCTTGGCGGGGGTGGGAACCTTTCTAAAGTTTGAGCAGCCGGCGGGCGTTCTTACCCAGGATGGACTGTTTGTCCACTTCGGGAATTTCGAGGTGCCTTACTGTATCAAGGGTGCGGGTCAATGGAAAATCGATGGGAGGAAAGTCACTTCCCACTACGACGTGGTCAGCTCCGAAGAATTCGATCACGGCTCGCAGTGCCCAGGGGTTAAATCCCATGCTGTCCACGTAAAGCATTCGGAAATATTCCAAGGGCGAGCGATTGATATGCTCAGGACCCCATGGCCCGAAGGTCGGGTCACTGCGCAGCCGCCACCCCGTGTCGATCCGGGTCACGCACGATATGAGCGCCCCACCCATGTGGGCAGCGACTAGCGTGAGATTGGGAATCTCGTGCAGGAGTCCCGTGATCAGGGCCCGCGCGATAGAGAGGGCGGTGTCAAAAGGCCGTCCCAGGCTTTCCATCAGCCGGTAGTCACCCATCAGTTCAGCGCCCACGCTGAGTCCAGGCGGGTGCACAAACACCGGCACCTCATGCTGAGCAACCAAGCGAAAGAAGGCACGCGCCTTGGAAGAATCAAGGTACTCCCCGCCCACGTTGGAATTAATGGCTATTCCGCTCAGCCCTTTTTTTGTCAGCGCCTCTTCAGTTTCCCTGAGATCCGCATCTCCTCCGAAGGGATTGGCCACACCGAAAGCGAGCAACCGCCCCTGGTGGCGCACGTTCAGCTCAGCAGCAAATTCGTTATAGGTCTTGATGTGCTCCAGAGCGTTCAGAGAAGGGACGCCAGGCCCAATCAGAATCTGCGGACTGTGCACCACAGCCAGATCCACCTGTGCATCATCCATGCGCCTTAGCAGTTCCTCCACATCGAACATGCTGGGCGGAACCATGCCGAGCTTGCGGAAAGCAGGCGGGTAAAGATGAGTATGAAAATCAATAATCATGTTGTGATTCCCCCCGGCCTCAGAGTTGAGATAAATCCCGGTAACTCTTGTACTGCCGGGGACGAGCAAAGTCAACGAGGCTGGCAGGCGGGCTGGACTCCAACGGTTTCCCAAACCTGCTCATATCTTGAATCTGAGAAAACCTGCTGAAATGTCAGCCGTTCTCTGAAGCGCCGCAAGAAGTAGTGGATGGTTTCCACCCGCAGTTTGATGGATCCAGCCGGTCTGTTTTCATCCAGATCTTTGAAGCAGAAATAGGGAGTGCCGGATCGTTCGATGATGGCTTCAATGACGCCGTAGACAGGAGCGTCGTGACCGCAGTTGAAGCTGGAGACCTCCAGCGCAACCAGATTGGGATGGCGTGCTGTAAACTTGGCCGCCCAGATTTTATGGTTCGTACTTGCCGAATAGGAATTTTTCCATACGTCGGAGATATCGAGCGGATGCCCGATGATCCCTCTGCGCACTTCATCGCCAAAGAGGCGCTCCAACAGGTCCTCGTCCAGCGGCAACGTATTCTGGGAGAAGATCGGATATCCGAGCTTCTGGAATTCATCTAGGATCTCGTGATTGAGTCCGAGGTCATGATGGTAGGGACGGCCCAGCATGACGATGCCGATCCGGCCTTCACGCTCGAGTTGGTCCAGCACCTGGCGTGCGCGACGTTGGATGGAATTCTCATAAGCGGACAAGGCGTTGAAGCCCACGTCAATGGCGCGGGCATTCTCTTCGGGCGATAAGCCAAGAATCGGATTCCAGGCTTGGAAGAGCTGATATCGGAGCAGCGTGCGGTCAGCCATGTTGATCATTGGGGCCGTGTATCGCACATGGTGCTCGGCAAAGGTGTTGCCTTCTTTGGTAAAGGCAGCCCTCACGGCATCGGGCGTGGCCGTTACCGTAGGACAGGCATTAGAGCCGGTGAGGTTCACCAACGGGCTGAGGAGCACATCAAACATGGGGAAAAAGATCACGTCTAAAGGCTTCTTTGCCGACTTGACCGTCAGCAGATTGTGCACGTGTGCTATGCCCACCTTGGAGGGATAGCAGGGATCGATGCTCCCGCGACTGGCCCCGGCACGGTAAAGCTCGGCGCTCGTATAGTCGGAATAAACAATGTTCTGCGGCAAAATCCCCAGGCTTTGCAGATAAGCGTTAAAAAAGGATGCGTAAACATACATGTTGAACACGCGCGGAATTCCGATGCGCACATTAGGGCGCTGGGAAATGAGCAGAGCCCGCTCTTTGGCTGATCTTGCCAGCAAAATCCGTGGAGGAGGTTCTGAAACGTTGGGGACGTTTCGAAAGCGAAAGACCTCAGTGGCCGCAATGTCGACAAAGTTGGGGTTGACCTTCTTGCGCAGGTCGAGGTCGGCTTTGATCTCCCTCATGGCATCGATATCCTCGACGGCGCCCTTCTCGCAAGTGGCGATGATCAGTCGCTGCTCTTCAACCCGCAGTGGAACTTTGGTTTTGCGCTTTTGGAATTTTTCGAGAGCCGGTTGGCTCTTCCTGGAGACGGCGGAATCTGTGCGCACATCGATAAAGGTCCGCAGGCAGTTGTTCTTGCAGAAATTGCAACGGGTATCCTCATTTCGGGTTGAGCGATAGGAGATGTTGCCTACCGCCTCCAATCCGATAAATTCCGACTTCTTGCCGTTGCTCCACAAACGGAGCGCCTCGACGCCCGCCCCAATGGCTCCGGCTTCGGCACAATGCTCGTGGACTATAATCTCAGGTGTAACGCCTCCTCCCGCCCTGAAGCTGGCGTGGATAAAGTCCACTTCAGCCTTCACCACCGCCAGGTTATTCTGTGTTCCGCCCTGCAGGACAAAGCGCGACCCCAAGGCTGCCAGGTTAGGAACAGCGGCAACGTAAAGAAAAACGTTTTTGGGCAAGACCGCTGCCAGTCCGGCCAGAATTTCTTCAGCGCGCCATCCCTGGCGTTGAAAATTGACAATGTCCGATTGCATAAACACGGCACAACCGTAACCAAACAGCGGCATGGACTGGGCCGACAAGGCGACATTGGCATACTCATCAACCGACACGCCAAAGGTTTCGGCAGTCGACTGCAAAAAATAACCGTTGCCGGCCGAGCATTGCGTATTGAGCTTGAAGTCCTTGATGCGGCCATTCCTCAGAACAATCAGCTTGATATCCTGCCCACCGACGTCAACAATCACGTGAGGATCATCGTAGAAGCGTAGTGCAGATTCAGTGTGTGCCACGGTTTCCACGAGCGCCACATCGGCGTGCAGAACATCCTTCAGAATATCCTTGGCGTATCCGGTCGTGCCCACGCCCAGCACATGAAGCCGGGCACCCTGGTCTTCCACCTGCCTGCGCAAGTCCTTGATGATGACCTTGGTATCTTCGATGGGATTACCGTTGGAAAGCTGATAAGACTTGCACAGGATGCTACCCTTTTCATCAAGCAGCACGGCTTTGGTGGAAGTAGAGCCTCCGTCCAGTCCAATGAAGGCTCCGATGGTCTGGCCTCTGGGTAATTTGGCCGGAGTAAACCTGGGACGGCCGTAATTCTTTCTGAAGAGCTCTGCTTCACAGGGTGAACTTACCAATCCCCTATGTCCGATCTTTGCCTTCTCCTCTGCACGGCCATCCTGAATATAGTGAATGAGCTTATTAACGCCAGCGTACCAACCGACGCCTTCCTCTTCTTCCTTTCCGAACTCAATAGCGCCGAGTGCTCCAAAATACTCCGCGTTCGCCGGTACCTTGATCAAATCCTCGGGCCTGGCGCCGCCGGGAAGTCGGACCTTGCGTTCCTCCCACATCCGGGGGATGTTGGCCTGCCATGCCTCGCGCATGCCGCGGATAAAGGAATTGGGGCCTCCCAGCAGCAACACGTGAGGCCGCAGGGTGTGACCTCGGGTCAGCACAGAAAGGTTTTGCAGCACGATGGCATCGAACAACGACGCCATCAATTCATCTGCCGGCGTGCCCTGTTTCTGAAGTCCATTAATGTCCGTTTCGGCAAAGACGCCGCATTTGCCGGCCACCTTGTGCAGCTTCAGTCCATGGTAGCCAAGCTGACCCAGCTTTTCGGGGGGGATTTTGAGCTTGGCGTTGATCTTGTCGATCACCGCGCCGGTGCCTCCAGCACACTTGTCATTCATGGAGGGAATTTTCTTTTTGCGCCCGCTGGTCTCATCCTCTTTAAAGACGATGATCTTGGCGTCCTGGCCGCCAAGTTCGATGACGGAATACACCTCGGGATGCAGCTTTTCCACCGCTAGAGAAACCGCCGTCACTTCCTGCACAAATTTTCCGCCCGTGAACTTGACCAGGGTTCCGCCGCCAGAGCCGGTGACAAACAGCCGGCCAGCGCCGGGAGCAAATTCTGCTTCTTCCTCCATGCGGCGCAGGAACTCCAGGGTTTTTTCCGGTTGTTTTGTCTCGTGGCGCTGGTAGTCCTGCCATAAGATTTCGTCAGTGGCGGGGTTTTTGACGACTGCTTTTACCGTAGTCGAGCCTATGTCCAGGCCTGCAATCAAGAAAGCTCGCATATCACCCATAGATGGCCTTCAGACCTGACGTTCTGGCAAGGCGCACACGAGAGCGCCGCCGAAACCTGGTTTTAGCTTCCATCAGATCACTGACGTGCAGCACAAATTGCGCAGCGGTACCCGCAATTCCCGCGCGATGGGGTATGTGGTAAAAGGGGCGCCGTAATTCGGGATGTTCGGCCACAAATTCACGGATCTGCTCCATCGATCTGCCCGTGGCTGCCAGAGCTTTTTCGAATTCGATTCGGGCTTTTGCCTTTGCCTCCGCGAGCGCCATCTGCACGCGGCTGTGCGCGCTCACTTCACCTTCACCAGAGGTTTCTATCGGCAGGAAAATCATGTCCTTGAAGTGATTGGTCACGGCGGATTGAACACCGTCGGACTGCAAGGAGGGCATGCAGCCGAAGGGCTTCAGCGCCAGCACCATGTGCGCAAGGCGGTTTTGGGTGTAATACACATTTTTTCCGACCTCGAGATAGCCTTCGCCGCCCCGCGAAAAGCGGTTGTAGAAAGGAGCCGCCAAGGTCTCGAGCTCTTTCTGGTCGATCAGCTCGTGGGCAATTCCTCCCAATCCCTTGCGAGCCCGATTATAAAAGTAGGTCCAGAGAACGTCTCCCAATGAGAGGAACATTTGCCTTTGCAGAAATTTCATCTTGCGGCTGAGACGCTGCTTCAATTGCCACCACCTGACGGGAGCCGTATGGTTGAGTGCGGCTTTTTCGAGCTTTGCTCTCATCTTTCGCTGGTGCAAAAGGTAAGTCACGAAAGTACCGACAGGCTCCACGATAACCTCTGCGCCTTCCGCTTCCAGAAATCGGAACATGTTGTAGTTGCCGTCGCCTTCAGTGATCTGTGCCCAGAACTCACCCGTGATCTTTACCGCTGGTTTCACACGGGTCCGGTCGATTTCAATTGAGTTCAGCTTCTCCCTGCACACCTCGATCGAGTCCGTGTAGGGTTTGCCGTACAGGTTCTCTCGAATCTTGCCCAGCGAGTTCAGAGTATTCTTCAGTTTGCGACGCTTTTCCTGCGCCAGGTAGCGGCTGGCCCATCCAGGAACGCTCCGCAGGATCTCAAAGGGCGGCCTTTCTCGCAGCATCCGCGCCAGTTCGTCGACCGCTTCCTTGAACACCCGCTCGGTTTCGCCTCGATTCACCTCATAAGGGCGAATCTGGTAAATCAAATCGTTGATCACGTCGCCCAGATTGAGGGCGTTTAAGATGCCGAGGCCGAAATCGCAGGTAAATTTCAGCCCGGGTTCTCCGGAGGCTGCCTTGATGCCCTGGTCCTGCTTGAAAAGCAATACTCGAAAGCCATCGAAACCTGCATTCTTCAGAGCGAACCGATACTCAGCTTCATACATACCGAAACGGCACGGGCCGCATGAACCCGCTGTAAAGAAGATGTACTTATCGATAATTTCCTGGCGCGACATTCCTCTTGCTTTGAGCCGTTGCAAGTATTGAATCAGGCTGCCGTCGGTAAAGTAAGTAGGACTGCACTGGCCGTAATTACCGTATTCTTTGCCGATTTGAAACGAGCGAACGTCGGGAACCGGCAATGACTCACATCGATACCCACTGCCACGGAATACTGCGGTAATGAGCCTTTCATGTTTCCAGGTCAATCCGCCAAACAAAATAGTGACTTTGTCACGTTCATGAGCCAGGAATGGCTTCTCAGGGGGGCGCTGGAAATGCTGGAGCGAGACAACGCGGGATTCCTTATCGATTCCCAGGGGTGGATTTCGTTGGTCATGCCGCGGATCAATTGCGTTTCCGGATTCCAATGGTTCTCGCATGTCCACCTGAGAGCCGGCGGTGCTTCTGGTTTCGCTTCCGCTCAGTAGAAAGAAATGAAAAAAGTATATACCGCACCGACCTGGAAGTAATGAAAATTGCAAAAGGTCGGCCTCCTTCGACTCTTTCGCCAGACGCGGCGCAGCGGTCCGAGGCGCACACGGCGGAGTAAGCTCTCCCGTTAATGGCACCGAAGCGCTCGGTGGCCCTCGCGCCTCTGATCAGCAGTGACTCGGATGGCGCGGGAAAGAGGTCCCGCGGTAGTGACAACCGCGTCAATCTTTATTTGATTTACACCTTTTAACAATAAATCCACCATCCCTTTTCAGAGGCGCGAATGCCAATGAGCGCTCTGGGTGTGATAAAGACAAGCGCTTACTGCGCTGGCGCTCCGTGCGCGTCGACTGCATCCCTGCTTTCCTGAGGCTCGTCTACAGGCTTTCCTTCCATCCAAACCGCGAAGATTTCACGGGTGTTTTTGATGTCCGTGGTAGGATCCGCGTTCAAAATGATAAAGTCAGCCACCATGCCTGCTTCCAGAGTGCCGTACTTGTTGTCAATACCCAGGAGCCGGGCCCCATTGAGGCTGGCTGCCTGGATGGCTTGTGCAGGGCTCAAACCAGCTTGAACCAGGTATTCCATCTCGCGGTGGACACCCAATCCCGGGAAGGCCCCCGGCACACCGGTATCCGTGCCCGTTGTCAACGGGATTCCAGCCTTAACCGCCAGGCGGGCATTTTCCATTGCCACGTCGAACTGTTGCCGGGCCGAGGCCAGCGTAGGCATATTGCGAGCTCGCTCCGCCGTGGATTTTCGAAGCTCCTCCAAGAACTCTCTGCCGAAGATTTTTGCCAGGCGAGGATGGCTCAGGTGCGCCGTGTTTTCTTCGGCGTAATCAGGATACATGCGCTGCCCGGAAAGTGTGGGAATCAGAGTAAAGCCGTAGCTTTTCGCCAACTGGAGGAATTCATTGTCCACCATGCGGTCGCGAACGCTGTGGGCGAAGGCATCCACTTTTCTGCGCAACAGGTCCTTGGCATCGTCAAGATAAACGATGTGCGCCACCACTTTCAGGTTATTCTTGTGTGCCTCATCAATAATGGCGCCGTAATACTCCGGCGTCATCTTGACGTACTGTCCGCGTCCGTCATCCACCCATACTTTGATGATGTCGGCCTTTCTCGCGGCTTCCTTGCGAACCAGCCGCCGGGCGTCGTCGACTGACTCAGGCCGGTTGTACCAATCCGTGTCCTTGGTGGCTCCAGGCGGAACAGGAGTTCTCCAGCCACCCACGGGAGCGAATCCAGAGCCCGCAGTGTGAATCCGGGCGCCAGGTGAGGCGTTCTTTCGTTGGGCTTCCCGGACATCGAAAATCACCTGGCGGTCAAATCCCAGCGAAACCACATGCATGACGCCGAAGGCGAGATGCCGTTGCACATCTCTTTGAATCCGAGCCTGATTGTACAAATCAGCGCTGATCTCATGACCTTCGGTGATCCCCATGTGCACGTGCATGTCAAACAGCCCAGGGATCACACTCTTTCCCGTGAGGTCCACCACGCGTGCGCCTGCGGGAACGGTGTAACCTGATTTGGTGCCCAGGTAGCGAATCACCGCGCCCTCGACCACCAATACGGCGTCTCGCAGCGGCGTTGCGGAACGACCATCAATGATGGTTGCTCCCTGGAATACGGTAATGTCGGCGGCCTGTGCCGGCGGCTGCATGGTGGAGAGAAAAAAGCAGAAGATATAAACGAGCGTAGGGAGACGATGATGCATACTATTGCCTTTCAAATACGACGGTGTTGTCAATAGGCTGGCCATTAGCAGAAACTCCCAAATGGGTCATGGTTTGCGTCTTCCCGTCGGGGTGGATGTAGCGAACCTGGGCGCTCATGATGTTTCCAGCCTTCTTGTACATGTACAGGATGGTGTGCGAGTTGATCCGGCGCATAGCGATCGAATCATAGTTGGGATCGCCGGTTACGGGGTGTTCTTTGCCGTCAAAATAGGCGATCCATCCCCGTTTCACAATATTGCCGTTTCCCATTTCAATCTCACTGGTAAACTTCACGCCGTTTTCTCCGTAAGGCTCGTAACGGGCTATGGCGGCTTTGGGCCCTCCGCCGGAGCTGTAATGCGATTTTTCCGGAACGAATTTCCAGGTGCCAATCAGCGGATCGTCTTCAGCTTGAAGCGGAAAAAATCCGAAAACCACAAGCAAAATTGTGAATGAAATCAATTGACGCATAAATGCCTCCTGAGGACCCACGGCGATCCGGCTTTTACCGCATCTGCTCGGTAGTAGCTGGGACCAGCCGGATCAGGTTCTCTGCAATGGTTCAGCCGGAAAGTCTACAGGAAGTTTAAAGGTTGGTGAAATGGAGCCCCAAGCGAGCCGGGCATCTCCCGGCTTCATTTAATGAGCCTGAGGAATTCATCTTCTGTGAGGCTCCTGATTGCGAAGTTGCGGGCTTTGGCAGTTTTGGTAGCGCCGGGCCTTGCTCCCACTACCAGAAAATCAGTTTTACGGGAAACGGTCTCGGAGACTCGTCCACCCTGTTGGATGACGGTTTCGCGTGCCTGGGAGCGGGTCATGCGGTCGAGCCCGCCAGTGAAAACCACCGTCTTGCCTTGCAGTCGGGCGCCTTTGCGCCGAAGCTTCGGATCTATTCCACGCGCTTTAAGCCGCTAAATCAATTTCCGGTTTTGCCGGTTGGATAACCATTCGGAAATTGCCGATGATACGACTTGCCCAAAACCTGCAGCGCGAAGCGTCTTCTTGTTTGCCCGGGCAAGCTTGCCTATTGAGGTAAAGTAGGTTGCCAAATCTGCGGCCAGCGCGCGGCCGACATGCGGAATACCCAGGGCGTAAATAAGCCGATCCAGCCGGGCATTTTTTCTGCTGCGTTGGATTGATTTGACAAGATTGTTTGATCTTCCCCTAATTTTATGAACACATTGTTAAGCAGCGCTGGCTTCAAATTCCGCTGGGCTGACATAGCCCAACGACGAGTGCCTCCGCTGACGGTTATAAAACACTTCGATGTATTCGAAAACCT
>JACQSY010000031.1 GCA_016211085.1 Acidobacteriota bacterium | reverse complement strand
GTTGTTCCCGCACGAGCCAGGGACTCCAGCTGCCGTTTGACGGCTTCATCAACGGAAAGAGCCGTGGCGCGTGCAAACATGTCGGCATTTAATCATGATGTCACCATATTGTCAATAATTAAATGGGACGGGACACTAGAGATTTCATTTCACGGGCAGTCTAAATTATTATTTGTTTGGTATTTACAAAATACCTGATGAAGGCCATTCTGTGAGGCAGAGTTAAACGAAACTCCTAAAAACATTTCAGATGAGAAGCCAGCATCTTCAACTCGGTTTTAAAGCTTATGATCCACACGAACTGCTGCCCCATTTCGTAGCAAGGAATCTCGGCTATTATCGCGACTTTGGTCTCTCTTACAGGCTCAGGGATATCACTCATCTTGACGAGAACGATCTCCCGGAAGACCTCATTAGTTTCGCTTGCGGTTCTGCTTTGATGGGTGCCCTGAAAGAGTCGGGTCGAAAGATCGTCCTGGTTTCAACGATCCATCCCATGTTCTGGCTCTACGGGCACGGCGTTTCTGAATTGTTCGATCTTGTCGGAAAGCAAGTAGCCGGTTACCCCGTAAATGCGCCACCCTCATATTTTCTTAAAATGATCCTACGTCAGTCAGGGATCGAACCTGCTGAGATCGAGATCGAGCCGGCGCGTGACGATCTGGCCCGCCTGGGGCTCCTCAAAGCTGGTGAAGTCGCCGCTGCCGTCATCAGTTCTGCTTTTCCGCCGATGACACTAACGAAACTCGGTTTTAAAAAGCTTTTATTTTTTGGTGATGTTTTACGTATCCCCAGTGCAGGTTTAGCAGTTTCTGAGATATTGATATATAAATACCCTGAAATAATAAGAAAAATCATAGACATTTTTCGCATAAGTCTTAAAACAATTCGGCAATCCCCTGCCCACGTAAATCCTATGATTGCCGAGCTCCTCCACCCTTCAAACTTGGAGGAGATCGACTGCGAATCAATCCGCAACTGTTTTACTGATGAAGGAAGGATTGACCCGGCGGTGGTTCAGAATTTCATCGAGCTGCTTTCCCGCGAGATGCAATTAAAGAGGACACCGGCCCTTGAAAAAATTTTTGATTATTCTTTTTTGCCACCGCTGGGCGCGTGAAAAGCAAAAAGATTATGAACGTAGCCTGTGATATCGGGATACTTCCTGACCGTTCAGCGATGGAGGTTGCCAAGTTATCCAGCCAGGCGGAAATGCTGGGTTTTCAAGGAATCTGGGTGGCAGATTCCCAGTGCATTTTCCGCGATGTGTATGCGGCGCTGACCTTGTGCGCTGTGAATACCAGAAAGCTGACTCTGGCCACGGGTGTAACCAACCCGCTGACCCGCCATCCGGCAGTGACGGCATGCAGCATCGCTACTGTGGACGAAATCTCTTCGGGGAGGACCATTCTGGGCATCGGAACGGGAGAAAGCGCTGTCCATACGCTGGAGGAAAAGCCGGCGACGCTCGCGCTTCTGGAAGAATACACCGGGGCAATTCGTGCCCTGTTAGACGGAGAGATGGCTTCCTACCGGGGAAAGCGAATAAGGATGTCATGGACGCCTCCGAGGCGAATCCCCATCTACTTTGCCTCCTCAGGGCCAAGATCTCTGCTACTTGCTGGGCGCTTGGCGGACGGAGTCTTATTTCAGGCAGGTTCGGATCCTTTATTAATCCGAAATGCTCTTGAGCAAATCCGGACAGGAGCCGAGCAGTCCGGCAGGACCCTTGACCAGATCCAGCTTTGTGCACGCCTGGGATGCGCAGTCTCACACAGCCGGGAAGAGGCCCGGGCAGAAATAAAACCTTATGCCGCCGTCGCTTCAGGAACTATCTTCGCTTCCCTTCCTAGCAGCAGCCTTCCCGAAGCGTTAGCGGCTGACATGAAGAGATTGAAGGAGCACTATGATTACCAGCGGCATGCAAGTTTTCAAGCCGGGCATTTGGAACTGGTTACCGATCAAATCATTGATGCGGTCGCAGTGGCTGGCACTCCGGATGAGGTGTCGTTTCGACTCCATGAGATAATGAGTACGGGAATTAACCGCTTGGTAATCCCTATGAATGTTAAAGATCCAATCCGTTTGATGAATTGGATCGCAGAAATTGTGGCCTGAAGATGAGCCAGAGCAGAGCCCCACGGCAATTCAGGAGCTGAGAAGTTTTCCCTGTTGTTGATCATATGTCCCGCCTGCCTGAAAACGCGCAGCACGCCAGCGTGTTAAAATCGCTCGCCTGTGAGTGAAATTTTAAACAAGAACATGATCCATCTCACCCGGCCTGAGCTCAGGTTTGCCGTTGATGCAGTGACCCGGGCCTCAGAACTTACGCGCCAGGTGCATCAAGAATCGAAATTCAGGCCGGTCCTCAAGGAAGACAACTCTCCGGTCACTGTCGCTGATTTAGCTGCCCAAGTATTGGTGGCTCAGCTGATGCTGGAACGATTTCCAGAAGAGCGGCTGGTAGCCGAAGAAAGCTCAGCGGTGCTCAAGTCACGAGACGGGAAACTGGTTCTGAAACATTTGTGTGACGTCCTGCGTCCCTGGATTCCGGACCTGGGTTCTGAGTGCATTTACGAGTTGATCGACAGGGGTCAGGAAAAGACCTGCAATCGGTTTTGGACTCTCGATCCTGTGGATGGCACCAAAGGATTTCTGCGCGGCAAGCAGTGGGCCGTAGCTATGGCGCTCATAGAAGATGGAAAGGTTCAAATCGCGGTCCTGGGCTGCCCTAACCTGAGTCGCCTGGATGGAAGTTCCGCCGGTCCGCCGGGATTTGTAGTAGCCGCAACTCGAGGCGAGGGCAGTTGGGCGCGGGCTTTGGGCACTGAGGAGTGGACGCCTTTGCAGGTATCCTCCTGCCGGGAGCAGGCTTCAGCACGCATTTTACGTTCTTACGAACCAGCTCACACGGACCTGTCTCGAATTGAGCGGCTGGCCGCTTTCCTGAAGGTCCAGCAACCGCTCAGAGCCATAGACAGCCAGGCCAAATATGCGGTGCTGTCGTCGGGTGCGGCGGAACTGCTGGTTCGCTTTCCTTCCTCGCCCAGAAGTGCCTATAGGGAGAAGATCTGGGACCATGCAGCAGGCTCGCTCCTGGTGGAGGAATCAGGCGGCCGCGTCACCGATCTTGATGGCATGCCGCTTGATTTCGGCGCGGGACGTCATCTTGAGAAAAATAGAGGTATTCTGGCGTCCAACGGCCACCTCCATGACATCACACTTCGCGCCATCGCCGAACTTTAAAGGTCCGAAGAAATCCGACGCAACAGCGCTCGAATCGCCTTATCCGAAAGTATTGCAGTAAATCACTGACTTACCAGTTCGCCCAGCGCGCCGCCAGGCCGGCGCTCTGCTAGAATTCGGCCATGCGAGCCATGGTCCTGAATACGCCAGGCGCAAGGTTAACCTTATCTGAGCTTCCACGCCCTGAACCTTCTTCAGACCAGATCCTGATTCGGGTCCTTGCCTGCGCCGTTTGTCGTACCGATCTGCACGTGGCTGACGGCGAACTTTCGCATCCCAAGCTCCCGCTGATCCTGGGACATGAAATCGTGGGCGATGTCGCCGCAGTCGGTGACCGCGTAAGTGCCTTTAAAGAGGGAGCTCGCGTAGGTGTACCCTGGCTCGCAGGCACGTGCGGAGTCTGCCCTTATTGTCGTGGCGAACGTGAGAATCTTTGCGACGCTGCACATTTCACGGGATATACCGTGGACGGAGGATATTGTGAGTTCACACTTGCGGATCCCCGTTACTGCTTTACCATTCCTGAGAATTACTCAGCGGTTTCAGCCGCCCCCTTGCTTTGTGCGGGGTTGATCGGATACCGCTCACTGCTAAGGGCAGGCGATGCCGAACGACTGGGGATCTATGGCTTTGGCACAGCCGCGCACATTGTTGCTCAGGTGGCGCTCCATCAGGGGAGACGCGTGTTTGCTTTCGCTCGCCCTGGAGACCAAGAGACACAACGCTTTGCTCTCAAGCAAGGGGTTTTCTGGGCTGGAGACTCAACACAAGCGCCGCCCGAGCCGCTGGACGCGGCAATCATCTTTGCGCCCGTCGGAGAATTGGTGCCGCTGGCTTTGAAGAACGTTAGAAAAGGCGGTGTTGTCGTCTGTGGAGGAATATATATGAGCGATGTCCCGCGTTTTCCCTATTCGCTCCTCTGGGAAGAGAGGCAATTGTGCTCGGTAGCGAACCTGACCAGAAAAGATGCACAGGAATTTCTTAAGCTTGCGTCACAATTCAGAATCCACACCACCACCACCGCTTTAGCATTGGAGCAAGCCAACCAGGCACTGGATCTTCTTCGTTCCGGTAGGACTCAGGGTGCAGTGGTGCTCATTCCCTGAATTGAAAAGCAGCCTTTATACTTGTTTCGTTTCAGCAAAAGAAACTTCAAGCGTGAGCGGGTGCACGGCGCCTTCTGGGAAGTCGTGGCTGAGCGGCTCGATATTTTTCAGCCCAGGTACGAGCATTTTGAAACGCATCGGCGCCAATGAATGTCAAAAGGCATCTACCGCGGCCGTGGCTGTGTGTGGGATCAAATTCTCGCACTTGCCACTCAATGATTCCGCTTTTCTCCAGGGACAAGACTTCTTTCCCGTCCACGTCAAAAGCTCCCCACACTTTTTCGTCGACTCTTTTTACCTGGAGCATAACTCCTTCCTCCTCCTGAAAGAGCTCTTAGGATTCTTCAGGTACTCGGCGTGGCCAGCACTCCCTCAGGCATGAGATCCCTGCCTGAGGAGTAGCCAATGCACCTATCGTCCAGGTAAAGCATTTTGTGTGCTCGTGCGAGCTTGAGTTGCACAATTCTTTTCGCCCTTTAGCCGATTAAATCGCCGAGTTTTATTAATTATAGGCAAAATGCATGGCGTACTTCAACGTGCCGCTCGGCGCCTGGTGACGGGGTTTCAATTTGGGAGTTACCGTCTCTATTGGTATCATGAATACGCAACACCTATCAGGGTTGCTGAAGTTTGAGGGTGGTTTTCTTGATGAATTGCAACAGGGGAAACTCATGTACTCACGCCTGGTCATCCACGCTCGACAGCAGCACCGCCTTCCGTTAAGAAAAGGGTCGGCACCAGCGGCGCTGATGAAGGTCGGCGGGCTTACTCTTCTTGAAAGAGCTGCAGCCGTTGCGCTGAAGGCCGGCATCGGAAACGTTTCGATTGTAATCGAGGGGGACCAGCCAGAAATTGAAGCCTTCGTTCGCAAGCGGAAGCTCTCCTTCCAAATTTTGCCTTCCTTGCCCGTGGATTCAGGAGCAGCCACGGTTCCTTCCAATCTCATTTTTAATGTGGCATACCTTCAGCAAAGGAAGCTATCGGCGGGCGATGATTCCTCTGGAGAGCCCCTGGCCTTGCTGGTGCGTTCCCAGGACGATCTTCATGCATGTGAAGAGGCGCTCTATCGATTCTACTCGCGCAAGAAATCGGATGCCCGATTTGCCCTGCTGATGCGTCGTTATGCGGCGCGCGTGCTTACCCGATGGCTGTTGCGGACACCGCTGACAGCCAATGGGGTTTCAATTCTAGGATTACTGATGGGTTTGCTTGCAGGGGCTTCATTTGCAGCCGGTGGCTTTGGATACACGGTACTGGGCTCGATTCTTTTTTATATATCGGCCGTGCTGGATTATTGCGATGGAGCCGTAGCACGCATCAAGCTGCAGGACACGGCGACAGGCACCTGGCTGGAATCGACTTGTGACACTTCGTCTTACCTCGCGGCCTTTATTGGCATGGCCGCAGGTCTCTACCGTTTTACAGGAGACAGCTTTTTTTATTGGCTGGGGGCCGCTGCAGTGTTTGGCATGGCCGCTACCTTCATCGCCTGCTCCCGGCAGCGGCGAGAGATTGGCGGCAACAGGCCCGGGGACTACTACATTAAGTTGTACTCACGTCTCAAGCAGAATCAAACCAACGCTCTCTATGTATTTGCGCAACGATGCGCTTTCATACCGCGGCGCGCCGCCCTCCCCTATTTCGTCTTCATCTTTGCTTTGCTGAACCTTACACCGGTGCTGCTGTTTTTTGTGGCGCTGGGAGCCAACATCATGTGGGTTGTCGTCCTGGTCATTGGGAAAATGTACTATTCCACTTCTTCCTCCGTGCCCACATCACAAGCCTCGGCGGCTTTGGCGCACCCATCGGTGCCTCGAAGGCCTGCCGCGGCTGTGAGCAGTCAAGCCGGCCCGGAGTAAGAAACCGTCCTGAGGAGGGTGTTTGCCTAAAGCCACATTGCTTAGAAAACTGCTCCTGGAATGTCACCCCGCACTGTTCGCGGGGGCGCACAATGGTTTGAGTGCCAAGCTGGTGGAATCGGCTGGATTCGATGGAATTTGGGCGAGTGGTTTTGAAATCTCGGCTTCCTTTGGTCTTCCCGACGCCAACCTCCTTTCCATGTCGGAGAATCTAGCGGTAGTGCGTAGCATCAACGAGGCCACTAATCTCCCGGTCATTGCAGACTGTGACAACGGCTACGGAAATGCAATCAATGTTATTCGCACCGTTCGTGAGTACGAAAAGGCCGATATTGCGGGAATTTGTATTGAAGATAATCTTTTCCCCAAGCGCTGCAGCTTCTACGAAGGAGTGCGACGTGAACTGGAATCGCTCGAAGAATTCTCAGGAAAAATCAGGGCCGCCAAACAGGCACAGCGCCATGCTGATTTTGTGGTCATCGCGCGTACCGAAGCCTTGATTGCCGGCCTGGGGATGGAAGAGGCGCTGAGGCGCGCGCACGCCTACGCTCAGGCCGGAGCCGATTTGATCCTTGCCCATAGCAAAGCGAAGGATGCCAACGAGGTGGTGGAGTTTGCCCGCCGCTGGAATGGCTGCTGTCCCTTGGTCGCAATCCCCACCACTTATGTCTCAGCCAGTGCTGATTTTCTGTACCAGCAGGGACATCGAATCGTTATTTTTGCAAATCAGGGAATCCGAACTGCTGTGCAAGCCATGCGCGCAACCTTCAAGGAATTACGCCATACTGGAACGTCCAGTACAGTAGAAGACAGGATTGCTCCGCTGGCTGAAATCTACGATCTGGTAAAGCTGGCGGACTTGCAGAGCCAGGAGGCTCAGTTTCTTTCCCTCACTTCTGCCCGTCCCCGCGCCATCATACTGGCCGCAGCGCGCGGTTTCGAAAAGGAACTGGGAGGATTGACTCGTGACCGTCCCAAATGTCTGCTCAGCATTCACGGCAAAACGCTGCTGCAGCGCCAAGTGGAAGCGCTCCGAGCTGTCAACATCCACGACATCAGTGTTGTCAGAGGTTATCAGGGAGATAAGATTCTCCTGCCGGAACTTAAATATTTTGAGAATCCACGATATGAGGAGACTCACAATCTCATTTCTTTATTCTGTGCCGAGGAATGGATGAAGGGCGCCTTCATTATGGTTTATGACGATATTCTTTTTGAAGAGAGTATCTTGTTGAAGCTTCTCCGTTCGCAGGCGGACATCGCCGTGGTAGTGGACCACAAATGGCATGAAGACCACCAAAATGGCATTCAACACCCGGTAAGTCGTCCCGAACTTGTGCAGACGTCGCATCCGCCGGCGCATTTTTATCGCTTCCTCCCTCCTGAGAATGGGAACAGGGTGCTACGCATCGGCCGGATGCTTTCTAAAGATGCTGCAGACGGCGAGTTCGTGGGTCTGGCCTACTTTAGCGAGCGCGGGAGTGAACTGCTACGAAAGACTTTTCATCAGCTTTATCCTGAACGCCGCCATCTTCCTTTTCATGAAGCACAGGCTTTGGAACAGGCAACTCTGGCTGATCTGCTTCAGTACCTGATTGATCAAGGGCATGCGGTTGCTGCCGTAGGCATTTACAAAGGCTGGATGGAAGTGGACACTTTCGAAGATTACAAGGAGGTGTGGGAGAAGACTCAGGAATGACGGCAGGTCTGTACCAGGAATTCCGAAGCAAGGGATTTGACTTCGTCCTGGGGGTCCCCTGCTCCGGGCTGAAGCAGTTCATCGAGGATCTTCAAAAAGATCCAGAAATAGCGTTCATACCGGCGACCCGGGAAGATGTAGCTCTTTCGGTGGCGGTGGGAGCTTTTTTTGCCGGGAAAAAACCCTTGGTTTATCTTCAAAGCTCCGGACTGGGACACCTGGTGAATCCTATCACCTCTCTGCTTAAGCCTTATGGGATTCGCATTCATTTGCTGATCAGTCTCCGCACTCGGCCCTTTGAACATTTTGAAATGGCGCGCATCACGCGAGATCTGATGAAGCTGCTCGAATATGAAGATTTCACTCTGGTGGAAACGGGAGGCGAATGATGCGCAGGACCGAAGCGATACGCGAGATCATGGAAACAATTTCGGACCAGCTGGTTATTGCCACCACCGGCATGATCAGCCGCGAACTCTACGTGGTAAGAGATCGGCCCGAAAATTTTTATATGTGTGGAAGCATGGGTTGCGCACTCCCGATCGGGCTGGGTCTTGCACTCGCCAGCCGGCTGCCGGTGGTGGTTCTGGACGGTGACGGCGCAGCTCTCATGGGACTTTCAAGCCTAGCGCTTTCCCGCCATCTCAAGCTCCCCAATCTTGTGCATTACATTCTGGACAACAGCACTTACCAGTCAACTGGCGGCCAGCCGACGTGCTCCTCCAGCGTAGATTTTGCCAACGTGGGACACCACGTGAAAGTGCTCCATGTGGAACCAGGGGGTGAAAAGGGTACACCGCGCATTCCCCTGGAGCCGCTGGAGATGATGAACCGCTTTCGAAATGCCGTCATGGCGCGAATGGCCGTACAAACCTTCTCCTCACGGATTTAAATCAATGCAAATGCTGGTCAATGGAGTGTGGATGGGGACAGAGGTGATGCCGGTCCACAATCCTTACACCGGAGAAATCATCGACAAGGTTCCTGCAGCCTCCGTTGAGCTGGCACAGGAGTGTGCGAAGAACGCTGCTTGTTTTCGATCCCCCCTCAGCTCGTGGGAACGTTTTGAGGTATTGCAATGTTCCGCCCGGGAGGTTTTGGGACGCAAGGACGAGCTCAGCAGGCTGATCAGCCGTGAAGCTGGAGTGGCGCTATGTTCCAGCCGCCGTGAAATCGATCGCGCCTATCAAGCTCTGTTGTTTTCAGCGGAAGAAGCAAAGCGGCTGCAGGGCGAGACACTCCCCGCCGACGTGGTCCCGGGAATCCCCCACAAGTTCGCGGCTACTTGGAGAGAACCGGTTGGGCTGGTGGTGGCCATCACACCGTTCAATCATCCCCTCAACCAAGTGGTACACAAGGTGGGTCCTGCGCTGGCCGCCAACAACACGGTGGTGTTGAAGCCCTCGGAAAAAACTCCTCTCACCGCTCTCCGGTTTGCAAAAATTTTGCTCGACAACGGCCTTCCTGCGCCCATGCTGAGCGTGCTGACTGGTGAAGCGGACCAGATCGGTCCGGCGCTGGTCTCTCATCCTGAGGTTGACCTGGTGAGCTTCACCGGAAGCGTTGAGGTAGGGGAAGAAATCACCCGTATTGCCGGCGTAAAGAAGCTCTGCCTGGAACTGGGCGGAAATGATCCTCTGATCGTGCTCGAGGATGCGGACCTGGATCTTGCCGTGCGCATTGCCGTGGACGGGGCTTTCAGCAACTCCGGCCAGCGCTGTACCTCCATAAAACGCCTGTTGGTGCACGAAGCGGTTGCTGAGAAGTTCGTCGAAGAATTTACTGAAGCGACACAAAGGCTCCGCTTCGGGGACCCGCTGGATCCCTGCAGTGAAGTCGGATGCCTGATAGACGAGCCGGCCGCTATTCGCGTTGAATCACGAATCAAGACTGCGGTACGCGACGGCGCCGTTCTGTGCTGCGGGGGCAAAAGGGTGGGTGCGCTCATCGAACCTGCCGTTCTGGACCGCATGTCCCCTTGTAGCGAACTGGTGGTCCTTGAAACGTTCGGACCCACGGCTCCGATAATCCGAATCAGAGGAGAATCTGAAGCAATCGCCATTGCCAATTCGACGCCTTTCGGGCTTCAGGCGGGAATCGTCACACGCGATCTCAACCGCGCTTTGCAGATGGGACGGCAACTCAAAGTGGGGGCGGTGATGGTCAACGAAGGTCCGGGATTTCGTGTAGAATCTCTTCCCTTTGGCGGGGTCAAGAAGAGTGGCTTCGGCAAGGAAGGAATTCGCTACGCTATCGAAGCAATGACTAACCTCAAGCTGATAGTAATGTAAGGCACTCTTCAAAGAGCACAAGCTTTCATCCTCTAAGAGCGAATGGCATCGAATATCTTCCCGAGGAAGCCCACGCGATCGCAACTTCTCTCCATTCTTCTTTTTTGCGTCGGACTCATCCTCCTGATCAGGCTATTGACGGAAGTGGGTCTCTGGGCTTCCCTTGAGCGCCTGAAATCGCTTGGTTGGATGTCGGTTTTTTTGCTGGGGGTGACCGGGCTCGCACATCTTATCAAGGTGTGGGCATGGTCTCTTGCCTTTGAAAAAAAGGAAAGGACGGTCGGGCTGGTGCACCTGTGGCTGATCCGACTGGCGGGCGAATCGCTGAGCTATATGTCTTCTGCGGGCATGTTTCTGGGAGATCCGGTCAAGGTGAGTCTTTTGGGGAACAGTGGGCGCCTGGTGAGCATTTCTTCAGTGGTGATGGATCGCGCCGTGTATATTTTTTCTCTCGCCCTTTTCCTTTTAGGCGGCCTTCTGGCCCACCTGTTTGCGTTTGGCGGTGGTTCATTGCTGAAAGTATTCGTCCCGGCCGTGCTGGGGGTTGCTTTTGTTGTCATCATGATGGTCTGGGCCATCCGCAGGGAGGTTCGCGTGCTCTCGGCAGCTCTGAAGTTACCCTTTGCCAATGGCAGCGCGCGACTGGCCCGGGGAAGGGAAAAGGTGCGCCAACTGGAAGACTATATCTTCACCTTTCAAAGGCAAAATCCCTCCCGCTTTCCCCTGATGGTGTTCCTCAATCTGCTGGCGCAGTTTTTGATCGTGGCTGAAATCCGTTGGATTTTTCTCGCCATGGAGGTGCCGTCCGATTGGTTCCGCTGCTTCATGCTGGCCACATCCACCAAAGCTATCTCACTCGCTTTCTTTTTTATTCCGGTCCAGATCGGGGTATTTGAGGGTGGCAATCTCCTGTTTGCCGACCTTCTCGATTTTCCAGAGAACGTGGGCGTGGCCATGGCGTTGGCGCGCCGGCTCTTTGATTTAGCCTGGGCCATCGTCGGATTGGCCGCGCTGGCGCTCTTGTTTTTCAAGTGGCCACGCGCCTCGCTATCCACAACATCTTCAGAAGGAAACGAAGCTCTGGAGCCGCAAAAATAATTTTGAAAGCCATTCTCTTAGCAGCCGGAAGCTCCAGGCGACTTCAGCCCCTCACAAGGGACCTTCCCAAGAGCCTGCTTTACGTGGGAAATCGTCCTGTGATCGACCATCTCTTCACCTGCCTGGACTATGCAGGAGTCACGGAGAAGATCGTGGTCACCGGCTTTGAACAGAAAAAAATCGAGGAACACCTGAGGGGAAGGGCAACCTTTATTCACAATCCCGAGTTTGCCACCACCAACAATTTGCAATCGTTGAGCAGAGTGCTGGATTCAGGGATTGAAGGCCCTTTTCTATGCCTTCACGTCGACCTCCTGTTACACCCGGATATTCTCAAGCGTGTCGTGGAGACCTCGGGTCGTGTCGTCATTTGTGCAGATCAGGAACTGCTCGAGGAAACCATGAAGGTGGCGACTCAATCCGGAAGGGTCAGCGGCATCGGCAAGGAACTCAATCCGGAAACGGTTTCAGGAACCTTCCTGGGGATCGCCAAGTTTGACGCGCAGGCGGTTGCAAGAATCCGTGAAGGCATTCCTCTGCTCGACGAAGAGACCCGCCGCAGCGCGTACTTTACGGCTGCACTGCAACCATTTTACGGGGGCTCGCAGATGGTCATATGCTGGACCGCAGGTCTCCCGTGGATTGAAATAGATACTTTTGAAGACCTGGAACGGGCACGCAGTGAAGTGTTCCCCTTGATTGAAGCCGTTTTGCTGCCCGAGTAGCGGTCAGAGGCGCGCACGCCGCGCCAGCGGAGCAAGCGCTTGTTGATTGCCGTATCAAAGCGCTCATTGGCATTCGCGCCTCTGAAAGACACACTTGGGGACGAAGCTTACTTCGCAGTCTGAAGTGAGAGAGGGGTTGGCAAGTCGAGGTAAATCTCCAGGTGCAACCACCACCGTGGCTTGTCCACGATTTGCAGGGGAACTCCTTCCATCGCGCCGTGCAGGGGGAAGGAGATGGAAAAGTCGTGTTTGCTCCGCAAGGCGACATCTTCTATTCTAAAATCAACTTCGGCCACGTCTGAAAAATTCTGGAAAGGCTCTGAACCCTGGCTCTTCTCCCGCCTGGCAAGCTTAAAGGTGGGATGGTATCTCACTTTGCGCGTACTCAGGCGATAAAGCTTTGCATTGTAGACCCAGCTTGCCTGCGGACGGCTGTTCTCCCAATTCTCAGGGTCATCCTTAAAGCGGTGCGATAACGTACGCGCCGCTTGGCGCAGCGCTGTGAAGAACCCAAAGGGAGGACCATAGAGGGACGTATTGTTCAAGCTCTTGCGGCGGTCCGGAGGTCCCGACTGCACGCGACGGTGATAGCTGCCGTGAACAAAATCGAAGCGCCGCCAATCAAAGTCTTCTCTTTCTGAAAAGGCATGCAGTTCTGAAACCGCCTCATGGGAAAAGACCTGGCTGCGAACACCTTCATACCAATAAAGAGAAACCGGACCGGAAGCGGAGCTTCGAACCTCTTTCAGCGATTTTTCATTGGAACGTCGCATGAATCCTTCAAATACCGACCGCTCCAGAACCCGCTGTGAATCCTCTCCTACCCTCCAGTGCGCCCACTCACGCCCAAAACCCCAGCGATTAATCCCGCCCGGCACCCGGCGTGGATCAGATCCAAGCAAGACGGAAACGCCTTCAAACTCATAATTGCCGCAGGAAGCAGTGGCGAAACTGATTTTCCCCTCGCCCACATCGTCCTTCCCCAGCCAGAACAGCAGAAGACGCACCTTCCCTTTGATGCGGTAGGAATACGCCTGCGTCTTCTGTGCGGTGGGGCAAGGATTGTCCTCCAGAAACTCATCGCTACCGCCTAAGAGAAGAGTTCCTGCAACCACAGAGAAGAAGCAGATGGCAATAAAGCGCCGGCAGCGATAAAAGAGCCTCAGCATACCGAGCTCGTAAAAAAAACAGGTATTCTTGGCAGTGGCACCTCTGGTCTAGTCTTAATAGCGACTAAAGCTGACGGTTCAAACGGGATCTTCATCGTAGAATAGCAGGGAAAGGGCGTCAAGCCGTGGAGCGTGGCCAAACTTTTTCGGCAACCTTTGCCGTTCATTTAAACAAGGTTGATTCGTGAAGTGCGACTCGTGGGGGATACTGAACGAATATTGGGACGCTCGTGGCGTGTCCCATCTTACCAGTGAGCAGACCCGCCAGGCACTGCGCTCGGCCATGGGAAGGGAGTTGTTGAAGACCTCGTCCCAAAAAACTGTTTACGTCACTCGGCCAGGGGAGGCCCTTGAAATTCCCGGAGGCTGCGATTTGACCCTGGAGGATGGAACCCATTTAGTCCTCGAGGGTTTTCTCCCGGGTGATTTGCCGTTGGGTTATCACAAAATGAACCTTCGTGGTCAGAGCGAGGAAAATTTGCTCATCGTGACACCCGGTCGCTGCTATTTTCCGCAAGGATTGCGCTCGTGGGGCTGGTCCTTGCAGCTCTACTCGATCCGTTCGCGACAGAGCTGGGGAATCGGTGACTTTCAGGACCTCAAGCTTGCCTCGCAATGGTCGGCCGCTTCAGGCGCTCAAGTGCTTTTGCTGAATCCGCTGCATACCCCAACCCCCGTTTCCCCTCTGGAGTCCAGTCCCTACTATCCCAGCAGCCGTTGTTTTTTGAATCCGCTGTATATCAGTGTGGATCAGGTACCCGGAGCGCACGCGCATCTGAACGATCTGGAGAGCTTTGCCATCTCCGCACGAGCCCTGAACCGGGAGCGGTTGATTGATCGGGATCGCGTCTGGGAACTCAAGAGCGCGGCCTTGCGGCTGCTGTGGTCACGCTTCGGGGGGCATCCGGCATTTGAGGCGTACTGTCGCGAGCGGGGGCAGCTCCTTCGCCACTTCGCTGTTTTCTGTGTCCTGGCAGAAAAGTTCGGCAAGGATTGGCGTAATTGGGAAGCGGATTATCGGGACCCTTCTTCACCAGCAGTGGGCCGTTTCCTTTCAGCCCACTTGAAGGAGGTGGATTTTCACCGCTGGTTGCAATGGCTGGCCGACAACCAACTGAAGAGCGCATCTCAGGAAATCGGTATCATTCAGGACCTTCCCGTGGGAGTGGATCCTGCAGGCTACGATGCCTGGTACTCACAAGAGGTGCTGGCCCTGGCCGCGCGCGTGGGGGCGCCACCCGATCGATTCAACACTCGTGGCCAGGACTGGGGCCTGGTCCCTTTCATACCGCACTGTTTGTCACGACTCAAATATCGTCCCTTTATCGAAACGCTTCGTGCTTCGCTCCGTCACTCTCGCGGGTTGCGTATCGATCATGTCATGGGCTTGTTTCGTTTGTTTTGGATTCCGGAAGGACGCCAAGCCACTGAGGGAGCCTACGTGGTCTATCCCTGGCAAGATCTTCTCGCAATTGTCGATCTCGAAAGCTATCGTGCCGGAGCCGTCATCGTAGGAGAGGATCTGGGTACTGTCGAAGATCACGTCCGCGAAACGCTGGCCGCTCATTCTATTCTCTCCTATCGCCTCCTCTGGTTCGAAAGATGCAAACCCCGAGACCTCCCCTATCTGGCTGTGGCTGCTGTGACCACTCACGACCTTCCCACCATTGCGGGTCTATGGAGAGGATCGGACCTGAAAACGCAGCTTCGTCTGGGTCTGAATCCCGATCTGAATGCAAACCGCGAAATTCGCGACTACATCATGTCTGCGGCCGGCTTGACCGCCGAGTCCTCCCTGGAAGAGGTGATTGAAGCGATTTACCGGCTCCTGGCCCAAGTGCCCTCTGCCATCATCATGGCCAATCTGGAGGACGCGCTTACAGTGGAGGAGCGACCCAATTTCCCAGGGACGGCTTCAGAATGGCCCAACTGGTCGATCGCGTTGCCTGAGTTACTGGAGGAGCTGCAACATCGCCCTCTGGCAGGCAAGCTTGCCCGGCAGTTGAGTCGGCAAAACGTTGCGAATCGGTAAGAGAAATAGAGCGCCGCCAAACCGCGACGCTCTCGAAGTGATAAAATTAACCGTAATTCCTGGGGAGGGTGGGCTGAGAGCAGGAGTGCGTCTATGTGGGAAGTCTTGGAAAGGCTCATGGCCAGCACTTACATGCCTCACGGCCACTGCTATCTCTGGGAACCGGGCCTGGTCTGGCTTCACGTCGTTGCAGATACTGTCATCGGGATCGCCTATGTCTCCATATCGGTGACACTGGTTTACCTCGTCCGCAAGATCAGGGTTCCCTTCCACTGGGTTTTTCTTGCCTTCGGCGCTTTCATCTTTGCCTGTGGCGGGACTCACGTCATGGAGGTCTGGAATGTGTGGGAAGCCCGCTACTGGCTCGCCGGAGCGGTGAAAGGCGTTACGGCCGTCGCGTCGATTGCCACTGCCGCCTGGCTTTTCCCGCTTTTCCCAAAGGTTGAAGATCTCGCTCGTTCAACCAGGCTTGCTGAGGAGCGCCGCATGGAGTTGGAGACGGCCCATCAGGAACTGGAACGGCTTTATAGCAGGGTCACGGAACTAGATGAGTTGAAAACCCACTTTTTTGCCAACATCTCACATGAACTGCGCACGCCTCTGGAACTGATTCTCGGACCCATCGACAGACTGCTGACGGCACCCGACCTGCCTTCTGAATTTCGCCAACCTCTTCAGCTGGTGAAACGAAACGCACGGACGCTGCTTAAACACGTCAACGATTTGCTGGACCTCTCCAAATTGGAAGCCGGAAAGATGGTTCTTCACAAGGAGGATATCGATTTGGCGGCGCTGCTGCGCCGGACGGCATCCAATTTCAAAGGCGTGGCCGAGCAGAGGCAGACCACGTTCACCGTGGAGGTTACAGATTCGGTTCCACTTCGTGCCGACGTGGAAAAGATTACGCGGGTTCTTCTCAATCTGCTCTCAAATTCTTTTAAGTTTACTCCTTTTGGGGGAGTGATCCGCTGCAAAGTATGGCCAGAAAACGAACAGGCGGTGGTCACGGTTGAAGACAGTGGACCAGGAATTCCGACTTCGCTTCGTGAAGTCATCTTCGAACGATTCCGCCAGGCCGAAGCAGGACCCAGCCGGGCTCATGGAGGCACGGGCCTGGGGTTGGCGATTGCAAAGGAATTTGTCGAGCTCCACGGAGGCCGGATATTTGCAGGCGAGTCACCACTTGGCGGCGCACTTTTTCAGATGGAATTGCCGGCTGCAAAAGAGGAAACAATTGATCACATCACTGAAGTTCCAGAAAGGTCGGGCGACCTGGCTCAGCAGCTGGTCGAGGAAATTGCACCGGAAGCCGCTGTTGCAGACACCTTCACAGAAGATGAAAGACAGCCAGCGAGAGGCGAACGCCCACTGGTGCTGGTGGTCGAAGACAATCGGGACATGAGCGATTCATCAGGCAGCTGCTGCCGGAACACTTGGTGACGGTTGTTCGCAATGGGGCCGAAGGCTTTGAAATGGCCCTGAAGATCCGTCCTGACCTCATCGTGACCGACCTGATGATGCCCGTTGTCAGTGGTCCGGAAATGATCCGCAACATCAGATCCCGACCGGAGCTTGACGCCATTCCCATCGTAGTCCTGACAGCCCGCGCCGACGATGAAATGCGCGTAGATCTTCTCCATAGTGGCGCCCAGGACTACATAATGAAACCGTTTTCAGCGGCCGAGCTTCAGGCCCGAATAAACATCTGGGTTAGGATGAAACGGGCACGGGACATTCTGCAGCACGGAACCGATGTTCGAGAGCACGACCTGACGTCTTTGGCTGAGGAGGTGGCGTACCGCAAGAAAGAATTGGAGCGTGCAGTAGCCGCCCTCGAAGAAAATCTGCGTCTCAAGGACGAATTCCTGGCAACTCTCTCCCATGAGCTGCGTACCCCCATGACCGCCGTATTGGGCTGGGCCAAAATCCTCCTCAGCAAAGATCTCAGTCACTCAGAACAAGTTCGGGCGCTTGAAATCATCGAACGGAATGCACGAGTGGAGCTCCGACTGATTGACGACCTGCTTGATATTTCGCAGATTGCCTCGGGAACTTTTCGCCTGGATACGCGCCCCACTGATCTGGTTTCTGTGATCGAGGCTGCGGTTGAATCCATCCGCCCCGCAGCGCAGGCAAAGAATATTGAACTCCATCTCACGTTGCATTCGCTGGGAGGCCGGATTCTTGGAGATGCAGCACGCTTGCAGCAAGTGGTGTACAACCTCCTCACCAATGCCGTGAAGTTCACGCCGCGCGGCGGCTCCATTGAAGTTTCGCTGCGCAAGATAAAGGACCAACTGGAAGTTCGCGTGAAAGACACCGGACAAGGTATAAGGCCCGATATGCTGCCGATTATTTTCGAGCGTTTTCGACAAGCCGACAGTCCCACAAAGAGGCCACACGGTGGCCTGGGGCTTGGGCTGGCAATTGTCCGTCACCTGGTCGAGTTGCACGGCGGCAGCGTGGAAGCTCAGAGTGAAGGAGAAGGTCGAGGTGCGACCTTCATCGTAAGCCTTCCGCTACTGAAGGAATCCGAAAAGAGGGTTGGGGAGGGACGCACCACTCCCGGCGCTTCCTCTCTGAAGAAGGCTCGAGTCCTGGTGGTGGATGATGCCGAGGATACGCTGGAACTGCTACGTCTCCTGCTGGAGAAAAGTGAGGCCGAAGTGAAAACTGCCGCTTCGGCTCCTGAAGCGCTGGAGATCTTTGAGAATTGGACACCTGAAGTCCTGCTGGCCGACATCGGCATGCCCGGTTTCGACGGCTATGAATTGCTGCAGGCAATTCGAGCGCTGCCCAAAGGAGCGGCAGTGCCGGCAGTTGCTCTCACCGGTTACGTAAGCGGCACCGCCAACGCGCATTGGCTTCTGGATTTCAAGCCTATATCCCCAAGCCGGTGGAGCCGGAGCAGTTGCTGGAGGTGCTTGAAGAACTCGTCGCACGCTGATCATCAAGCGCGCGAAGCGCCAGCGCAGTAAGCGCTTGTTTTCTCGTACCTGGACGCGCCCCATTGCGTGAGCATTTACCGATGGACTGTCATGGCTTTGCTCATTTGCTCGCGTACTGCCTTGGGAAGCTCGCTATCCAGGAAGCGTGCCATCTCCTGCTCGTCAGAAAGGATTTGTTCACAGATGCGGGCGATTTCGCTTTCCCCCGCATCTCGGGCCGCTTCAATAAGCGCCTTATAGCAGGCGATCTCGAAATGTTCAGTGGCGTAATCACTGATATCGTTCTTCACCAGCTCGTCGTTAAAAGCACCGGTGGCGACTGCTTGCACCCGGCCTGAAAATTGTGCAAATCCGGCCTTGATGGCCGAAGTTTTCTCACCGAGGCGCTCGACACAACCCTTGATCAAATCGGCATAATTCCGGGTCTTCTGAATGTGCTCCTCGATTTTGGACCGCAAATTCGGATGGTTCTCAGCCACTCTTGTCCAAAATAACTTTTCGAGTTGAAGCGGCTGAGGCATTCCCTCAGATTGGTTATGTCTATAACTGATCGAAAGGGAGGACTCAGCCGTGAATCGATTCTGCAGCATTTTCAACCAACTTCTCCAGCTTTTTT
>JACQSY010000030.1 GCA_016211085.1 Acidobacteriota bacterium | reverse complement strand
GGGATCTGCGGCAGCGTCACCGATTTCCACGGAAGATTCTTCGCATTGAAATCCAACGGCGCAAGCTTTCAGGCGATAGAGGCCGGGATTCAAAAGGCGAAAGTGAAACCGGCCTTGACTGTCCGTGTTCACTTCCCGCAGTTCCGTGTTGCTGAAAGAATCTTGAGCGCCGGCGAGAAGACGGACTTGGGCATTGACGATTACCAACCCGTGCGGATCATAGACCTCCCCCGCAAGGCCTGCTGGACCGGCTGGGGGGCTGCCGGGGAGAGATACGCTATTCAGGACGAGGAACAGCACTGCTAGTAGGCTGCTACCTTTTTCCATAAGGTGACCTCGCTGGGGGACGGGTGGATCTGACCAATGCTCCTTCGAAAATTCCCCCTCACACCGCCGGTTGTACGGTAACCGTGAGTCCAAGGCGCTGCAATCTGCGAACAAGATGCTTCTGGAGTTGTTCCTTGTGGATCTGTTCCAGATAGTCTCCGCCGAGTTCCCGATACGACTTGGCGGTCTTCAACATCATGTACGCGATGATCAGAATTGCATGGGCGACTGCGATCAGGGCGCGTTTGACCCCTCGGCGGGCGGCGATCCGTTTGAACTGGGACGACAGGTAGCAGTTTTTCTTGCGGCTAGATGCCCAGGCGGCCTGACAGATTGCCCGTCTCAGCCATCGGTTACCATCTCGTATGGTTCCCGTCTTCCTTTTTCCTGCACTTTCGTTATGGCCCGGGCAAATTCCGGCCCATGAGGCCATATGCTGTGCCGAGGGAAACTGTCCCATGTTCACTCCGATTTCGGCGACCAGACAACATGCCGTCACGCGGTCAATGCCGGGGATACCCTGCCACAACGTGACGGCATGCTCAAAAGGGACGATCCGCCGGTCAATTTCTTGTTCGACTCGCCGTATCCGTTCGGATAATCCTTTCCATTCATCCAAATGTTCCTTCAGCAGAAAGCGATGGTGATCTCTCACTCGACCTGCCAAAGCTACCTGCAAGTCTGGAATTCGTTGTCTCAGCTTCCTCTTCGCTAGATCCGCCAAATGTTCCGGATTGTCTTCGCCGGCGATAATCGCTTCGATCATGAGTCGGCCTGAAACGCCCAGCGTGTCGGAGGCCACCGAACTCAGCTTGATATTGGCCTGCTCCAATACTTTCTGAATCCGATTCGACACCCGGTTCTGCGCTTGCGTCAGTTCCACTCGGTATCGCGTCAGGTCTCTCAGATCCTGGATTTCGGTGGGAGGCACGAAGCTGCCCCTCACTAAACCGTGTTGCAGCAGATCCGCAATCCATTCGCAGTCTTTCGCGTCCGTCTTTCGACCCGGCATCGCCTTCACGTGATGCGGATTCACCAATATCAACTCGAACTGTCCTTCCAACACCGCCCACACCGGCCGCCAGTACACTCCTGTGGCTTCCATCGCCACGTGAGTGACTCCGTGCTTCTTTAGCCAATCCGCGAGTCCCAATAATTCTGCGGTAACTGCTCCGAAGCTTCGGATCTCCTGATGCTTTTGACCTTTCTCATCAAACCATACCGCACAGCCATAGATGCTCTTCTTGTGTACATCCAACCCCGCGCAACATTCGTGTACCACCTGCATGATTTCCTCCTTGTTGCGCCGGAGGGAAACCTTCTAATGAAAACTCTCCTTCACGTGCTCACCATGGTGATGGCGGCGACAATTCGTTGTGCTTCGCAGTTTCCGGATCAGACTCAATTGCGGGCTCAATGGCACCACTCAATGTGCGATCTCGTCACCGGCGCAACTGGTGACACTTTACCGCACGCCCGCTCCCATTTTCATCGTTCGTTGTGACCGGCACGGTCATGGGAGACTCAATTCCCAATTCTCAATTCCCCATCCGATGAGAATTGGGAATTGAGCATTGAGCATTGGTCAGATCTTGCCTTCGTACTCAGTACACGTCGTGGGCTGTGTTGTACACGTTGAACTTGCCGGTAGGTGTAACGACCCAATCTCCGGTGATCCGCGTTTTCTCCTCGAGCGTCTTGTCGTCGTAGACGATGACTTCGCCCTTCTTGTCC
>JACQSY010000026.1 GCA_016211085.1 Acidobacteriota bacterium | reverse complement strand
ATTTTGCCGCCAAGTCTTTTGGAATCAGCGTTTGTTGCAAAACCAGGGTACCAACTGACTCTGACGAAATCGGAGCTCAAAAATGTGTCTTTTCTCTTTTAATTTCCGCTACTTACAATTCGCCGGACGAAAACTAATTAAGGCGCACTAGAACGGAATTGAGGACCTCTTTGGTCTGCTCGTCCTGAACGAAAGCAGCCACCAGCAACCTGTTCCGGTCCAGAGTGTAGATCAATTCCCGAAAATTCTTTTTCTGTTCCGTCTGATAACCCTCTAGGTAATGCTGCAGCTCACTTTCGAGCTCCAAGAGATTTTGCTGGATTGGAAACTCCAAGGACCCCGTGGGTCCGATCACAAAACCTTGGGCGCCGCCCAACATCTTTCTGACAACATGATGATGAAAGTGAATACCATTGGCGCCCGTGTAGTGCACGGTCTCTTCGAGAAGAGCGACTCGCAGGCGCAGTGGACGTAAGGGGGCGGCCGCATTCGTGAACTCAATTCGGGCATGCCCCGCCACTTGATCCCCGTCGCGTGTCGCCTCCACAACGAGCTTGATTCCCGGGGGGCGGTTGAATTGTTTCTCGATGAGCGCTCGATATTCGCCAAAAATGTTGCCTGCCATATGCGAGGGACCACCGCCCGCCCGCCTCTCTCTGCCGCCGAAAACGGCTGCCGGCGCCGCACCGATCTCGTAGTATTTTGCCCGGGCCAGGCTGTCCGAATTGGCCAAAGGGTCGGGTGCCGGAACATGCACGTGGTACTCGAGAACAGCGACCGCTTCACTATTGAAATGCTTCAGCAATCCATCAAAAGCCAGGTCGGAGGCCTGGCAGGGGAGACATTCGGAACCCGTAAAAAGCTCCGCCAGAACGGTTCGCTGCGGTGCGGTAATGCGAGACTTTCCGGCTTGAAAGGGAGCAGGTTTCTTCGCGAATTCCTCATCTACAAGAGCGTGGAGCCGTGCCGGAGATCCTTCTAATTTGCCGAGTACCTCTTCGAGACGTTGGCGCGCCTCCAGCTTCCCGGAGTTGACGTAGGTCTTCAGGTAAAGATCACGCGCCGTCTCCAGTTGTCCCGTTGCTTCCCGGACTCGTGCCAGGTGAAACGCGATCTCCCACTGCTGTGGGGCCCTGCGCAAAGCTTCTTCTAGATACTGGCCTGCTTCGTCCAGTTGTCCGCGGTGAAACAGCACCCAGCCGAGGGTATCCAGATACAAGACGCGCGTCGGGGATCCTGAAGAGGTCTTTTCCACAGCCTTGCGGGAATAATCTTCGGCAAGATCCAGAAGCAGCCCTTTGGAGACGAGATTGTAGGCAATGCTGTTCATCACACGAGCCGGATCAGAAGCTCGAGCCACCGCTGTCTCCGCTGCCTCACGCACCGACTCTGGATCCGCGTTTATGATCAGCAGCGTGTTGAAGATTTCTATGTGAGCAGCTTCGCGATAGCCGCTTCCTGGATTCATCTCCAGAAAAAAACGCAAGGCCTTTATTTTTTCCTGTGGATCCTTTAGCTGAGAAGCCTTGCGAAAACCTTCCAAATCTTCTCTGCCGAGCGGCTCTTGCTTTTTCAGGGATTTCAGCTGAGTTTTTTCAGCAATAAAGTCCCGTTCCATTCCGGAGACCTTTGCCTTGCCGGTTAACAAACCCGCCTCAGCCTTTCCGCTGAATACCAGCCTCTGGGACTGATCTGAACCGCTCATAACCAGCTCAAAGCTGCTGCCTTCGACCTTGAAGACTTCCACAGAAACTTGAAAGGGCGCAGAACTGGCCGCGATGACCAATTCAAAATTCGAGTCTTTCTTGAGGATCTCAGCAATAAAAAGAGGGTTCTTGGAGCCTTTCTCATCGACACTCTGAAAGAGCCAGCGGCCCTCGAGCACATCCGCCTGAGCAAAAATTTTCGCGCCGGCCAGCAACAGGCTCAAGATAACCATGAGCACGAGATGTCTCTTATGCATCATCTAAAGACTTTGAATGCCGATTCCGACGGGACAGATTCGAGAAGTTTGGGTTTCGCTCAATGGTTTCAGACTGCGCAAAAAGTATTCCGACTCTTCTGCCATGCACAGATCCTGAAGGCAGCACAGGCAAATAGGAACATGCGCCTCGATGCCGGCCTTTTCTTTCCATGCCACCCGTCCGTCCATGTAGTCTCCCACCAGGGCAGCCAGGTCACAATGCGCAGACGACGTACGGCGGATCCGCTCTCTGTCTTGAAGCCCCAAGGGCACTTTATGCACCTCCGCACCACCCAGGCACTCCTGCAAACATTCATGAGCGCTGTAAAACAATACCGGACCAATTGAGAGAATACTCTGGATGGTGTCCTTCGGATAACCGCATAAAATCAAATAAATTACTTTCTGGGAGTAGAAGGGTACGCCCATGAAAATTCTAACCAAGTCTGAAATCTCCCAGGGCCGATCCGGTTGTGGGAACGAGTTCCGACAGAGATCATAAAAATTAAAGAGCAATTCGAGCCTGAACACCCTCTCGGATGGAGGGTTCCCTTGCAGACGATCTTGCGAGCACAGCCGGAGAAAGAACTGCCGCAGGGCGTCCTCAGCATGGGTTCTATGAGTCGCACGAAAATGCCGGAATTGTTGTGTCAGGAGCGGGCCGTAGCGGGCGGCAAGCGCTCTCCACGATGCGAATTCCCCTTGTCTGCACCCCTGGAGCAGTCGATTCAGATCCGTTTTTAACACGCGGCTTGCTATATTAACCCACCCGAGAAGCACTCTGCCATTTCGTGAAGGAAGGTTAATTCAAGCTCCTTCAATCCGACACCGCGATGGTAGGCGGCAAACCCACCAGCATGTGGACGTGATCTTCAACGCCGCCGACTTGCAGGACAACCCCTCCCAGATTTCGAGCCATCCCGCCCAGATACTGATGCAGTCAGGGGCAGAGTTCGGATGAAATGCTCTTGCGACGATATTGCGTGGAAAATAAGAGGGGGTAGAACAGTCTTGCATAGCTTCGGGCCATAGCTTATAAAACGGCCCAATTTTCTTTTTTGCGAATCTCGCCGCCCGCCCCAAAACGGCGGGCTCTGGAGATAATGAGCCCTGGGAGGTGGGCATTATTTTTACAAACGAGCCCGCCGTTTTGGGGCGGGCGGCGAGATTTATCGACGGCTTTGCTCAAGGACCGGTTTGCTTACCTGGGCTGGGGCCCGCTGTGTTCGCTGCTCTCCCTCCTATGTTTGCTTTTGTCGGCGAT
The DNA here is from genome assembly GCA_016211085.1 of Acidobacteriota bacterium. Classification (GTDB taxonomy): domain Bacteria; phylum Acidobacteriota; class UBA6911; order RPQK01; family JACQSY01; genus JACQSY01. Next base: position 12,593 of record JACQSY010000026.1, on the reverse strand, counting down.
GACCAGAAAAATCACCTGGCGTGGAATCCGCTACCGTATGCTTTCACCTCACCGGACCGTGGTCCTGGGTCAAACGTTGAACTCGACCGGATCGCGTTATTGTTGTAAATTTCTGCCACTGGTGAATTTTTCTCGTGCATGGTTTTTTTAAAAAATTGAATATTCGAACTGCATTTTTGATTTGTTTGGCGGCAGGTTTCCTAAACCGAGGAGTTTTCCTCTGCGCGCAAAAAGAACCGCCGCCTTCCAGCCCGGAAACGCTGAAGCTCAACACTCAGGGTCGCTTTGGAGGCACCTTAAGTTATGCGCTGCCGGGAGAACCGGCCACCTTCAATCCGCTGGCGGCGCGTGAAAACCGCTCCCGTCTGGTTGCTTACCTGACCAGCGCCACTTTGCTCGAACTGGACACGCGCACGCAGCGGCCGCTCCCAGGTTTAGCCAAATCCTGGACCCGTTCCCCGGATGGTAAGTCCGTCCGTTTAAAACTTCGCCAGGTCTTGTTCTCCGATGGCTCACGGTTTACGTCGAAAGACGTGGTGTTTACCTTCGAAAAAATTTATCAGGAGGATTCTCGAAACGCCTTCAAGGATTCTTTGCTCATTGAGGGGAAGCCCGTGCAGATACGCGTACTCGGTCCGTGGGAGGTGGAAATCATTTTTCCGAAGCCCTATGCAGCATCAGAATACATCCTCACCACCATTCCCATTCTGCCCGGCGAACGGTTTCCCGATTCCAAACGCCGAATTGAAGAATCTTGGAACCTCAGTACGTCTCCCGACGAAATTTCAGGTCTGGGGCCGTTTGCCATTGCAAATCACGAACCCGGAAAACGGACGCTTTTGCGGCGCAACATTCATTACTGGAAGACGGACCGCAACGGCAGACGACTCCCTTATCTGGATGAAATCCGGCTTGAGTACCTGGAGGACCGTAACGCACAGATGGTGCGGTTTCAATCGGGGCAACTGGAGATCATCGATCAATCGCTCAGACCCGAAGATTTCTTGACCATTAAATCCGCCCCTGGCAATTTTCGCGTCAGCAATGCGGGACCGTCCTCCAATCTGACCCTTTTCTGGTTTAACCAGAGCACCGGGACTAATCCTGAAACCGGCACGGGTTACGTACCTCTTGAAAAGCAGAAGTGGTTCAGCAACCCTGCATTTCGCCGCGCCGTGAGTCATGCCATCAGCCGCGATTCCATTGTCCAGAACGTTTATTTCGGACAGGCGAGGCCCGCCTGGTCCCTGGTACCCAGTTCAATTACTTCCTGGCACACTAATGAACTGCCTCGCTACGAATTCGACGTGCGCCGGGCTAGGGAACTGTTGAGAAAAGTTGGATTCTCGTGGAGGAACCGGGGCGGCCGTGAACGTTTAGTCGACTCAGCAGGCAAGGAAGTGTCTTTCGATCTGGTGACACGCTCTGATGACCTGATGGCGAAAACAGCCACTATCATCCAGGAAGACCTTAGCAAGATCGGCATGGAAGTCCGGATACGTCAGGAGGAACTTCGTGCCCTTATTTCGCGTGTGATGAATTCACGTCAATACGACGCCGCCCTTATGAATGTGGACATTCCGGTTGATCCGGCCGATCACGTCAACCTATTGCTCTCAAGTGCTCCCATGCACATGTGGAACCCTGGCCAGGCACGTCCGGCTACTCCCTGGGAGCAGCGAATTGACGAGCTAATGAACCGGCAACGGGTGGTGCTCAATCCGGGGGAACGCTTCAGGCTTTATAAAGAAGTACAGCAAGTATTGGCCGAACAGACCCCTGTAATACCCTTGGTAAATCGGGACGTGGTGGTGGCCCACTCGCCGCGGGTCAAGAACCTGGCTGTCAGCACGATCTTCCCCTTTGCTCTTTGGAACGTCTGGGAACTCTACCTGGAGTGTGGTGTCCCGCCGCCGAAATAGGTTGAATTTTGCCCGTGGGTTGGTGTGCCGAAATCGCGAAGTGAGGAGAAGGGAAATGTGAAGCCACCGGAGGCGATCAGTGATAAGGAGTTCGGCCGCAATCTCCAGCGGCCCGGAAAGCTGCGGCGATACAACTCCGCTTTTCGGGGACGGGACAGCAGGGCTTAAAACCACGATCCGCTATGCTCCAATTTACGCTGCGCCGCCTTTTCGAAACCTTCCTGCTTCTGGTGTTACTGAGTCTGGGAGTTTTCGCGCTTTTTTCGCTTATTCCCGGCGACTTCCTCAGCGAAATGCAGCTGAATCCATCGATGTCTCCAGGAACAATTGATCAACTCCGGCAGGATTACGGCATTGACAGGCCCTTTTACGTTCAATACCTCCTCTGGCTCAAGCAGCTTCTCAGCGGCAATTTTGGATACTCGTTTGCACAGCAGCGGCCGGCCTTTGACTTGATTGCCGAACGCTTTTCCAACACCCTGCTGATCACCCTGTTAGCCTTCGCGATCATTATGCTGCTGGCACTGCCCGTGGGAGTGTACAGCGCTCTACGGGCCGGAGGCTGGCAGGATCATTTACTGGGAGCCCTCTCGCTCTTTCTTTTTTCCGTTCCCACGGTGGTCTGGGCTTTATTGATTTTGATGGCTGCTTTTCATGGGGGCTGGTTTACGTCCGCATTTTCCGAGACGGCGGAGTATTTCTTGCCGGTGGTGACGCTTGCTCTGCCGGGAGCCGCGCTGGTGGCTCGTGTCTTGCGCCGTCAGCTGCTGGAAACCCTTGCACTTCCGTTTATGAAGGCTCTTGCCGCCAAAGGACTGAGCAGACGCCGTGTACTCACCCATGCTGTGCGCCATGCCCTAAACCCGGTTATTTCCTTGACCGGCTCCATCTTCGCCGCCCTTTTGAGCGGCGCGGTTGTGGTGGAAAAAATTTTCAGCTGGCCCGGAATCGGCGCTTTGACAGTGGATTCGATTTTCGCACGTGATCTTTACATTGTGCTGAATTGCGTCCTTCTCGTGGGCCTGCTCACCGTCGCCGCTAATTTCCTGGCAGACGTGGCACTGGCGTGGAACGACCCGCGCATAAGGTATTAATGATCCGTTTACGTGCAGGATTGCTAATCGTTTCGCTCCTGTTGGTTCTGGCCGCGGCCGCTCCTCTGATTGCTCCTTACCACCCGGCCCGACAATTTCGCGATTTCGCCTATGTCGCTCCGGTGCGGCCACATTTTCGGGATCGGAAGGGGGACTGGCATTGGAGGCCTTTTATTTATCAAGAGGAATTGTCTTCAGTGATCCTGCCGGCTGCTCGCCAGGGGAGGGCGAAAAAGTTCCCGCTGTACTTTTTTGTGCGAGGGGAAACGTACCAGTGGTTTGGTTGGAATTGGAATGTCCACCTCTTCGGATTGCAGCAAGAGGGATTTCCTCTCCCACTGATGGGCACCGACGGGCTGGGACGCGATCTGCTTTCACGCACGCTTTACGGAGCCCGAGTTTCGCTTACTATAGGCATAGTAGGAGTGTTGCTGGCGTTGGCCATGGGGCTGACCTTGGGAGCTGCGGCAGGTTTTTGGGGCGGTTGGCTCGATGCAGTGATCATGCGAACAGCGGATCTTTTCTTCTCTCTGCCCGGCGTGTTCATTCTGCTGGCGCTGCGCGCTTTGTTTCCGCCGCGGCTTTCCGATCAAAGCTACGCTGTGCTGGCTTTGCTCCTGGCCCTGGTGGGTTGGCCGGTGGTGGCCCGCGTGGTGCGCGGGCAGGTGTTGTCTTTGAAGACCCTGGAGTACGTTACGGCGGCACGCGCCTGTGGCGCCTCATCCTGGCGGATTTTGCGGATCCACATTCTTCCTTTCCTTATCGGGACGCTTGCCGTGCAAGCCACCGTGCTGGCCCCGGCTTTTATTTTGGGAGAAGTCACACTCTCGTTTCTGGGCTTGGGAATTCAGGAGCCTCAGGCGAGTTGGGGAAACCTTCTAGCAAGCGCTGCTTCGCTGTCGGCCCTCACTCATTTTTACTGGCTCCTCTATCCCGGCCTGCTGCTGGTTGCGACCACGTTGAGTTTTCACCTTTTAGGGGAGCGTTCTGAACAATGGCAGAGCCGCGCTCCCTGGTGGTAATCGGAATCATTCTCCAACCGGGTGCATGCCCCATGCATCCGCCACGTGTGTCCAGGAAGAGTTTATGTCCGCAAGAAGCACCGTTTTCACAGCCCTTTTCATCTTGGGTGTCACTGCAGCAGCCCTGCTTCTGATCGGCCGTACGCCGTGGGGTGCCGCGGAAAAACTTTGCTTCTGGTCGGGCGACATTTTGAGCCGCTTTAATTCTCAGTGTCTGTTTGATCCCTACAGTTTTACGCACGTCTCTCATGGGCTGGGGCTCTACCTGCTTCTGGGAATGTTGACGGGACGCCGGCGAAGGGGGGCAGCGCTGCTCGCAGCCCTGGCCCTTGAGGGCGCCTGGGAGGTCTTGGAAAACACGGATTTCATCATCAATCGGTATAGAAAAGAGACCCTCTCGCTGCATTATTACGGCGATAGTGTGGCCAACTCAGTAACGGACACTTTGGTTATGATAGCAGGATTCCTCTTTGCGGAGAGATTTGATGTTCGGTCGAGTCTCTTCCTGTTTTTGATGGTGGAGGCCGTGCTTCTCTACTGGATACGAGATAACTTGATTTTGAATCTGATCATGCTCATTTATCCCATTCCTGCGCTCAAACAATGGCAGCTGGGAAATTAAACCGGCCCGTTTTTCCAGTGATAAATCCGAGACGTTACAAATTCAGAGTCGGCCGTTTTGGGAGGGGCAGGCAGTGCGGGCTGAGAGTTTTGGAATGCGGGGACACGTCATCGCTTTTTTTGGCGGGCGACGTGTCACCCGCTGCGAAAGCGGTCTTCTGCGACCGCATCTCCAAAGAGAACAAGAAACGTAGCACGCTGCTCGCAGAGCTTGCTGAGGCGACAGATTTAAAAGACGAGAACTGAATCCTGGGGGGGAGTGGTGATCTCAGGGCCGCTGGATGTCAGCAGGACGTTGATCTCGCTTCTTACGCCGAACTCACGGGCGAGGTAAACTCCGGGCTCTATGGTGCAGGCAATTCCCGGAATAACTAACCGTGTGTCGTGGGTCTCAAGATTGTCGAAGTTCACCCCGTTTCCGTGCACCTCCCGGCCCAAATTGTGCCCGGTGCGATGGACGAAGTGCTCTGCGAAGCCCCCTTGCTGAATGACGCTGCGCACTTGTTCATCGACTTCCCACCCACACGGCGGCAAGTTCCGGGAAAAGCGCTCAACTAAAAACTCTACGCCACGATCTCTCGCTTTTTTCACCAGTTCAAAAACCTTCTGCACTTTCTCCGGAACCCGCTCCCCTGTGAAGCCGGTCCAGGTAATGTCGGCATAAACACTGTCGGCCTGGGCCTGTTTGGCCCAAAGATCAATCAGTACAAAATCCCCCCTGCCGATCCTTGCGGACCGGCCGGGCTCCGGTTGGTAATGAGGATTGGCGCTGTTCCCGTTGACGGCCACGATGGGAGGGCTATCGGTAATCCATTGCTTTTGTTGGAATCGTTTCAGGATGAAATCCTGTACGGCCGCTTCATCCGTTTCTCCCTGAAGCTGGATCCTGGAAAAAACAAAGGAGAAAGCCTCCTGCACAATTTCGGTTAAACCTTGGGCCACCAGGTGATGCTGGTTGACCTGGCCGGGGGTCCAGGCGCATTCAAAATGCTGTATTAAATCAGCCGACGAAACCACGCGAGGACCCAGGGAGTGCACCAATTCGACAGTGCCGGCATCGACCCGAGAGACATAGGGAATTGCGTTTTTTTCTGAATACTGCATAGCCACTGAGCTCAGCCCCTCGAGGATTGAGGAAAGCTTTTGCCGCAGTTCAGACCATCGGAGATAAATTTCGCGATCACCCGGCAAATGGTCGAGAGCCGCAGGTTCGATGCGGTGCACCAGCTTAGAGGGCCGCCCCTGGGCCGGAACCAGATAGAACCAGCGGCGTGAAAGATGTGTCTCAGGTGGAAAACGCAGGATTCGTAATGCAATGGGATCCAGGTCATGAAAACCGTAAAACAACCACCCGGGAATTCTGGAATTGCTCAAGCTTTTCTGAATTGCTTCAATGAGCTGCTCATTCATTGCTTAGTACCCCAATTTCATAAATACGGTACTTAGACCCTCTGGTAACGTCCGGCAATCTGGTTGCGAACTTTCTCCGCCAGCGTCCCCAGGTCCAGGCCACCATATTCTTCATATTCAAGGGCAGGATGAATGATCATTTGCATTCGGCCGGGACAGATCACCAGCGAGCCGCGAGGGAGCAGGCGATGCGAGCCCACCAGGGTCACCGGCACCACCGGGACTCGGGCTTGCTGCGCCAACAGAAAGCTCCCCCGCTTGAAAGGCGCGACTTCCCCCCCCCAGGTCCGCATTCCCTCGGGGAAGATTACGATGGAAATACCCCGACGGATAGTTTCCGCCGCCGAACGCACCCTTCGCAGGGCCTGCTGAGGATGATGGCGGTCTACGGCAATATTGCCGGATCTCTTCAGGTGCCACCCGAGAAACGGCCACCGAAAAAGGGATGCCTTTGCCACAAATCGAAATTGAAAAGGAAGGCAGCCTAAAAACGCCCAGATGTCAAAGATGCTTAAATGATTGCTCACGAAAACATAGGATTTTCTCGGGTCAAGATGTTCCAGCCCGCTCATTTCAACTTCGACGTGCGACACCCAGAGTGCGAACTTGCTCCAGTTGCGAGCACACCAGTGTTGCGATCTTCCTGTCCCATCCACCAGAGAGCACAAGACACTGATGGTTGCCATCACTCCCGTAGCCGACAGAATCAGGGGCACGCGCCAGATTGCGTTGATCCATGCCAAGGACGTCATGTAACTCAATGCTCTATCTTGCAACGTTATTTTAGCCAACGCTAGAAAGGAGCCCACAAGATAAGCTGCGTTGCTCCCGATTTTCTGCTGCTCCGTAGAGCAAACCGGGGCTTTCGGCGCCCTCAAATGAACGCGACGTTTACGCAACCCAAGCACACCTGAGCAGAAACTGCGGGGCTCTCATAAATTCTGCCTCAGCCATTTCTCAACCGGCTAAAAGCACATGCTAAGATACGCACGTGCCGCAAAAACTCTATCTCGTGGATGGGATGTCCCACATCTACCGCGCCTATCACGCCATCCAGGCCCTTACCAACAAGAAGGGACTGCCCACCAATGCAATCTATGGCTTTACTACCATGATCCGCAAACTAATCCACGAAGAAGAACCAGAATATATCGGTGTGGCCATTGATCTGGTCGGACCTACCGTCCGGCACGTCCAATACGTGGATTACAAATCCACGCGCCGTCCTATGCCGGAAGATCTGGCACAGCAGATTCCCTATATTTGGAGGGTCTGCGAAGTTTTGCGATTGCCAATTCTTTCTCACGAAGGCTATGAGGCAGATGACGTAATTGGCACCCTGGCACGAAAGGCGGTTGAGAGCGGTCTTGATGTGGTCATTGTCACCATAGACAAGGACATGTTTCAGCTCGTCAACCAGCACGTAACCCTTCTTGACACCCGTACCATGCTGCGTCTGGATCCTGCGGGAGTGGAAGAGAAATTCGGACTCCCACCGGAGAAAGTCGTGGATGCCTTGGCGTTGATCGGCGATACTTCCGATAACATTCCGGGAGCCCCAAGCATAGGCGATAAGGGAGCAAAACAGCTCATTCAGGAGTTTGGAGATCTCGAAAATTTGCTCGCAAAGCGCGACCAGATCTCGCGTCGCACCTATCGTGAAAGTCTGCAACAAAACGAGGCGCTGATCCGCAAGAGCCATGAGTTATTGACCATTCACCAGGACTTGCCTTTGGAACTTGACCTGGCGAAGCTCCGCAGTGCGGAACCGGAGCGCGCTGCGGCCCTCGAGCTCTTTTCGGAGCTGGAATTCACCAGCATAGTCGCTGAATTCCTTCCCGAAAAGCAGACCTTGTGCACCGATTACACCTGCGTTGAAGACATTGCGCTCCTTGAGCAGCTGGCGGCCGATCTCTCAGGCGGTGTCGCTTCCCTGGTGCTGGAGTTTCCATCCGGGAAGTACATGGAATCACCTCTTGAGGCAATCTCAGTGAGCCGGCAGCCCCATCAGGCGTTCTCAATTTTGAGCGAAACACTGGAACGCTTTCCCGAGCACATAGTCAAGCTCCTGAAAAGTCCGGCTCAGTGGGTCGTTCATGATCTGAAGCCCTTTTATTTTTTTGCTGAGCGGTACGGCTGGCCTTCAGATCTTCAATTCGTGGACAATATGCTGGTCAGCTATCTGCTGATGCCGAACCAGAATAACTATTCGCTTGAGAAGCTGGGATTGGAATATCTGCAACACCAACTGCAGCCAAGCAGCGAAACTGCCGGCTCTGGATTGTTCAGCCGGCACTTCGTTGAATCCTGCTGCGAGCGTGCCGATATTCTGCTTCGCCTTCATCAAATACTTTTCCCCAGGCTCGAGGAGAAGAACCTTCAGAAGCTGCTGCACGAGATCGAGATCCCTCTGGTTGAGGTTCTTGCCGCTATGGAATGCGAGGGCGTCAAGGTGGACTGCGATCTGCTGCAGAAAATGTCTGCGGAAATGGACCTGGAGATCCGCACCTTGACCGAAAGCATCTATTCTCTGGCGGGGGGCGAGTTCAACATCAACTCGCCCAAACAGCTGGGGACAGTCCTTTTCGAGAAACTCAACTTGCCGCTTTCGAAAAAGACGCGCAAGGCGGGCCACCTGGCTACCGGTGTTGAAGTGCTGGAGGAACTGGCAAACTCGTATGAAATCGCACGCCTCATCCTCGAATATCGCGAGCTGACCAAACTGAAAGGAACTTATCTCGACTCTCTTCCCAAACTGGTAAATCCACGTACAGGACGGATCCACACCAGCTATAACCAGATGGTGGCAGCCACCGGCAGGCTGTCCTCCAGCAATCCGAACCTGCAGAATATCCCTGTCAAGAAGGAAGTGGGAAGAAGGATCCGCCGTGCCTTTATCGCTGAACGCGGATGCAAACTGCTGGCCGCCGACTATTCGCAGATTGAGTTGAGGGTGATGGCCCACCTTTCGGGTGATCCCGTGCTGACGCAGGCTTTCCTGCAGGGAGAAGATATCCACGAACGAACCGCGCGTGAGGTCTTCGGTTTCAGTGCCGAGGCTGATCCTCACGAATATCGCAGGCGAGCCAAGGTCATCAATTTTGGAATCATGTATGGTCTAAGCGCGTTTGGGCTTGCGCAAAGTTTGAAGATCGGCCGCGCAGAGGCGCAGGTTTTTATAGACAACTACTTCGAGAAATATCAAGGGGTCAAGAATTGGATCGATCAAACCCTGTCCGCGGCCGCTCGTGACGGGCACGTGACCACTCTCTTCGGCCGTATTCGCCAGATTCCCGAGATCCATTCGAAAAACTGGAATCTCCGGGCGCTGGCAGAGCGCACCGCCATTAACGCCCCCATTCAAGGTACTGCCGCGGACCTCATCAAGAAAGCCATGGTGGAGATCTTCCGGGATATTAAAAACCGCCGTCTTCGCAGTAAACTGATCCTTCAGGTTCACGATGAGTTGGTCCTGGAAGTGCCTGAAGAGGAACTGGAGGAGGTCAACGCTCTGGTCGTTCAGCGTATGGAGGGGGCTGCCGCTCTTTCCGTCCCTTTGAAAGTGGATCTCGGGGTGGGCGACTCCTGGCTGGATGCCAAGTAAAATGCAATTTGTGGAACAAAACCGCGTCTTCGACGTTTATTAGGTTCAGTACCTGGTATGGAAAACGCTCTGTGTCTTTCCGATATCCTTGCTGGCGGTGACCATACGCTGGTGGCTGCGTACCTGAAAGGCAATCAGGTTGCCTTCCAGACCCTGGTGGAACGCTATCAGCGGCGCTTAATCAACTACATCAATCTGTCAGTCCATGATTATGAACTGGCCGTGGATCTGGCCCAGGAAACCTTTATTCGGGTCTACCGGCACGCTGAAAGCTACGAAGCCCGCTACAACTTTTCAACCTGGCTCTACCGTATCGCCACTAACTTGATCATTGATGAGATACGCCGCCGTAAGCGGCGCAATCGTTTCCTTTTTGAGAATTTCTTTTTTCTTCTGAGCCGGAAGGAATTGTCGAACTCGCTGCCGGACGAAAGCCGTTCCCCTGAAAAAACATACGGGCGAAAAGAGAAGCTCGAGCGTATTCAAAATGCCATCGATAGCTTGCCTCCAAAATATCGGCTGGCTTTCGTGCTCAAGGAGATACAGGACCTGCCGTACGAAGAGATCAGCGACATTCTGAATATTTCACCCGGAACGGTCAAGTCGCGGATCCACCGCGCCAAGATGTTGCTGCGAGAGAAATTATCGGGCATTTTATGAACTGTAAGGAGGCTTCCCGACAACTGACCCGTCACGAGGCAGGCCGTCACGATCCTGATCTGGTCGCACATCTGCAGAAGTGTGCAAAATGCCGCGCTCTTTCGGAAGACCTGACTAAGCTAAGCGAGTGGGCCCGCCAGCTGTTTGAGGGCTCAGAAACGCCGCCTGATTTTTCCCATCGGGTGCCGCGAGGAGTGCGACACGCGTCTGCCCGCGGCTTTTTTTGGAAACCTGCGCTTGCCGTCACCTGTCTGGTTGTTGGCTGCTCCCTGGCACTCTTCTGGACTTTTATGTCTTTCACGCCGTCTGAACTTCAAGTTGCCGACTCCGATCCATCCTACGCCGAGGAATCTCCTACAACGATAGTAATTGACTCTGAGCCACGGCAGGGAACTGGCGATACCTTGGAAATGGAGGAGGTCCCGGAGTTTCCCTCCAGAATTGAATTCCGTGAAAGCAAGTGGCATCGCGACTTCTACATCCGCAACGTGAGTCACTAGCGAAGTGGGCGATGGATCCCGCTTCAAGCTCTGAAACTCGATGAGAAGCATTAGGCACGCTGGCATCCCATATCTGATCGTCACGCTGGCCCTGTGGAGCGCCCGCCTGTTTGCACAGTCGGTTGAATCTCCTTACGTCCGCGTCCTGCTGACGCGGGAGTTTCCAGGAGTGGTCGTTAAAGGGCGCTTGGTCCCGCAAACTCGAGTGCGTGAGACTGCCGAGTTCAATGGATGCGCTGTCGGTAACGGGAATCTGGTCCTTTCCTACATCGGAAGCTATGGGCCGGAATTTCATAGTCCGGCAGTGCAGGTAGACCTGGAAACCTCTGAAGGTCAGAAAATCCGTGCCCAGCTGGTGGGGGTGGACGAACGCATTTCCGTGGCCGTCTTACAAACAGGCGCCACCTTTAAGAATCCGCTGGTCTGGCCTGATGACGAGGAAACGGCTCCGCAACAACCTTCCATTGTGACCTTTGGTCCGCAGAAAAAATGGAGCAAACGAGCTCCGGCGCTTTTCCATTTTGAAACAGATCCCGAGCTTCCAGAGCAGGAAATGCATGTCTCCGCACCGGCCCGGGTCCAAAGCGGCGACGCGCCAACGGCTGCCTTCGTTGTAGATCAAGAAGAAAAGCTGGTGGGATTGGTCAGTGCCGTCGAGCTACATCCCTTGGATCGACAGATTCACGTGTGTCAAATCCTTCCTTCAGCTCTTTTGCGGGAATCAACTGAGCTGATTATGGAGGGCAACCGCTCTATAAAGGCAGGTTGGCTGGGCATTCTTCTGCATCCGGACGAGGAAAAGGGTTCGCTCCCCGTGGCTCCCATCCGTTCCGTGGTGCGCGGAAGCCCAGCCGAGCAAGCGGGTCTGGAGTCCGGCGACGTAATCGTAAGGATCGGCACTCGGGCCTTGAAGAGCACGTTTGACCTGGTACGAAATATTCGCTGGAAGGGCGCAGGGTCTCTTGTGGAACTCGGCGTCGAGCGGAACGGAAAGCTCCACACCGTCACCGTCCGCCTGACAGAGCGTCAGGACCAGCATCCTGGCTTCTCATGGGGCTCGGATCCCGGCTCGCCCGACTCAACAGGTCCGGCGTCTGCATCCATGTTACGGCTTTATCGTACGCTCCTGCCTCCCCATATAGGTGTCGGACTCGAGCTTCAGCCAAGTCCTTTGGTGGCCGGCGGAGGGATTCCGTCGGGACTGATGGTGAGTTCCGTTGTCAGGGGAAGCGCTGCTCAAAAAGCAGGATTTCGCAAAGGCGACGTACTGATTCAAATTAACGGCAGGTTGCTGTTGTCTCTGGACGACGCCATGCGTGCCGTCGACTCGAAAGAGAACTCCGTTTCAGTCCGGCTGATTCGTGACGGACACCTGCACACGCTGCTCCTGGGCGTCGCCGGTCACTGACAAACGCAAAACGGGAAATCGGGGACAGAGACCACGTTTCCTGATTTTTGAAAGAAGCTGATGCCAAGAACCAAAAGGATCATCGTCCGGGCGAACCGCCCCCGTCCATTTCCCGACGAAGAAAGAGCCGTACCTTGAAAATGTGAAAATGGGGGACAGAGGTCTCTGTCCCCTTTTTTGTGGATAGCCGCTATTCCACTTGGCCGCATAACGCTAGATCTCTATCGGGAGTGTGGACAAAGGTCGCGTGTGCAGGGAGGTTGCCGTTATGAGCACTTTCGATAGAGCCGTTAGAAGTGAGCCGCTGGCGGTTGCGGCGGACGCGGGATTATGGGGTGTGAATGGTCGGCAT
>JACQSY010000028.1 GCA_016211085.1 Acidobacteriota bacterium | reverse complement strand
TCTCCCACCTGTTCAGGCCCTTCATTGCAGGACTGCTTAACATCCGTCGCCGGGCTTCGAGATTTTCCAGTTGGATCGAAAAATCGCCCGCCGATGGGCCCGGTCGGCGAAAAACCCCTCCCCACTGTCTGATCCGCAGATATTATTCAGCCGACTTGCCTTATTGGCCATTGGGATTATAATGGCACTCGATTTCCGCGCCCCTGGGGAAAACCACGCCAAGTAAGGTGGCGAGGACTGTCGAAGAGTCGCCCTTCTTGATTCCAAAGCAGGTGTGGCCAAAAGGGCGGCGGTGGAATTTCGACATTCAATGGACGACCCGAATAACGAAAGGCTGTTTCGGAGAAAAGATCGATGACAGTGGGGAAAAGGCTGATCCTGACTGCGCCGCTCACGGAGATGATCGACCACGCCGGTTATTTCATTCAAATGGCCATGGCGTCCATCCCGATGTGGATGGAGTTTGTCATAAACAAGAAATATCCCAATTGGCGCCGAGTGAAACGTTTCCCAGACGGATCCGCCCGGCTGGCGCCTGCCGGTATACGTGTTCTGGAGAGGGTGTTGTCTCGGGAATTCGGCGCTGAAAACGTCGTCGTCTGTTATCCGGAGGATTTGGATCGCTTCCTGGGACCGGAAACGCGAGTGGTGGCTGTTTCAACTCACAATCCTCTCGGGGTGACATTCGCTGCTGGTGTTTACACCTCAATTTTTGGAAGTTCGCGACAGCCCATCAATGCTTTTTACACGGAAAAACTGTTTCAACATCTGCAGGGCAGCCCTTATCGATCCTCATTTCGCGTGATTGTCGGCGGCTCGGGGGGTTGGCAGCTGACGCAGACAAAAAGTATGGATCGGCTGGGCGTGGATTGCGTTGTGGAGGGCCGCAGCGAATCAGCCGAGTCGTTGGAACTGTTTCACAAGGCCCTTCGCGGGGAAACGCTGCCGCGCCAGGCCGTGGTGAACCATCCTGTGCATCCCGAGGAGATTGTGTTTCCTCAGAAGCCGACAACGTTTGGCGTTGTGGAGATGACCACCGGCTGCGGCAGGAGATGCCAGTTCTGTGTTCCGGATTTGAATCCGCAGATTTCCCTTCCCAAGGAAAAAATACTGGATGCCGTTCGCTTTAACGTCTCCAGTGGAAATGATCAGATTTCTTTGGCGACTGAGGACATGTTCATTTGGGGGCAGGTGCATACGGGCACTCCGTTTTTTTTCCCAAACCGCGAAGCACTGCTTGAACTTTATTCAAAAGTGGTCAACACGCCTGGGGTGCGCCATCACGTCTTGAGCCACTGCACGATGGCGCCCGCCGTTGTGGATCCGGAGCTGATTCGAAGACTTTCAGAAATCCTGTTGCCTAAGAGTCCCATTCACTTTCCAGCCCTGAGCTCGCATCCGCAAAAAAAAGCCCTGGTGCCGTTGATCGGTCTGGAGACCGGTTCCGTGGCCATGGCCAAAAGGGTCATGCCCAGCAAAGGAGTACCTTTCAAGATCGAAGATTGGCCCAGCGTAGTGCTGCGCGGTCTTGAAATCTTAAATCGAAACAACTGGTTCCCCATGCTGACGCTGATGGTCGGCAACCCGGGAGAAACCGACGAGGATGTTCGAGCCACACTGGACTTAGTTTTTGAAATGGAGCGGCGCCGGCTTTTTGCCTTTCTGGTTCCGTCGGTGTTTACCCCCCTGGAGGGAACCAGGATGGAGCACGACCATGGCGTGGAGCACACCAGGGATCTGTCATCTCTGCAATGGCAACTGATCATGAAGTGCTGGAAGATGAACATGAACCGGGGTCTTTACAGCTGGTGGGGGCCAATCTCCTTCAAGATTGGAGCTTTCATCCTTTGGTTGTGGAAGCTGCGTAAGACAAACGGTCCGCGCTTTACCTGGCCTTTGTTGATGTTCTCCAGCGTTTTCCCGGAATTGCTCATGTACAAGGCCGGCAGGTTGTATGGCGGGAGGCCGCTGACGGTCAAGACGCGTGCAGAACTCCTGCAGTCTATAAAACCGGCCCACTGGAAACACCTGCGTGCGGATAACGGTGACCTACCCTTTGAGCCCTCCGCAGACGACTCGGTGCACTCTTCCATTATCGAAGTTGATTTTGCGCCGCGTGCCGCGACGGAAATCCCGGGCAAGGCGGAGCGATACGGACAGATTTTCTAGCTTGAAAACCGCGCCTCACTGCCCAGCAGGAAGTCGAGGACAATGGGATCATGGTCGGAAAGGATTTCTCCATCCGCATTTAAATTGCGAACCACTTGTGGCGGACGGCCGGGAGCCGGCTGAATTCCCTTTCCTGCAAACCAATCAAGTTTCAGCGAGCATTCTCCACGATTGCGAGCGAGCGCCCATTTGATGAACCAGAAGCACCACCGTGGCACCCAGTCGCCCAGGTTTTCGTTGACGGCAAGGTCGTCCACCTTGTAGTGAAGCGTGCATCCTCCGCGCTCGTTTAGATTACGGTAGCCATAGCCCCGCTCCTCCAGCATCCGGAACAGCCCTCGTTCGAACCACCGGTCAGGATATGGATAATGGTTATCCAAAACATTCCGGATGCCCATCAAGACCCTCCTGCAGTAACCCAGGATTGAAAAAAGGGCCGCGCTGGAATTGTAGGTAGTGGTATTCCAGTCGCCGCCAATCAGGACGGGAAGCTTTGGTTCGAGTGCTTCCAGCCTGTCCAGCACCAGTTGCATTTGCTTCCTCCTATGGCGCTGACTCGAATGTGCATCGAGATGAATGCTTACAGCACGAAACTTACCCAGCGGGTGAGCCACTGTTGCGACAACTGC
Organism: Acidobacteriota bacterium; assembly: GCA_016211085.1. Classification (GTDB taxonomy): domain Bacteria; phylum Acidobacteriota; class UBA6911; order RPQK01; family JACQSY01; genus JACQSY01. The sequence continues at coordinate 12,095 of JACQSY010000028.1, read as the reverse complement.
ACGTTGGGATCCCAGTCTTTTTTCTTTGCCTTTTAGTTTATCTTTCCCGTTAGGCAGCGCGATGGTGCAGACATCGGAAAGCGGCAAGCGTGAAAATATGGCGTTGCCATGCAATGCTTCTGCATTTTCTCCCTGGGTGTGTTTCTCGACCCCGCTCCCTTTTTCGAGGTTGATATAGCAAACTCCAAAGGCAAAACTTAATTTCAGAGCAGAGGCAATCTCTCGAGCGACAAAGCGGTTATGGGAACGGGCCATGCCGTAGTCGAGTTCCGTAAGCAACAGCACATCGCTTTGGCTTACAACAGAGTGCTTTGAAAGTACGTCTATGATTTTTTCCAGGCGAATGCCACGTTCAATGTTCCATGCCATGGCCCTGACCCAATTATTGTGAGCCGGCGGGGCTGCAGGTTGGTTCTCCACCACGTGCGTTTCCAGCACTCTTTCAATTTCCGGTTTCAGCCGCTGGTACAGCTGCGATCTCAGCAGCGAGGACGTATCGCGAAACGAACGCAATGACTCAAAATAAGTTGAAAGATGGTGCCGAAGCGGTGATCTTTGGTGTTGGGGAAAAACGCGAGGCTGACTCAAAGCAGTGAGATGTTACGGTCTCGATGATTGAATTTTCAAGTGACGGGCGCTATGCATTTCTCGGAGAGGCGCCTCCGAAAGGTTTTTGCGTCCGTTTACAAATGCCAGGGCTTATTTTAGTATGGTTTCATCCTCGTTTTGACTAACGCAGAATTGGCCCCCCGGCTAAGGAGAGCGTTCTTTCAAAAGCGGATGGGGAAGTATGCAGTGATCATGGGGACCACTGTGTCATTTCGCCCGGGAGCATCAGTCTATGTCTAAATTGTTTGTGGGCAATTTGAATTTTGCCGTGAGCGAAGGAGTTTTGGAAGCTTTCATCCGTGAGTTCGGTATCGAGGTGGAGAAAGTGGATATTATCCGCGATGCCTATACAGGAAAATCACGCGGATTTGGCTTCGTTCAACTGCCGCAAGGTCAGGACGTTTCCGAGGTGATCTCGGTGCTTAACGGGAAATCACTTGAAGGACGCCAGCTCAACGTCAACGAAGCATTCGAACGAAATCGCTCCAGCCGTGGGGGCGGCCACGGAGGTGGCGGACAGCGGCGGGGCAGAGGACCTTCCTACTAATCAGTTCCAGTTTCTTTTTAGAGTTCCTAGCGTAGAGCAAAGTTGTGTGCGGAGCCCATGCCTCACCGGCGACGGGCGGCTTCACGCCTTCCGGGGCGTTTCCTCAGACCGGGATGCGTCTGATGTGATCTGCGTTCTTGAAACCTGACTGGATTAAACCGCTTTATCTGTCGCCCGCCCCAAGACGGCGGACTCTCTGGTTAAATTATGACGCCGTAGTCTCAACCGTTTCCGATGCTGCTTAAATCCGAAGCGCGCCTTGAACGCTCTTTGGAGTGCGGGGACAGGTCACCGCTTTTTTCTTGCGGGCGATGCGTCGCCCGCCTTCAGCATTTGCATTCTTTCTCAGCCTGCCTCTGATTATCCCTCAGGAAGGTTTTGACGAGAGCTGGACCCGACTGCAATCGGCGCAGGGACAGATGCGGCGCAAGAAGGGAAAGGTATAAATACCTGAGCTGTGGCCGTCACTCCACAGGACCTGCAATGCATAGCGTCCCACCAGATTAAGAGAAATGGGAGCGATATTCTCCGGAACCTCGCCTTCGTTCAGAAGTTTTTCCCCGGTCCATTCCTGAACACACATCGCACAGGGGCAGGCCAGGCGAAGAAACCGAGCCGGGAAAATACTCTCATGCTCGTCGTTCCACTTGATACGGATGTCTTTGACGTTGGCGCGCCCGATCTCAACCGGTACGGGCGACGGTTCCACTTTTGTCATCGTTCGCTCTAACAAAGGGGCTAAAAAGAGACCTTTATGTCCTGCTTTAGCTCGCCGGATAGGTTTCGAATACTGATTTGCGCCGCCAAATTGCTGGCCACGTCGAAAAACGCCTTGGCGAGAAAAGAGCCGGGCTCCGATACCACCGTAGGGCACCCCCTGTCGGAATCAAGGCGGATCCCGGTTGCAACAGGAATCTCACCCAGGAAGGGAAGCTGGAGTTCCTCACTGAGACGGCGCGCGCCGCCCGACCCAAAAATCTCGTCACGCTGCCCGCAGTGGCTACACACGTAGTAGCTCATGTTCTCAACCAGACCCAGGATGGGGCAGTTGAGCTGTTTGAACATGATAATTGCTTTTTCGGCAACCTTAAGCGCCACGTCCTGAGGGGTCGAGACGATGGTGGCGCCGGTAAGCGGTATCTTCTGGCAGAGACTGAGTTGAACATCGCCTGTGCCCGGAGGTAAATCCACCAGAAGGTAATCCAGTTCTCCCCATTCCACTCCGCCCAGGAATTGGCTGACCATCTTGTCCAGCATGGGCCCGCGCCAGATGACCGCCTTATCACGAGGAAGAAAAAAGCCCATCGAAATGACCTTAATTCCGTATTTGATGACCGGGAGGATTCGGCCTGTAGGTGAGGGTTGGGGAGCATAGTCGGGCACCCCCAGGATGGTGGGAATGCTGGGGCCGTAAATATCTGCATCCATCAAACCCACAGTGGCTCCGCTCTGCGCCAGCGCCAGAGCCAGGTTGGCACTCACGGTGGATTTCCCGACGCCTCCTTTCCCGCTGGCAACGGGGATGACGTTTTTCACTCCCTGGATCATGGAACCAATGCCCAACTGCGAGGAGGACCGGACCTGTGAAGTCATGGTGACTTGAACCTGCTCAACGCCATTCAGCGACTGAACCGCGGCTCGTGCCTGCTCCTTCATCTGGTCCCTTACTGGACAGGCGGGCGTGGTCAGCTCAATGGTAAAGCTGACGGCGCCTCCGCAAATCTTGATGTCCTTTACAAAGCCGAGAGAAACAATGTCCCGGTTCAGGTCCGGGTCACGGACGCTGCGAAGCGCACCAAGAACCTGAGATTCACTGACAACATCGCCCATGGTTAAGTTGTTCCTTGTCTTAGAATCGATCCACGGGCATTATACCGCAGTGAAAGAGGCTTAATGTTCGAAGCTGGGAATGCCTCCCATTCCGACTTCTGAACTGCTACTGATGTTTAAAAAGCTGAATCCCTTTGCACAGAAGCGGTTAACGGGAAAGTGGGCGGTCCCGTTGGCGCTTTTCATTGTGGCCAAGATCCTGCTGTGGAGCGCCGCCGTAGCTGCAGGGTTTGCTCCGCTCGATGCCCGGTCTTGGATCCGCTGGGATTCGAATCAATACTTGGGTCTGGCCGAGTCAGGCTACTGGTTTTCCCCGTGCGATTATGATCCAAGTGTCTTCTGCGGCAACACAGCCTGGCTGCCGGGTTATCCATGGCTGATCCGGGGGATGCACTTTTTCGGAATTCCCAGCGGGACGGCCGGAGTGCTGCTCTCAAATGGATTTATTCTTTTTTCGCTCTTGCTGCTTTGGAACTTATTTCTTCAAGCTGAGGCGAGGTCATGGCCCTTGCTGGCGATGGCAGCAATGTTCCCGGGACACATTTACCATCATGCGCTTTTTCCACTTTCCTGCTTCTTGTTTCTTGCTCTGTTATTTTTGCATGCTGTAAGGAAGGAAAGATGGCGAGAGGCGGCGCTCTGGGGGTTTCTGGCTGCATTCACGTATGTAACAGGAGTTCTGCTGGCGGGGGTGGTGATTTTGTCCGGATGGGTCCTCTGGCGGTCCACAAAGGTCCTCTCGTGGGGACGAGCCGGGACGGCAGCCATAACTGGCGGAGGACTTTTGATGGTGCTCCTTATACAGCAGTTGACGGTCGGCTCCTGGAAGGCTTTTTTCGTAATTCAATCAAAATATTCGCACGGTTTTCACAACCCGTTTCAGACCTACTTGAACAACATTCGCCCGCTCTGGGAATTGGCGACTCAAAAGAAGCCGCGGGTCGTGGCTTTGCGCTCCCGGGACGGGCGCTTGTTGACGGCTTCAGAAGGAGGGGACGGCCCGCTGATCGGCTATACCACGATGATCGGCGACTGGGAAAAGTTCGTCATCACGTCGGTGGGAGAAAAGCAAGTCGCACTGGAAGGCTATCGGGGACAATACTGGTCGGTTTCAGATTCAGGAGATGTTTGGGTCCAGTCAACAGACATTAGGAAACGCTCCATTTTCGCGTTGACCAGAATTGATGGGGATCGCGTGGCCTTACGCGGCGTCAACGGCGGCTACGTAGGTTTTGAGGAGCCAGGAGGAGTGTTGCTGGTCGCCAGGAAGCCGGAAGTGGGTTCCCTGGAAGCATTCGAAATGGTGGAGCTTCCCCAGGACACCCGGCTGCGGACGGTGCGTGCGGCGCAAAGCCTCTGGGTGGGGGTTTTCGTGGTGCTGACGCTAGGAAGCTTTATCAAACGAAGACCGACGCCGATTCAAGGAGTGCTCCTCGCCTACACACTTGTCTATTGGATAGGACCGCACATCATAGCCACGACCGGCCACAGTTTTTACAGGGCTGAATCGCTGCTACTCCCAGCAGTGGTGTTGGCGAAAGATCTTCCCAGGTGGGTCTTGTTCTTGTTTTTCACAACGGCCATCTGGCTTTCATGGGAGATGGCGCCCCACTTTTTTTCATCATTGTTGGTTTAACCGGGAATCGCAAAATCGGTCCGCATCTCCTCGGATCTGGCCGTCCGTCCCAAAAAAGGCGGGCTGTGCAATCGGTTTTCTTTGGAGTACGGTCGCAGGAGACCGCTTTCAGGGTGAGCTACGCGTGGCCCGCAAGAAAAGCGGCAACCTGTTGCCGCATTCCAAAAACCGGCTCCAAACTTCACGGATGTGTTTCATTACAGGGCATCCGGCCATTCTACAGTGCCGGCGTTGACAGTGGTTGGGGGGCCGGCTGCGTGTGCAACCGGCCCGCCGACTGGCAGGGTTAGGAACGGCTGCTCTGGAATGGCTTACGCCGAGCCCTGATCTGCTCCTCTGTAAGGATGTGCGCCCCTGCGGGGCGGAAATTGTACTCCCCGGCAAACTCAGGATGGATGAAAACGAATTTCCCGTTGACCATGGTGACCAGGGTACGGATATTCGTGATTTCGTCGTCGGGTACGGTTAGATAGTCTTTGTCGATTACGATAAGATCTGCCAGCTTACCCACCTCAAGCGATCCGATTTGGTCCTCCTTCATAACGTAGCGTGCGCCATTGATGGTGGCGATGCGCAGCGCCGTGGGCCGGTCCACTCTTTCGTGAGCACCCCACACCTTGCCAAAGTCATCCTTGCGATTGACGAGCAGGGCAATGTTGTGCCACAGCCTTCCGCCTTCCCCTTCGAGTGAGACGTTGATGCCAGCCTTGGTGAGACTCCCTACCGGTGAGATGAAATTATGTGCCACTTCCTCTCCAAAAACCTTGGCCTTATTGGGGCCGTCACGCACGAAACCGGGATTGCAACTAAACATCAATCCGAGTCGGGCAGCTCGAGGAATGTCTTTAGGGTTGATCAGAGAGCAGTGATCGAGGCCCCATCCCTTGACTGCGCCCGGCTTGGCTGCGTCAATGCGCTCGTACATGGAAATGATCATGCGGTGTGAGCCATCGCCACCCACGTGATTGTTGGCCACGCGCAGTCCATGCTGCGCCACCTCCTGGTACCAATCTCCAAAATAGTTCCCTTTGATGGGAGCGGCTTTTCCCGCCAGTCCGCCTTTGTACTCAATATCGGCGTGGCACCAGCCGCGCGGAAACCATTCTCCCTTGGGATTGTTGGCGGTGAGGCTGAGTATTCCCCGCCCCAGGATGCCCGAGCCTTCTTCGTCAGGGACTGCGTCATTGTTGCGCTTCAGATCCGTGCAATAGCTGAATCCTGCGCCATCGACCGCACCGGACGTGACGGAAATCAGCCAGAAAAAGTCGGAGCCCGTCTTCAGCTTCTTATCCTTCCAGAGGGAGGGGTCCGGAGTGTCAAATGCGGATTGAAACCCGTAAGCAAGACGTATGGGCATTTCGCCTTTCTGATCCAGGATCTTGTACGCCTCGATGCTGTAGTCGATCAGACGGGTGGAAGTAGTCGTGACGCCCTGGAAGGCAAGGTCCTCCAGCGGATGCCCGTAGATGGTGGCGACATCTTCCGGCTTGGGCGTCGGCAGCATGGCATACGCCAACCTTCCTGCGGGTGGTTCAAGGTGACCGTCGGGACGCCCCTGGTCATCCACCCAGTAACGGCCGTATTTCTCAATGAAATCGCCATACTTAGCCCACAGAATCTCTATTCCCTTACTATTGGTGATGTAGCCGCTATTGGCGGGGACGCCCAGGCTGAGCATGACAGGATTGTTCGGGGTGACCTTGTCGAAGTCCCACCGGTCCATGTCTTCCCAAAGAAGTTTGTATTGTTCGAGGCTCATGCGTGAGTTCGAGAAATACACCCACTCGCCTGGCTTGAACTTGAAAGCATCCATGATGTCCTTCATTTGCTTCAGCACATCATCTTTGGTCTTAACGATTCGCCAGTTGATGGGGTACTGCAGTAGCTTCTCGGGTCCCAACTCGCCTCCGTAACCGCCTTCAGCCCCCTGGTTCACGTGTTGATGGGTGTTGATGATTCCCGGTGTGACCGTACGGCCTTTCAGGTCAAGCTTGACCGTGTTTGGGCCGGCCAGCTTCAAGACATCTTCGTTTTTTCCGACGGCCACAATCTTTCCCTCACGCACCGCCACGGCTTCAGCAATGCTGAAATTGGCATCGACCGTCAGGACTCTGGCATTAAAGAGAATCGTGTCAGCCGGTTGCTGCCCAAGAGCCAGGCTGAGGCTGAGCATAAAAAGGCTTGCAATTGAACAAGACACACGCTTTGCCATTTAACCTCCTATGAATTGAGTGCATAGCAAAATTTGAAAGCAATTTAAGTCGATTAACCGGATCCGTCAAGTCGAACAATTTTGTTTGGAAAAAGGTCGGACGAGTAGAGTAGCGGCCGCGCCGATGATAGAATTTTGAGCACGGGGCAATTGTCAGATACCGTAAGCACAGGCTCTGTTTGAGACCAGATTCAAATCCGGATGTGCCGGTATGCAAACAACGGTGGGAATCTTAGTTTTGTTATTATCCGTTGGAGGGGTGCAGATGACAGCCCAAGGTATGGCTGAAAACCGTCTGATGAAGGCGACCTTTGCAGGGGGGTGCTTCTGGTGCATGGAGCCTCCTTTTGACGAGTTGGAAGGGGTGGTTTCAACCATTTCAGGGTATGCCGGGGGACACATGGACCATCCTACCTACGAGCAGGTTTCGGCAGGGGGGACTGGACACGCCGAAGCCATGCAGGTGACGTTCGATCCGCAGAAGGTAAGTTATCAAAAACTGCTCGAGGTTTTCTGGGCCAACGTGGATCCACTCGACAAGGGAGGACAATTTTGTGACCGCGGAGACCAGTACAGGACGGCGATTTTTTACCATGATGAGACTCAGAAACGGTTGGCGGAGGAATCCAAAATGGCTTTGGAAACATCGGGTAAGCTCAGCAGGGCCGTCGTGACTCAAATTGTCCCGCTGACGAAATTCTTTCCGGCCGAGGATTATCATCAGGATTATTACAAAAAGAACCCGATCCGTTACAAGATTTACCGCTATGGTTGCGGTCGCGATGCCCGTTTAAAGGAAGTGTGGGGAAAGAGTAAGAAGTAATGGGTCTTTGGCCGGGGCAGGCCATCCAGACCCATCCCAGGGAAACTTTGGCGGCCCAGCTTCAGAAATCAAGTCCCCCTTATCGGCGAACCGAACGGTCATACGGGTAAATGCCGGGGGAGAGATTCGGACGAAGAAGGTTTGCAGATACATGGATTTCCTCGAAGATAGTTCTCAGCCCTGAGTCGTGCCTAATAAGCGGCTGGAGGGGCTTGCGCTGAAGAGCACGGCCGCTCAGCCCCAGGCCGTTAGCTCGGTGGGACTAATACTATTTTTGAAGCGCATTCGAGGAGCAAAACGGCCGAGGCGCCCGCTGCAGTTCCTTATAGATGGACACATCCCCCGGCGCCGCGCTGATGCATTGACGTTATACTCACCTTCCCGAGCTTCTTGACAGTCCAATCGGTATGACGTATCGTCATACTAGGAGTGTGAAAAAAATGGCACGACCCAAGGTGGCCGTCACGCTTGAGAAGACCACTCTCGACCGCCTTGACCAGTTGGTCAGACAAGCCGTTTTCCCAAACCGCAGCCAAGCCATCCAGACCGCGGTGGAGGAGAAGCTGGAAAGGCTCGAGCGGGGCCGACTAGCTCGGGAGTGCGCCAAACTGGACCCGACATTCGAAAAGGCGCTGGCCGAAGAAGGCATCGGTGAGGACCTTTCCGCATGGCCAGAATACTGAGAGGAGAGGTTCGTTGGGCTGATCTTAATCCCGTTCGAGGTCACGAGCAAGCAGGCTTACGCCCCGTTCTCATTTTGAGCCAAGACGTGTTCAACGAGCGATCGGGTACCGTCATAGCGGTCGCTTTGACCCGTCGGCCTCAGCAGGCGGGCTTTCCCCTGACATACCAGCTCAAGACGCCCCGGCTTCCCAAACGCTCCTGGGTGAAGATCAGTCAGATCCGGACTCTGACCGTGGAAAGAGTGGGAAGGCGCCTGGGTAGGGCAACACCCGAGGAGCTGGCGCAAGTCATTGAGGGGTTGAACGAGATCATTGGCGCATAACAGGCCGATGCCCAAGGCGCTATCCAAACCCCTTGTCATTTTTTTGGCCGCTACTTTAGTAGCCCTTCAGTACCGAGAGGATAATGGAAGCTCCTGAGAGCAGCACACAGATCAATGCTGCAATCAGGTGGTTGATGCGTTCGGGACGCATCGGGTCCATCCATTTTCCCGTGAGATAGCCGCCGAGGAATCCCCCTGCATGGGCCCAGTTGTCTATTCCGGCCATCATGAATCCGAAAACGAACAGAACCAGAGCGTAGTTCAGTGCCTGGCGTCCTACCGCGCTGCTGCCGCGTCGTCCCGAGTACACCAGGGATCCCAAGAGGCCGAAGATGGCTGCCGATGCACCGATGGTAAAGGAAGCGCCTCCCAGGATTGGTATGGGTCCGAGCAGAAATCCAGCCAGCGAACTGGCGAGAAAGCCGCTGATGGACGAGACGGTGTAGATAATTACCATTCGTCCCGCACCGTACAATTCTGCAGTGGCCGGAGCCAGCTGGCGCACCCAAAGCAGGTTGAACAAGATGTGGAGCAGGCCTCCGTGCAGCCAGCCGGCGCTCAACAAGGTCCACCAGCGGCCGAAGCTAAAGACCGGGACTGATCCGCTGGCTCCAAATAAGAAGAGGCTGCGCAGGCTGGGGGAAAATAAAGAGAAAAGATTCCCCATGCGAATTCCTCCGGGATCCGCCATGAGGCAGGCGAGATAAAGAAGGATGCAGCCGCCCGTCACCAGCGGCACAAAGCCCAGGTCCTGTCCCAGGCGTCGAAAGATGGGAGCATAACCCCACAAACCAGGATTGCGGCAACCGCAATGAAAGCAGCGCTCGTCATTGACGCCGACCAGGAGGCCGCAACGACGGCAGACCACTGAACCGCTTTTCTGGCGCAGTGCCATTATGACCAATTGGGTTGCTGGGTTAAGAAGGCGTCTCCGGCAAAGCCGCTTGGCCATGGACGCGTTCTAGGGGCAGGTATAGCTCCTGACGTCATGAAGTCTCACCCATCTCTTCGCAATAAGTTGCCTTCCCGTGAGCCTGGGGCCTTTCAGCAAGGGCGCGCCCGGAGGGAGTCGGCCCTCAAGCTACGGATTCGAGCCCCAGCTGGTGTCCTACCAAAAGTTCCCAACAGATAACTAACAAAAAGGTCCGGTTTTCGCGGATCGGCAATTAACAGATCTTACCAGAAATTGATGGCCGAGATCGGAGGCAAACGGGAGGCCTGCAAAGCCTGCACTTGAGTTTCGTTTCTGCGCGAGAAGAAACTGGACCTCTTGGGTTTCCCCACTGAGCCTGATCTCCCAGCCGATAGTTCACCTTCAGAAGGGCTGTGGCCTTGGACATTATCCAACGAAGCGAAGCGCAGCCTAACATCGAGTGGAGCCGACGCTGGAGCGATCATGAAGCGCGCCGTCCTTGATGACGCAACAGCCGGGCTGCGTAGTGGCGCCGGTAGCCGGTCGCTTCCACAAACTGATCCAGAATGGCTCCCTTTCCTTTCTTTCTTGCCCTCCGGTACTCTGCGGCAAACGCCTTGGCCAATACCCGTCGTTCCCTCATGTCTAGCTTCTTGCTTTGGCCCCGTTTCATGGGGCCTTTTCTTAACCCATTTCAGGTACTTTTTTACATGAGGCAACGAATCCCTTTCGGGTACTTTTATCATGAGGCAATTCGCTCTCTTGACGGGCCCTGTCGCCCAAGCTACTCTTCGAAAAATTGGGGAACAAGTGGGACTGTCAACTTAGCCCGAATTAGCCCTCAAACGGGTTCGAAAATGGGGGGCAAGCCGGCCCGGCGCCAAATGGTTGGCGAGTCCGGCACTAGGCGGAGGAGATCAATATGAAAAAAGCGAAGCAAGCATGGCTCATTTTTCTGGCCCTTTTTTGCCTGCACAATGCAGGCGTACGGGCGGATCGCCAGCCCGTTTTGCAGGTTAAGAGCGACAGCCACAGCAAAGGAGCAGTGAGAAACGACTCGCGGAGCACTAACTCCTTCAGTCGAACCATCCGATCCAATGCGACGGTGGGAAGCCTGGACAGCAACAAAGTCGAGGCTTTGGCTCGCAGGCAGCCGGGTTACGTTCGCATCGGCGCCGAAGCTAAAGGTTTTGCCCAGCTGAGACCCCCTGCTTCAGAAGACACGACTGCAGCAGCCTCGCAGGCGCGCTTCAACGCATATGCCCGAGTCGTCGCCAATTCCGCCCTGGGCAATATCACCTTTCCTCTCCGCCTCAGACTGAACGGCACCATGCAGGTCAAATACCCTACTTCTCCTCCTCCCGACCGACCGCTGAGGGCCGGAGAAATTGACGCGCGGATGCACACCGCGTTATCGCTCAATGGGATCCCCAATGATGCCGGATCCGGGACAGCAACTCTGGACGCAGTCAACGGGCTCAGCATTTCTTCCATCAACATCAGCTTTCGGGCCGCGTTCGGAACGCCTGTTACCACCGCGGAGACGATCGCCGATATCCCCATGACGGTTGTCACGGTGCCCGTAAGCGGAACGATTACCATACCGATTGCAGTCAATGTCAGCCAGAGGGGTTTGGATGCGGCAGGCAACCAAGTCTTCACCAGTGGCTCTATTCCTTTTTTCTTTGAAGCGGGGGTACAGATCCACTACCACAACTTCCAGTCGGGAGCGACGGCGGACTTTCTCGACACGGGAGAAATGGATGCTGATCCTTCGGCGCCTGCGGGGGCGAGCCTGGTGGTAGAGGACGCGGCGACCGCCATCTTTCCCCACCTGGCCACAGGCGGCAACGTGGCCTCCGTTACGTTGCTGGCTACAAACAGCCACGACACGGCCACGGAGGTGAGACTCAGGACGTTCCGGCCGACTGGGACTCCCCTCTCCTTGACCTTTGCCTCCGGAGAGACAGGGAGTGACATCAGGTTCACAGTGCCGGCACGCTCGACGGTCGCCTTAACGACTGTCCGAAGCGAACCCAGTTCCCTGACCGCGGGGTGGATCCAACTTGATTCAGCCTTGGAGCTCACGACGGTGCAGGTATTTTCCATCTTCAGCGGAGGTGCGCTTTTCACTGAGGCGGGGGTCCTGAATTCTCCCGCCAGGAATGAAATGCACGTCCCTGTGGACACGCGGGGAGACTCCAACATGGGCATTGCCTTTGCCAATCCCCTTTCTACAGCCGTTACCCTAACTCTCACTCTGTTTGATAAATCGGGTGCTAAAACCTCCGAGGTCCCCTTCAGTCTGGCGGCCGGCAATCAAGTGGCGCGTTTTCTAACCGAATTCTTTTCGGGCGTCTCCGGCATCGACGAGTTCCTGGGTTCAGTCTCGATTAAGGTCAGCGGGGAAAGCGAGATTCCGGCTGTCGCCCTGCGCCAACAAGGCCTCATCATCACGGTCATTCCCGTGGCGGACGGACCCCTAGTGTAGTGTCTCACAAATGGCTTTACAATAGAGC
>JACQSY010000025.1 GCA_016211085.1 Acidobacteriota bacterium | reverse complement strand
CAACAAGTTCAACCCCTTGAGCATTGCAGCCCGGGTCACCTCTGCGACGTCCACATAAAACTTCTTTCGGGAGGGGTCCTCTTCCGAGAGAATATGATATCTATGATAAAAAAGATTAAACTGTTGCGCCAGAGTAAACGCATATTTTGCCAGATAGGAGATTTCCAAGGTTTGTATCGATTGCCGGACCACGTCTTCCAGGCGGGCTGCCTGGAGTAGAAGCCCCCAAATCTGAGGATCGCTGAGAAACGAGTCCAGCACACCATGACTTAAGGACGGGCCGCCTTCCGGCGCTGGTTTAGTCGGCGCCTGCGCCTGCAGTTTTTGAAATATGTTATTGGCTCGCACCACCGAATACTGAAGGTAAGGGCCGGTTTCTCCCTCGAAATTTAGAGCTTCCGAAAAATCAAACGCAATCACCGAATTGCGCGCATATTTCAACAGAAAGTACCGAAGGGCTCCCACCGCAATCTGGCGAGCCAGCAATTCACGCCTTTCCTTCGGCAACTCGGGTTGCCGGCTCGAAACTTCTTGAAAGGATCGCGAAATGAGCTGATTGATGAGGTCATCGGCTTTGACCCCCAGGCCCTTGCGGCCGGAAACTTCGACGTACGCTTTACGGCGCTCCTCGTCTGAAAGCTCAATACCCATCTCAGCGCAGCAACGGGGCGCTAGCGCTACCATTTCATAAGAAAAATGAATGGATCGACTGGCTTCTTCTTCAAAGCCCAGGCTGCGCAGGGCCTGCACCACGACCTTTTGCAAATAGGATTGACGGACATCAATGACGTTGTAAACAAACCGCGCTTTGCCAAAATCGGGCTGCTTGCTTTCCAAATGACTGGCGCTGCTTATCCAAACTGTTTCACCATCTGGGTATTGGAAAAAGGGCCGGTAGTGAAAGTTCTTGTCCAAAAGGCCGAATTTCCAGAGCTGATAGGCGATATCCTTTCCCACGTAAGTAATGGTGCCGTTGCTGCGGACGATGATTTTTTCTTCTTCCTGGTCCGCATCCTGCAGCTTCATCACCCAGCAGCCCGCATTGGGACCCTCTAGGCGAAACTCGATGGCCCTACGTTTCTTGAGTTGCTCAAAAGCTTCTTCCCAAAAATGAAGGTGGAGGATTTCACTTTCCCTGGGAAGGACGTCGTAGTGGACACCCACACGCAACATGGTGTTCAGGTGCGCCTGAACGATTCTCATTGAAATATGTTCTGCAATCTGCGCGGTTTCGCCTCTGCCCTCCTCAATCTCTGCCAGGGTCTGGTAACGATGGTTTAGATGAGACGAATCTTTCGCGTACCAGTCTGAGACTTGGGCGTACAGATCCCAGCAATAATAATCAAAGGGCTCCGGGACCTGTTCAATGTCCTTGAGCGACATTTGACGGAGGTGCTGAAAACCGACTACCACGTCGGCAACTTGAACTCCCGTATTGTCGATGTAGTTTTGCACCTCCACCTGATCGCCGCTTGCCCGAAGCAAGCGCACGAAAGTGTCTCCCAAAACTGCATTGCGTAAATGGCCGATATGGGCTGCCTTGTTGGGATTGATGTTAGTGTGTTCGACTACCACCTTCGCTTGGTGGAGCGAAGAGGTGCAAGCGCCGGCTTCAAGCCAATTGCGCAGAGCCTTGAAAAAGGGAGGCCGATCAAAAAATACGTTAATATAACCCGCTCCAGCAGCCTCCACCCGCTGCACACCCGGCGGGTTCTTGCCGCTTTTCTGGACGAGCTGGACTACCTCTCCGGCAATCTGCCGCGGGGAGCGGCGCAGATGTTTTGCAAGTTCAAAAGGGAATGGAAAAGCAAGATCACCGAATTCAAGACGCGGGCTTTCCACGACCAGGTGAGGTAACTCGATTCCGAATTGTTCCCGGATGAGCTGCAGAAAGAATGTCTCAACTTGCCCGATTCGCTCCAATATCATGACGCATTATGATAGTACCTTTTTCAAGTGAGGCGTGTGACGACGTCGCATTTGCTTTTGATTGGCTCTAAAACGCAAAATGTCTACGGTGCTCCGGAAAGATTGGCTATCGGCAGATGAGCAAGGTTCTGTTTTTCGACACTTTTAATGGGGTCAGTGGCGACATGATCCTGGGTGCCCTGATTCACCTGGGCCTTCCGCTTGAGCACTTAAAAACGCAGCTAGGCGGAATTGAATTGCCTGAGTTTGAGCTCCGTGCGGAGCCCGTGGAGCGGCTTGGCATTGCCGGCATCAACTTTCAGGTCAGAGTTCCGGTGCCTTCAGAAAAACATGTGCACCCTCATCACGGCATACACGGTGCTTCAACGGTCAGCCACGGGAGAAGCTTTGCAGAAATTCTGTCAATCCTGCAGAGAAGCCGTCTCCACCCCTGGGTTTTAGAAAAGTCCATCAGCATCTTCATGCGCCTGGCTGAGGCGGAAGCGCGGATGCACGGCTGCTCTCCCGAAAACGTGCATTTTCATGAGGTGGGAGCCGCTGACGCGATCGTGGACATCGTGGGTGCCTGCATTGGGTTTCACTATTTTGGAGTGGACCGTTTCTTTACTGCGCCGCTTCATCTCGGTGGAGGCACTGTGACATTTTCCCATGGAACCTGGCCTGTCCCAGCGCCGGCCACGGCGGAGCTGGTGCGTGGTTTTCCGGTGCTGATGGATGACGCGCTGGGAGAGCTTACAACTCCCACCGGCGCGGCCATTGTTACCACCCTGGCAGAAGCCTCAAAACCCACCTTTCCCGTGGCCATCGAAGCATGCGGCTTTGGGGCCGGCGATCGGGAATACCCGAATATTTCCAACATGTTAAGATTGATTCTGGCACAGGAGCGGCAGGAGAAAGAGTCCAGTGCGTCATCTCCTTCTTATGCTCTCGAAGCAGGGATGGCTGAAGAGATTATCCTGCTGGAGGCCAGCATTGATGATCTTGATCCTGAGACACTGGGCTACTTCATGGAAAAGGCGCTGAGCCTGGGTGCGCTCGAAGTTTACTACACTCCACTGCACATGAAGAAAAGCCGTCCCGGTGTCCTCCTCTCGCTGCTTTGCCGCCCGCAGGACCATGACAAAATGTCAGAGTTGGTTTTTTGTGAAACCACAACGCTGGGACTTCGCTGGAGCAGGTGGAAACGTCAAATACTGAAACGCGAGATAAAGGAAATTCAGACGGAATATGGTCAGGTTCGTCTGAAAATCGGCCGTTTGCATGGACGGGTTGTGAATGTTTCTCCCGAATATGAAGACTTGAAGGCCATCTGTGAACGCGAAAGGGTGCCGATGAAGGTCATACGGCAGAAGATTTTTGAATGGACAAAGGGTTTTATTTAACCACTCCTCTTTACTACGTTAACGGCCTGCCTCACGTCGGCCATACCTACACCACCGTTATTGCAGACGCCATCGCGCGTTACAAGCGGATTACGGCCCACGACGTGTGTTTTCTAACCGGGACCGATGAACATGGGTTGAAAATTGAGAGAGCTGCCCAGCAGATGGGCATGAGCCCTCGCCAACTGGCGGACCAGAACTCAGCCGAGTTTAAAGCGATCTGGCGGCAGCTCGGTTTAACCTATGATCGCTTTATCCGCACGACTCAGGAGCAGCATTACCGCGCCGTGAAGGACATTTTCAAAAAAATTGAGAGCGCCGGACATATATACCTGGGTGAGTATAGCGGTTTTTATTGTGTCCGCTGTGAAGCTTACGTTCCGGAAGGCGAACAAACCTGCCCCGATTGCGGCCGTGCGGCGGAATTTGTGACCGAAGAGAGCTACTTCTTCCGGCTCTCAACGTTTCAGGAGCCACTGCTGAAATTTTATGAGCAAAATCCTGATTTCGTCCTGCCGCGTACTCGCATGAACGAAATCACCAGTTTTGTAAAGGGAGGCCTGAACGATTTAAGCATCAGCCGCACTTCATTTCGCTGGGGGATTCCGGTTCCGGAAAGCGAAAACCATATTTTCTACGTATGGTTCGATGCCTTGACGGGGTATCTTTCCGGCCTGGGCTACCCGGACAAAGGGCAGGAATGGGAAAGGTACTGGCCCGCCGATGTGCAGCTTATTGGAAAAGATATCCTGCGATTCCATGCGGTCTACTGGCCGGCTTTCTTGATGGCGGCAGGTCTTCCCACGCCACGTCAACTGCTGGTTCACGGCTGGTGGAGCGTTGAGGGTGAGAAGATGTCGAAGTCACGTGGAAACTTTGTCACCAGTAAAGAGTTGCTCGGCGTCTTGAAACCCGACTATATCCGTTATTTTCTGCTCCGAGAACTCCCCATCGGAGCCGATGGTAATTTTTCTTATTCAAACCTGGTTACACGTATCAACAGCGATCTGGCCAATGATCTGGGTAACCTGACCAGCCGGGTGGTCAAGATGATCCAGAGTTATCTTGGCGGACGTATCCCCACTGAAGGTCAATCGGAGAGATCTTCTGAGGAGTTGCGGGCTCGAGCAGAGTCGGCTGTTAAAGGCTACGTGCAAAATTTTGAGCGTTGGCAGATCAACAAGGCGCTTGAAGC
This sequence comes from Acidobacteriota bacterium, assembly GCA_016211085.1. GTDB lineage: Bacteria > Acidobacteriota > UBA6911 > RPQK01 > JACQSY01 > JACQSY01. The sequence continues at coordinate 22,860 of JACQSY010000025.1, read as the reverse complement.
GGTTTGGGATCTGATCTCACACGTGAACAAATACATTGTAGTGCATGAACCGTGGGCGCTGGCGCGGGATGAGTCCAAACGGGATCGACTGAACAGGATCCTATACGACTCGGCAGAATCATTACGTCTGATCGGCTGTCTTTTGCTGCCGATCATTCCCGACGGCTCCGCTTCCATTTTGCGGCAGCTCGGATATATTCAGGAAGCGGGCAACAAGAAATTTGAGTGGGGCCGTCTTAGCCCGGGAACCGCGCTTGGGGCCGGGGAAACCATTTACCCGCGTATTGATGTCGATCAATTCCGGCAGGCGCTAATGGCCGCCAAAGAAAGCGAGAATACCGTGCAGACTCCCTTACCGGCAGCTCCTCAGGACAATCGAATCAGCCTGGATGAATTTGCAAAAGTCGACATGCGCGTAGGCCGGGTGATTTCGGCCGAACGCGTGGCAAAATCGGACAAGCTTCTCAAGCTACAGGTGGACGTTGGTTCTGAGACCCGTCAGGTGGTCGCCGGCATTGGCAAAGAATACATTCCCGAATCTCTGGTAGGCCGCCTGGTAATCGTGGTAGTGAATCTCAAGCCCGCCCGTCTCATGGGCGTTGATTCCGATGGCATGGTCGTGGCGGCTTCTGAAGGCGGAAAGCCGGTTCTGGCAACTTTTGCTGAGCCGGTGGCCATTGGATCCCGCTTGAGGTAAGCGGATTGTTTGCTGATTCACACACCCATCTGGATTCCCCGGAGTTCCTCGACGATCTGGCGCAGGTGATACTAAGAGCGCGAGAAAAAGAAGTCCGTGAAATACTCACCGTTGGCTGCTGTACGGGAGACGTGGAAAGCCTGCAGCGTGTTCTGAGTCTGGTGGAGGCCGACCCGGAGCTTTACGCAGCGGTGGGAGTCCATCCTCACGATGCACGTTTTTACGACCAAAGCACCGGCAGTCTATTGCAGGAGCTAATGAGCCATCCCAAAGTGGTGGCTTGGGGAGAGATCGGACTTGATTTTTTTTATGAGCATTCTCCTGCTGATGTCCAGCGGCGTACCTTTCGCGAACAGTTACGACAGGCTCGAAAATGCGGGAAACCAGTGATCATTCACAGTCGAAACGCGGAAGAGGAAACCTGTGAGATTCTGGAGGAGGAATTTTCTGGAGCTAATGGGGGCGTGCTTCATTGTTTTTCCCACAGCAGAAGCACCGCTGAGCGCTGCCTGGGCCTGGGTTTTTATATTTCTTTTGGTGGCATCATTACTTTTCCTAAGGCCACCGATTTGGCCGAAATTGCCCGAACGATTCCGGCCGATCGCCTGCTGATCGAGACAGATTGCCCGTATCTGGCTCCAGTGCCCCGGCGTGGCAAGCGCAACGAGCCGGCCTATGTTTGTTATGTTGCGGAGAAACTAGCCGAGTTGCAGCAGGTCGACGTTACGGAAATTGCCACGCAGACCCGGGAGAATTTCAAACGGCTTTTTTTGCGGAGCGAATAAAGATCGCAGCTTTGAGATCAAGCCCCTGTTGATTATCCTTCCTCCAAGGTGCGCCGGCTCGTCCACAGTCTCCGCTGCGCCCCATCCGATGCCGTGCAACATCAGAGGCGTGCGCGGAGCGCCTGCGAAGCAAGCACTTGTGCTTATTGCACGAAAGCAGCCACAGATTGCCGCTCTTCCTGCAGATGACCTGTCGCCCGCAGGAAAAATTCCTGCGAAGGCCCTCCAGCGCGTGGGAGGAGCGCCCCGCAGTCGCGATTCAAATGCACGGCCGCAGGAGCGCTCGTAAGAATGAGGAGGATTACTTGGGTGCACTGGCGAGCACCGCTTTACACTGCTCTTCGTGCCGGCGCAGTTCTTCGCGTGAATCGAAGCTCTGACCGCAGCCCGGACATTTGTGCTTTTCCTGAGTGGTTTTAGTCTCTTGCATTTTTTTCACCTTTCTCTACTCCCCCTTTTTGTGCCCTTTCTTCTTGTGCTGTTTGAGGACAGTTCTGGCTGCAACTTCTTTAGCCCGTTTGCCATACCTCCCGGATTTCTGGGCTTCTTCCTTAATGTGTTCGTATTGTTTTTGTTCTTTGGAGCTGACGCCCCTTACGTGTTTTTTCTGTGGCATAAAGGCTCCTTAATGCACCAGTTCTCTTTCAGCCGCGTCACGGGGCGGAACGCCGGTTTCCAAAAATGACTTCATGCGCATAAGGTCTTCGTCCATCTGCCGTTTGGGATCGGCTCCAAAAAGGGCAGCCAGGCTATGACCCAGAGCTCCACCCGGCGGGTTGTACGAAAGTTTGATATCGATGGTAGTAGTTCCGTTGGCATTGGGAAAGAAATGAACAATGCCGGAGTGGCCGATGGTCGAGCCTCGAACGCTCTTCCAGGCGAGCGTTTTGTTGGGAACCATTCGAGTGATGACTGCGTCCCACTCAACGGGAACTCCGGCAGGTCCGCTGACGGTCCAGTGGGACCGGCCCGCGCCACTGTCGCGTACTTCGCGAACGCTGGTCATGAACTTTGGAAAATTCTGAAAATTGTTCCAGAACTCAAACACCTGTTCCACCGGAGCGCCGACTGTTATGTTCTTGTGGACCGCGACGGCCTTTCTTCCGGCGCCGAATCCAACCAGTCTCTTGAACTCCTTGTTGCTCAAACCGCGAGCCAGGAGCGCAGCCCCTGCCGGGACGAGCGCGGCGCCCCACAGCCGTCCTTTTCTCAAACCTGCGATGGCTAAAGCCATGCCGGTGCCGCTTGCCAACAAACGAGCGGTAGGAGACCAATGGGTCTGCATGAACTCCATGGGCTCTCCAGGTCGAGCAACACCGCCCTGCAGTCCCGGAGTTCTGTCAGCAGTCTGGTGAATCTCCAGACGATTCTCAACACCCCTGATGCCGCGAAGTGAGCTGATCCTGGAAAGGAGCCGATCGACTTCGCGAGCAAGGATAGGCCCGCTGAGCGTCACGATGCCGTCTTTGACCGTGACCTTGATCGCGCTGGGGTGAGACACCAAACGGCCTAATTTGGAGCGCGCCTTCTCCACCAGTACACTGTCCGCCGCCACCTCCCGGGATATCCGCGATTTCGTCTCCGCTATCACGCCTTTCGTTCGGTTCCGAAGGTCCCGATAGGTGGCATCCAAAGCATCCCCGGTCTTGTGGAGGCCATGAATTACCTGGTCTCGTGCCATGGCCCTGCGTCTTTTTCCAAGGCCAGGGTCCAGCACGTACATCACAATCCGGCGCCCAGGGCGCCTGCGGCAAGCGCGGCTTTCTTGCTCATATTGGGTTCCCCTTCCCGTGATTCAAGTAGAATCAATCACCACACAGATATATCCACCGGATTGCAATAAACGTGCCAAGGAGAGAGCCGCATTCCCTCCGGCTAAACGGTGGATGCGAGGGGAATTAAATTAACCGGCTGCTGCGACTGATGGGCAGCATGGGAATTTTTTCTCGGACTGTAGATTGGGCTACTTTGCCAGTCGAATGTCGTGTTTACGAGCAGAGCTTGCGAGGGGAGGCCGAGAGTATGAATCGAGGGTATGAAAAGAGATTTCAGTGGCGAATTTCCAGCGACGGCGCCCGATTTGGCACACCAATCAGGTATTAGGCTAACCTGGAGATCAACAAACGGTTCCCAAGGAGAAACAATGCAGAAACGCAAACTTGGAAAGAGCAGCCTGGAGGTCTCGGCTGTCGGGCTCGGCTGCATGGGAATGAGCTTTGGTTACGGTCCGGCTGGAGACGAGAAGGAGATGGTCTCTCTGATTCGGTCGGCGGTCGAATGTGGCATCACATTCTTCGACACGGCCGAAGTCTACGGCCCATTCACTAACGAACAACTTGTGGGCGAAGCCCTGGCTCCCCTCCGCGAGCAAGTAGTGATAGCCACGAAGTTCGGCTTCAAACTTGATCCCAACGGTGAACGGCGTTGGGTTGGCCTGAATAGTCGGCCGGAACACATCAAGCAGGTTGCCGAGGGCTCGCTCAAGCGGCTCGAGATCGATGCCATCGATCTCTTCTATCAACACCGAGTGGACCCGGACGTGCCAATTGAAGACGTGGCGGGAGCGGTCCAGGACCTTATTCGCCAGGGTAAGGTGAAGCATTTCGGCCTTTCCGAGGCAGGGGTGCAAACGATCCGTCGCGCACATGCAGTTCAACCGGTCACTGCAGTCCAGAGCGAATACTCTCTGTGGACAAGAGACCCTGAAAGGGAACTGCTGCCGACGCTCGAGGAACTCGGAATCGGCTTCGTTCCTTATAGCCCTCTCGGCAGGGGATTTCTCACGGGGAAGATCAGCGAAAACACTGCGTTCGACAACTCCGATTTCCGCAACCTCCTCCCTCGCTTTACGCCGGAGGCTCGGAAAGCGAATAGGGTCTTGGTTGATTTACTTGGCAGGATTGCTGAACGTAGAGGGGCGACACCTGCTCAAATCGCGCTCGCATGGCTGCTTGCACAGAGGCCATGGATTGTTCCCATCCCGGGCACCCGCAGGCTTGAGCGCCTGAAAGAGAACATGGGAGCTGTTGCAGTCGAGCTTACGTTGGACGATCTCCGTGATATCGATAACTCTGCCTCAAAGATCAAGGTGCACGGGGCTAGGTATCCCGAAGACCTGGAGCGAATGACCGGTCGCTAATGTTCGAAAACGAACAGGGCAGCTGCGTAACGACAATCATGATGCATATTGCCTTTCAACGACTCGCGGCACCCAAACGAAAGCCACAGGAGGAAAAACCCAAATCTCCCGGATCATAGGGAGGTTGTCCCGTCTCCGCCGGGTTCGCATGCTCAAAACTTAATTCCCTCAAATCCAGCTGCTCGACAAACGCATCCAGAAAGCGTACTGGATTTTCCTCCTCAATATAGTCATCTATCGTTCCGGCATCAGATATCTCTGATTCCGGCTCTCCCTTGTATGTAACCCATATACGCATCTTCTTCTGGGCACTATGGCATATTCCCCTGCTAATCACCAACGAGTCCTACCGGTACGTTCTTGCGCCAGGCAATCCGTCTGAGCAATAATTTCCACACCTTGCGGGTGTCGCTTCTCTATCCGCCGTTCATTCCGGGGAACAAACCGAAATACGGTTTGCAGCCGCTCGGCGTGCTGTATATCGCCGCCCTTCTGCGCCGGGAAGGGTTTGACGTGTCGGCGCTCGACGCCGACATCAACGGATTGACGATCCCCGAGACGGTCACGCGAGTGATTGCGTCCGACCCCGATCTGGTCGGCATCAGCTTGATGACTCCGCAGCTTTTGAGCGCGCTCGCACTGTGCGCGGCGCTCAAGCACGCGCGCCCGGGCCTCCCGATCGTGCTCGGCGGCGCCCACATCGACGCCAGCAAGGACGACATCTTCTCCATGGCGACGACCATGGACTTCGCCATCCACGGCGAGGGTGAGCTGGCGATGCTCAAGTGCTGCCAGAAGCTGCGCGATCACGGCGTGCGCCAGGGGTACGGCTACTCCAACCTGCACGAGCTGCTGCGCGAGGTTCCGAACGTCATCACCCGCAATGCCCAGACGGGCGAGGTGACCGTGCAGCCGGCGCGCTCGTTTCTGGTGGATCTCGACAGCCTGCCAAGCGCCGACTACTCGATGTACGGTCCACTTGACTACCACATGCCGATGCTGCCAGGGCGGGTCCTGTCGATGATGTTGTCGCGCGGCTGCCCGTTCTCGTGCACGTTCTGCGACGCGCCGCAGGTGATGGGCAAGAAGTTCCGCTACTGGTCGGTGAATCGCATCGTGGAGGACATCCAGCGCTACAAGGAGATCCATAATACGAGCACCTTCGTGTTCAAGGACAGCACCTTCACCGCAAACCAACACTGGGCCAAGGAGCTGTGCCAGGCGTTCATCGACGCGAAGCTGAACATTCGCTGGCGCTGCAACACCCGCGCCGACCTGATCCCGCAGCCGCTGCTTTCGCTGATGAAGCGAGCGGGCTGCCACATCCTCAACATGGGCGTGGAATCCGGCGACCCCGAGATCCTTCGGCGGATCAGAAAGGAAGTGGATCTCGAAAAAGTCGCCGACGCGTTCGAGCGCTGCCGCAACCTCGGGATCCGCACCTACGCGACGATGATCGTCGGCGCCCCCGGCGAGACGGAAGCGTCGATCACACGCACGCTGAACTTCGCGATGCGCATTCGGCCGAGCCTCGTCAACTTCCACATTGCGATCGCGTATCCCGGCACGCCGATGTACGAGGAGGCGCTCGACAGCGGCGAGATCGAGCCGCGTTGGTGGGTGCGCCAGGCTGAGGGCGGCTACGACCGGACGCGTTCCTCCGAATTTGAGGCGCGGTGGGGATGGGTCGCCGACGGCGCCTTGCGATCGAACAATGGCTTCGACGCCGAGGCGTGGCAGCGGCGCCTCACGCGCGCGTGGTACCTACGTCCCAGCTTCTTCTGGGACACGGCCAGCTTCGCCGTGCGGAACCCGTTCATGTTCCGGCACCTGTTCAATCTCGGGCGCGAGCTCATTCCGTTTTACAAGCTGCGCAACGTGATAGCCGGCTACGAACTGAAGAAGGACGAGCGGCTGGAAATCCTGGAGCGTTGTCCCTCAATGTCGACGATCCAGTACATCCCGCGCCGCGACCTGATGCACAGCCGAACGCGCGCTGGACGTGTCGCGAACTAATCCCGGATCGTCGCTCGAGAGGATCTCCCCACTGTCTGGCTAAACGGCACTCGGGTTTTGCAACACTTCGTCAACATTGAATTTAACTACAGTGGCCTTTCTCGCCTTCCCAAAATCGGCCATATGCCATTGAAAACCTTGGTGGGCGCTGGTGGGCTCAAACCGCGGACCTCCTGCTTGTAAAGCGGGCTCCTGTCCCAGGAATTTGCCTTCACTCGTGCTCGCAACAAACGCACGCTTATTCAGGCTTCGAGGGACCGGGCTGAGGAGGAATCTCGAGAGGTCTCGTGGTCACCTGCTCAGGAGCAATGGACGAGGCATAGCCGGGAAGCCACCCCCGGCTCAAGAAATCGCTTAGGGTCAGGGCAAGAAGAATGCCCAGCCAGAAAAACCCGGCCCCCACGAACATCCAGGTCAAGCGGCTGCTGTACCGCACGTGCATGAAGTAAAGAATGACCAGGGTTGCTTTTAGGCCTGCGATACCCAGGGCCAGTGGGGTGTTTAAAGGACCGAGATCAATCATCGCCACCATCACGGTGACCAAGGTCAGAGCCAACAGGGCGGCAAAGATCGAACAATAAAGTTTTTTGCTTAAGATGGTATGAGACATTAGTGGCGACCAATCAAGTAAAGCAATGGGAAAAGAAAAATCCAGACGATATACACAAAATGCCAGTAGAGACCGCTGAGCTCGACCGGGGAGTAGTACTCCGGCGAGAATCGACCCCGATGTGCCATGACCAGCAAAGCCAGCATCAAGCCCACGCCTATTATCATGTGCAGGGCGTGCATCCCCGTCATGGCAAAGTAAAAGAAGAAAAACATCTCAGCCGTCCGACTGTACATCCCTTCGAAATTAAAGTGACGCCCGGGTATGAGCGATTCTTCGAACTTATGGGTATACTCGACGACTTTTACTCCCAGGAATACGGAACCCAGGGCAATCGTCAATATCAGGAACAGCATCAGAAAACGCCGGCTGCCCATTTGGGCGGCGCGCACTGTCAATGCCATGGTCAAGCTGCTGGCTATTAACACCGCGGTGTTTACGCCGCCAAGTGCGATGTCGAGGTGATGGCTGGCTTCTGCAAAGCCTTCAGGGCTTTTCATCCGGTAAACGGCATAACCCGCAAACAAACCACCAAAAAACATAATTTCAGTGATCAAAAAAGCCCACATGCCGAGGCTGGCCGCCTCGTGCTGTTGCTCAGCGTCTTCAAAGTGATGTGCGAGAGCAGGATGAGCTTCAGACAACTTGGACCTCCTCAGGCGAATAAGGGTAGGCGCCTCTCTGGACGACGGGGGTGGATTCAAAATTGTGAGTGATCGGAGGGGAGGGAGTCTCCCACTCCAGTCCCGCTGCGCGCCATGGATTCGGGCCGGCAACATGTCCATACTTCAAGGACCAGATTAGATAGACCATGGGAATGAGGTAGCCCACACCCAGTATCGAAGCTCCCGCAGAAGACATCACGTTGAGCACCTGGAATTCCTCAGGATAGACGTGGTAGCGGCGTGGCATTCCCAGGTATCCGAGCACGAATTGAGGGAAAAAGGTGAGGTTAAAGCCGACAAAAATAACCAGCGCGGCGAATCGCGCCCAGCCCTCAGGGTAAAGTCTGCCGAACATTTTCGGCCACCAGAAGTGGATGCCTCCCAGATAGGCCATCACCATTCCGCCGACCATGATGTAATGAAAATGGGCCACGATGAAGTAAGTGTCGTGGACGTGAATATCCACGGCCAGTGTTGCCAGGAAAAGTCCGGTCAAGCCGCCAATCGTAAAAAGTCCGATAAAACCGAACGCATACAACATCGGAGTCTGATAGGAAACTGAACCCTTATAGAGAGTGGCCGTCCAGTTAAACACTTTGATTGCTGAAGGAATCGCAACCAGAAAGCTCAGCAGCGAGAAAATCATGCTGGCGTAAACGGACTGGCTGGTTAGAAACATGTGATGGCCCCACACCAGAAAGCCAATGACGGCGATCGCCAGACTTGCCATAGCAACAAAGCGATATCCAAAAATTCTCTTGCGGGCGAAGCAAGCGACAATTTCGCTGATAACTCCCATGCCCGGCAGGATCATGATGTAAACCGCCGGGTGTGAATAAAACCAGAAAAGGTGCTGGAAGAGCAGCGGATCCCCGCCGACGGCAGGATCGAAAATCCCCACCCCAAAAAACCGCTCCAGGATTACCAGCACCATCGTGATGGCTATAACCGGTGTCCCTAGAACCATGATTAGGCTGGTGGCGTAATGGGCCCAGATGAACAGCGGCAGCCGGAACCAGGTGAGCCCCGGTGCTCGCATCTTGTGAATGGTAACGATGAAATTCAACCCGGTAAGAATCGAGGAGAAGCCGGTAATGAAGACGCCGAGCGCAGCGCTGACGACGTTAGTGTTGCTGTAGATGCTGCTGTAAGGAGTGTAAAAAGTCCAGCCAGTGTCCAGCCCCCCAAAAATGGCGGAACCAAGAGCAAAGAGCGCACCGATGACAAAAATATACCAGCTCGCCAGGTTCAGCCTGGGGAAGGCCAGGTCCCTGGCTCCAATCATCATGGGGACAAGAAAGTTTCCCAGTACGGCAGGGATGGAAGGGATGAGAAAGAAAAAAATCATCATGACACCGTGCAAAGTGAACAGCTTGTTGTAAGTCTCGGACTGGACCATGTCGCCTTGCGGGGTCATTAACTCCAGGCGGATCAAGACGGCAAAGAACCCTCCCACAAAGAAGAAAAGAGTGATGGAAAGCAGATAAAGCAGAGCGATTCGCTTGTGGTCCTTCGTCAACAGCCAAGAGCGGACGCCGTAACTCATGTTTAAGTAATGTTGCTTGGGTGTCCAGGGCGATTCCAAAGCAATCTCTTCGCGATGCATCGTCGGGGAACTCATCATTGATTACCTTCCTGCCTTGGCGTGAGCGACTTGATAAAAGCAATGAGCTGGAGCAGGCCTTCCTCACTGATTTGCCCTTGGAAGGTGGGCATGACTGTTGGATAGCCGGCGACTATTTTGGAACGGGGATTCAATATCGATTCGCGGGTGTAAGCTTCATCAAAAATGACAGTCTCGCCGCTGCTTAAGAGAACCGGTTTTCCAAATTTGCCTTCCAGCGCCGGCCCTCGGGCGCCTGAATCCGCTCGATGACAGGTGACACAGCCCAACTGCTGAAACAAACGCGCGCCCGCTTCCTCGAGAGTTTCATCGGCTGCTCCGCCACTTAACCAGGCTTGATACTGTTTCGGTTCCAGGGCCACCACCTTGCCCCCCATCAGGGAGTGACGCGTCCCGCAATACTCGGCACAGAAGAGGTGGAATTCACCGGTTTGCGTTGCTTCGAACCAGAGAGTGCTGTATTTGCCGGGCTCCACATCTTTCTTAATGCGGAAGGCTGGAATATAGAAGCTGTGGATGACGTCCTCCGTAGCCATGGTGAGGCGAACGGGGCGATTGATAGGGATGTGCAATTCGTTGATTTCCCGCTGCCCGGTGGGATGCTGGACCTTCCACATCCACTGCTTGCCGACTACGTAAATGTCGAGTGCTCCTTTGGGAGGCCGTGCGAGGTCGAAGTAGAGAACCGCCCCCCAGGTAAACATTATCAACGTGATCACGAGCGGGACCCCAATCCAGATAAACTCGAGGAAAAATGATCCGGTAATCGGCCGCGGCCGTTCTGTTTCGGACTTGCGGCGATATTTCAGCGCGAAAATAAAAACCAGCAGGAAAATTAATAAGGTGAAAAAGGCTGTGACCGAAACCAGAAAAAAATAAAGGTTATCGATGCGTCCTGCAACGGTCGATGCAGTTTCGGGAAATAATGGAAAACCAGACCACATAAGATCTAAGCCGGGTGAATGCCGGAGTGTTTTGCGGGTCCACCCGAAGAAAAAGCCGTTCCCTTGCGGTCGCGGCGAAACATGCTGACCATAAAGATAGTCAAGGCCAACAGGGTGGCCAATCCGGCCACGCGTATCGAGTTCAAAATAAGAAAACCGTATTTTCCGGTAACCGGATCGTAGTGGTAGCAGAACAAAAGCAGCCGGTCGGCCAGAGATCCAATTTTCTCCTCAGCGGCTTGCATCAAGCTGAAGCGAAGATCCTTGGGCGCGTATTCAATTCCGTAAAAATAGCGGGCAAGGCGCCCTCGGGGAGTCAAGACATAAACGGCGGTCCCGTGCGCGTACTCTCCGGAGTGAGGATCATAGCTATAGCGAAAGCCCACCGCCCGGGTGAGCTTTCGGATGGAATCCTCCTCACCGGTCAGGAAGTGCCATCCCTTTTCATAGGCACGGCTGCCGAATTTCTTTAGATAAAGATTTTTCTTTTCACGGGCTTCCGACGGGCCTTCCTCTGGATTAAAGCTGACCACCACAAATTCAAATTCCTTCCCAGCTGTGAAAGGCAATACTCGAAGCGCGCTGAACACGCCGTCAAGCTGCAGCCCGCACAGCATGGGACAGTTAAAATAAGCCAGGGTAAGGAGGACGGGCCGTTTTTCAAAATATTCGGCCAATGTCACTTTGCGGCCGCTGTCGTCAGTAAACTCGAGGTCCAGAGGGACCGGCTGATCCAGCCGCTGTATGATGTCGACTTCGCGGAGGGGACCCGGCAGTTGCGACTGCGAAAAGGCATTCCTCTCGATTGCTACCAAGACCAGGAGAGGGACCACTAATAGTCGGAATTGATGAGAAGCTTTCATTTGTTCTGGTCCCTTTCCCGCACCTCAGTGTCGATAACGGCGGGGTTTGCCGAAGTTTCCGGCATGATGGCGGTCCGGCCTGTGCGCACCGGCAATCCTTTTTCCAGAAGGCGCTCCATGGCGCGATCGATGGGAATCCTGACCACGCCTGAAGCGCGATCTACCCATTGATAACTGTGTAGCAACTTCTCCTGCTCCTCCTGCATCAGCCGCAGTCCCTGTTCTGGAACTACCTGAAGGCGGGGTTGGGGTGGGACTCTTCGACTTTGCGCCAGCGGCGATTGACGAACGTCGCGCGTCTCAGTTCTGGTGAACAAAAAGCTGAAAAGTCCGCCGACTGCAAAATGAATTACGATGGCGGCCGTCAGCAGGCCTATCCCAAAAATCACAACTACACGCAGGCTGATGTCACTGGGCTCATAGCCCCTCGAATTGCCGTGGCGAAAAGGTGCTTCTTTAGTCATCGTTTTCACCCGGCGTGGGCGGTCTGGAGCTCCATTCTGGGATCGTTCAACGGCAAGACAGGCCTCGCCTTGAGGCCTTTCAGGAAAATAGCCACCCAAATGCCACCCATTCCAATCCAGACCGTGAAGTCCATCCAATGCAGGACCGGGCCTTGTGGATAAAAAGCCGGCATCACTAACCAGAAAAGGTCCACCAGCCGCATCAAAAGGACCAGGACCGCCACCTTCATGAGCGTCCCCAGCCTGCGTTTGGTCAAACGAGCCAGAAGCAGCAAGAAAGGCGACGCAAAATGAAAAAGAATGAGCACCACCGCGACCAAAGTCCATTGGCCGGCGGTTCTCCGCAAATACCAGGGAACTTCCTCGGGAAGATTTCCAGACCAGATGATCAGGTACTGTGAGAACGCGATGTAGGCCCAAAGCATTACAAAAGCGAGCAGGAGGTTGCCCAGGTCGTGAGAGTGCTGGGCCGAAACCGATCCGGCCAACGGCTGACGTTTCGAGAGCAGTGCTACCACCAATACACTGAACGCCAGTGCCGCCAGGGCCTGGCCCACAACAAACTTGAGTCCGAAAATAGTCGAATACCAGTGAGGCTCCAGAGACATTACCCAATCCACAGATGCAAAGGTCATGGTCAAGACGTATGCCACCAGTCCAGGTCCTGCCATAAGCTGCATTCTCTTGGTAAGGAACTCTCCCTGGTCCTGACGCCATGACCACCTGTTAAAAAAATGGGCGAAGGTGAGCCAGGCGAAAAAGTAAATAAAAGCCCTGGCGATAAAGAACGGCACGTTCAGATAAGCGGTCTTGTGCTGCAGAACCGGGTTTTGTAATTCTTCCTGGTGCGTCCACGGATAGAGTTCATGCAGTCCCAGCAGCAGGGGCAGGAACAGTAAGATCATTAAAGGTAAAGTGCGCGAAGCAGCTTCCAGGAAACGTTGAATCACAAAGCCCCAACTCCCGGCGACCAGGTGGTGCAGCATCAGGACAGCCAGACTTCCCAAGGCGAGTCCCACCCAAAATAAATAAGCTACAAGGTAACTTTGGAAAAAATGTTCCCGGTTGAAAAGAGCTCCCACCAGCGAAATCAATAAAGCGAGTGTCCCCGCCAAAAAGGCCTGCCTTTGAAAACGGTCCAACTTGGTGTCTAAGAGATTCATCTTTAGTCTCTGCTCAATTTTTGACGTTCACCAGCAGGTACATCTTCCAGGCCTGCCGCTTGGCTCAGTTGCAGCGCTTTCAGGTAGGCGACAATCGCCCAGCGCTCCTCAGGCCGTAGTTGTGCTGAGTAGTCGTACATCGATCCAAAGCCATTGGTTATAACGTCGAAGAAATGTCCTGGTGGTGCGGCGCGCAGCCGTTCGCTGTGAAAAGTAGGCGGCGGTCGAAACCCGCGGCGAACGATCATGCCCTGGCCGTCACCCACCTTGCTGTGACATGGGGAACAAAAAATGTTGTAGCGCTCCTGTCCCCGCTCAAGCACCTGCCTGGTGATGGGGAAGGGAAAACTGTCGGCAAGATTTCCTTGTAGTTTTCCGGTGTAAAGGTGCTCGTCGATTCTCAATTGACCCTGGGCCACCGTGCCGGGTACTTGAGGGCGGGAGGCGCGCGCGTCTCCGAAAAAATGGCTCTTCTCCAACGGCTCGTACCGCGGCTGGTCATGCATGTCCTGGCGGCAGGAGGCCAGGGCCAGAACGGCGGAAACCAGAAATCCGTTCCGTGAGTAAGGTCGCCTCATTCTTAATGCGGTACCTCGCTGATATGCCGCGGATGGAGGCTCTCGATAAAGCCACGTGTTTCCACAGTGTCAAACTGCGGGTCCGTTGCCTCGATGCACAAAAAGAAACGATCTCGAGTGGCCAGGGCAAACTCCGGGACGTTAAAAACAGGATGGTAAGGCTGGGGAAGTCCATTAAGCGCCAGCATGCCCAGCACTGCCGAAAAAGCCGCAAAGAGAATTGTCACTTCGAACGTGACTGGGATAAATGCCGGCCAGCTATTAAGAGGCCGTCCCCCCACGTTCACGGGATATGCAATGACTGAAATATAGTACTGCAGAGCATATCCAAGCACTCCGCCGATCATTCCGCCGACCAGCACGATGGGAGGCAGCTCGATGCGATGAAATTCCAGCGCTTCTGCAAGACCTTCAATGGGCAGCGGCGTGAAGGCGTCCATTTTGTGATAGCCGGCTTCACGAGCATTCCGTACTGCCTTCAGCAAGTCATCGGGCGACTCAAACTCCGCCATTAGTCCGTAAATTGAGGGTGTGCTTTTCACAACTTTATTCCTTTTTACCACCCACCTGGGCGCCGTCCGGATGCGGCGCTGGCCTGCCCTCTGCGGGGGTCGGCACCAGAGTTCTCAATTCAAAAATGGAAATCACGGGAAGAACGCGAATGAAGAGGAAAATCAGCGTCAAAAACAAACCAATGGTTCCAAAGTAAGTGGCCCAGTCCCAGATCGTGGGGTAGTACATATCCCAGGAAGAGGGAAGGTAATCGCGGTGCAGGCTGGTAATGACAATGACGAATCGTTCCAACCACATTCCCACGTTCACGATGATCGAGATTATGAAAAGGATGATGGTATTGTTGCGGTTTTTCTTGATCCAGAAGAACTGCGGGGCCAAGACATTGCAAACCATCAAACCCCAGAACAAAGGAGCGTAAGGCCCTTCCATACGGTTTAAGGAAACGTATTGTTCAAAACTGTTCGCTCCGTACCAGGCGAAAAAAGCTTCCATGGCATAGCCGTACGAAACGATCAGGCTGGTGGCCAGGATGATCTTTGCCATGTTGTCCAGGTGTCTCATGGTGATGAAGTCTTCGAGCCCGTACATTTTTCGGATGGGGATCGCCAGCACCATAACCATCGCGAATCCCGAGTAAATCGCTCCAGCGACAAAGTAGGGGGGGGAAAATGGTGCTGTGCCATCCGGGTACAATGGAGACGGCGAAGTCAAAGCTCACCACCGTGTGTACGGAAACCACCAAAGGTGTGGCCAACCCGGCAAGCAACAAATAAGCAGTTTCGTAACGATGCCAATGCAGGGCGGAACCCCTCCAACCCATCGCCAGGATCCCATAGGTGATCTTGGCCAACCGGTTGCCCGCACGGTCTCTCAGAGTCGCCAGGTCGGGAATCAAACCAACAAACCAGAATAGAAACGAAACCGTGCCGTAAGTCGACACGGCAAAGACGTCCCAGACCAGGGGGCTTCGAAACTGCGGCCACAAATTCATTGTGTTGGGGTAAGGGAACAACCAATATGCAAGCCAGGGACGACCCAGATGCAGCACGGGATATATTCCGGCGCAGGCGACTGCAAAAAGCGTCATGGCTTCAGCAAACCGGTTAATGGACGTTCGCCATTGCTGGCGGAACAGCAGGAGTATCGCCGAAATGAGAGTTCCCGCATGGCCGATTCCAATCCACCAGACAAAATTGATGATTGCAAATCCCCATGCCACGGGCACATTGATTCCCCAGATGCCGGTACCCTTTACCAGGAGATAAGCGGAAGCCGCCAACAGAGCCATCAGCAAGCTGAAGGAGATCCCAAACCCCACCAGCCAGCTCAAAGGTGTTTGCCGGGTTAATACGATGGCGCTGATCTTGTCGGTGACCGAGGCGTAGGTGTGCCCGGGCCCTATGACGGGCACGGCCTGGTGAGATGGTTTTCTGGACTCCGTCGCTGCCTCAGGCATTTTCCAGTTCTGGATTGGGGTTACGCACACCAGCCAGGTAGCTGGTGCGGGGTTTGGTGTTTAGTTCAGCAAGCATGTGGTAATTGCGAGGCTGCTTCTTGAGAAGGGAAACACGGCTCTCCGGATCATTAATGTCGCCAAACACAATCGCTTCCGTGGGACAAACGGCTTGGCAGGCAGTAACAACCTCTCCGTCACGAAGGTCACGGTCTTCCCGCTTTGCCTGAATGCGTGCCGTGTTGATCCGCTGCACGCAGTACGTGCATTTCTCCATCACCCCGCGGGTACGGACGGTTACGTCCGGGTTGTTCAGAAGTTTCAAGCTGGGTGTGTCCCAGTTTGAGAACTGAAGAAAGTTGAACCGCCTCACCTTGTAAGGACAATTGTTTGAGCAGTAACGGGTGCCCACGCAGCGGTTGTAAACCATTTCGTTGAGGCCCTCGCTGCTGTGGACCGTGGCGCCCACGGGACAGACCACCTCGCAAGGAGCTTTCTCACAATGCATGCACGGTACCGGTTGAAAGTAGGTTTCCGGATCGTCGAGGCTTCCTTTAAAGTAGCTATCCACTCTCAACCAGTGCATTTCACGGCTGCGCAGCACCTGTTCCTTTCCCACGACGGGAACATTGTTTTCCGACTGGCAGGCCACCATGCACGCATTGCATCCGATGCAACTGCTCAGGTCAATTGCCATTCCCCAGGCGTACCCTTCATACGGATACTCCGGGTAAAGAGACAATTCGGAAGGCGGCTCGTGTCCCATCTCGTGCACGAATTCAGGATGATGTTCATACTCAGCCAACGTTCCTGTGCGGAGCATGTTCCTTCCTTCGATGAGGTGGTGGTTTTGGGTGGCGGCAAGCGACGATTTTTCACCGGTCTTTTTTATCTGTATCCCTGCCGAGAACCATGGAGCGTCACTCGTCCTCAACTGGTAGGCGTTAAAACCCCTCCGCGATCCGATCCTGCCGACTCTTCGGCGGCCGTAGCCAAGGTGGACAGCAATGGAATCGGGAGGTTGGCCGGGCAAAATAGACACCGGGCCCCGTAGGGTCCTTCCTTTCAGGATGAGCTCGACCACATCCTGATTGCCGAGGCTTAATTCTTCAGCTAATCGCGGGCTGACAAAGACTGCGTTGTCCCAGGTCAGTTTTGTCAGTGGCTTGGGAAGTTCTTGCAGCCAGGCGTTATTGACAAAGCGTCCGTCAAAAATCGTCGGGTCTGGCCGAAAAACTATCTCGAGCGACAAGTCCCGGCCAGGCTCAGAAACTGCGACGAGGCTGGAGCTGATGAATTGTACGTCTTGCGCAGGAAAGGCTGAACCAGTGACGAAGCCGTCGTGGAGAGATGTCCTCCAGAATGTCTCAAAATCCGGGGATGGCTTTTGACTTCGCCAGTAGTCCTGTATGATCTTGTGTCCGCTACGATCTGCCTGGCCCAGCACTGCAGAAAGAAGCTCGTAACTCGACTTTCCTCCATACAAAGGAGCGATCAAGGGCTGCATGATGGTGATCGTTCCGTCGAAGGCACGGGTGTCTCCCCAGGCCTCCAGATAGTGAGCATCAGGTATGTGCCAGTGGCACTGCTCGGAGGTCTCGTCAAAGTACATTCCCAGATGGACTCGGAACGGCACCCGGGCGATGCTGTCCCGAAAGTCGATGTCAGCCGGGGCGCAGTAAACAGGGTTTCCTCCCAAAATCAAAAGCAGCGTCACCCTTCCGCCTTGCATGTCTGAAACCAGCTCTTGAAGAGACTCTCTGTGGTCCACCGGCGAGGCCTCGACGGGCGCCGTGTGCAAAAGCGTCTTACCAAAGCTCCCCAGCGCCTGGTTCATGGCTGCCGCCAACACATGCACGGCGGGGGGTTGCTGTTCGCCTGCGATTACCAGGGCAGCTCCCTGATGGTTCTTGAGATCTGCCGCCACGGCCTTTACCCACTTTTGCTCCCTGGCGGAAGGCAGAGCTGACGACGCTTCGCCGATGCCAAGCGCGGCGGCAAGCGAACGTGCCAAGCGCTCGATCTGGGTTGAGGGAAGTGCCAGTCGGTGGTCGGCTACGGCACCGGTGTTTGAGGGAGAACTCTCCACAACGTAAAGACGATTCATGTCCGGCGCGCCTGTCTCAAGCTTGCGCCGGCGGGCGAACTCGCGTGCGTAGCGCAATGTGCCGGGGCCAGCGGCTAAAAAATCGGCCTCCAGCGAGAGGATTACATCCGCCTTCTCGACTCTGAAGATCGGGTTGAGGACTTTGCCGAAAGCCTGCTGAGTCCCTCGGCGGATGTTGTCTCGGGATACAGGTTCGTATTGATGCCACTTCGCGAGAGGAAACACGTTTAAGACTTTTTCCAGTTGAGAAAAGAGCGTGGGTGAGGTTACCGTTTCCGTGAGGATGCGCAAACCCGCTCCTTTCTCCAATCGTTGCTTCTCAAGCTGGGGCGCCAGCGCGGAAATAAAATTCCCCCACGTGCTGATGTCTCCGCTGTAACTGACGACCTGCGAGCGGTCGGGGTCATACAGATCAAGAATGGAAGCCTGAGCAAACGCCGAGGTGGCCCCGAGACTCTCAGGGTGCCGCGGATTTCCTTCGATCTTGGTCGGACGCCCCATATGGCTTTCTACCAGCAGCCCTTCTGCTGAACCGGACCAGGGCATTGCGGTGGCAAAGTACAAGGGTTTTCCAGGAATCACCTCTTCCGGTGCTTGTACGTAAGGCACGATGGCTTCGGCAGGTTGACGCGTACAAGCCGAGACCCCGGCGAGTGCCAGAGAAGCCGCCATTAGCTTAAGAAAACGTCGTCGCCCCACGGGATCGGCAAATTCGGAAGCCTGGGACGGGAACTCCCGTTGCAGAAACTCCAGGAACTCTTCCGTCTTGGCAAGTTCTTCCAGGCTTCGCCAGTAGTCGGGCCCTTGAGAAGTGGTGAGTCTTTGCCGGAGCGAACTGAAGTCGAAACGCTCTTTCATCGGTGACAAACAGAACAATTGTCGAGCCTTTTTATCTTGTATTCCTTCACCAGCTGAGGACCGAGGACCTCCTGGGGCACCGGGGGGTTCCAATTCATGCTGAAAACCTGCTCGCGGGGCCGAACGTATTGCTCCGGGTTGCGGTGGCAGTTAAGGCACCATTCCATTTGCAGGGTGTTTTCTCTCCACATCAGGGGCATCTCATCGACCTGCCCGTGGCAGGTGACGCAGCCGATCCCCTTTTTCACATGAACGCTGTGGTCGAAATAGACAAAGTCGGGAAGATCGTGAACCCGCGTCCACTCCAGCGATTTTCCGGTCCGGAAGCTTTCACGCACCGGTTCGAGCATGGGACTGGTTGACCAAATCTGGGAATGGCAGGTCATGCAGGTCTTGGTGGGAGGGATTCCCGCAAAAGCCGCGTCGCTGACTGAAGTATGGCAATACCTGCAGTCAATGCCCATCCCCTGAACATGATGTTTGTGGCTGAACTGAACCGGCTGTTCACGGGCCACGCGAACCTGCGTGGCATAAGGGGATCGATTCAACGCGGTAAAGGAAAAAGCCAGTGCTACAATCATGAAAAGCGCCCCAAAAATGCTGAAGCGCGAGATCGTATTAATGCTGCGATGAAATATCTGCGCCATCGGACTGTGATCACCTCAACAACGGCTGATGGCGCCCCTCATTACTGCTTCGAGGACGGGCGACGCCGCGCTTAATTCCGCGCCATAGCGACCACATGATTTTATCATCAACAACACGATACCTGTATAGTGTTATCTAATAAATTTAAGCTTAAACTATTTAGGTTATCACCATCTCTGGAAGAAACAAAAATTATAACTCGATTGGTCAAGAGCCTAACGCGAGTGTCCGCGTCTTTTTTGTGGTGTATGAAGTTGTCAGCGGTCGCATTGGGTTGATATAGTACCCGGACCATAGCGCTATGAAATCAGCCCCCGGCGCCTTGTTGTCCACCCAGGAGATATTTCGTCTGGTCGAACCAGATTTGAGTCGAGTGGAGCTCCACCTGAAGGAAAAGGCGGCCTCACCGATCCCTTTGGTCAATCACGTCAGCAATTATGTTCGTGAAGGCGGGGGAAAGCGCCTCCGTCCTGCTCTGCTGCTGTTAAGCTCCAAACTGTGCGGTTACGAGGGTGAAGCAGGTGTCCACACCGGCGCAGTAGTGGAGTTAATCCATGCGGCCACGCTGGTGCACGACGACATTATCGACGAGGCCCGCCTGCGAAGAGGACGGGCTTCGGTCAATGCACGCTGGGGGAATCAAATCACGGTGCTGATGGGCGACTGGCTGTACATGACTTCTTTCCAAATGGCTCTGCAGTTGCGCGACTTTTCCATTTTGGATGTGCTGATCGAGGTGACGCGGAAAATGATCGAAGGGGAACTCTTGCAATTGCAGTTCCACGGCCGAACCGACATTTCTGCAGGGGACCAGCTGGAGATCTGCTTCTGCAAAACGGCTTCTCTTTTTGCGGCTTGTGGAAGAATCGGTGCCCTGCTGGGCCGAGTGAACGAGTCCCAACAGGAGAAACTGCGCACTTATGGCCAGGCTCTGGGAATGGCTTTTCAACTCACGGATGATTTATTGGACTACACATCCAGTGAAAGCATTCTCGGGAAACCAGTGCTGAAAGACCTGGAGGGAGGAAAGGTCACTTTGCCGATCATCTATCTGTTTGAGCGGGCGGATTTTCGCCACAAAGACTTTATTAATGAAACCATCCGCAAGCAGGACTTCAGCCCCACCAACAAGCGGAGAATCATTGAGCTCGTCAACGACTACGGTACACTCCAGGATACTTTTAATCTGGCGATGCGCTACGCCGATCAGGCGAGAGAGTCGCTTCAGGATTTCCCCGACTCTGTTTACCGGGACGCCTTGCTCAGAATTCCGGAGTTCGTGGTCCGCCGCAAGAAGTGACAACTCACCTGCGTGCGGGAGGCGTGATGTCCTCCACACTGATCGGTTCAGCCTGCCCGGTCTTTGAATCTTCCTGGAAAGCCACCGCAGTGACGTTCGGTGAGGCCGGCTCGGGCGCAAAACTGGATTCAAATTCCTCAACGGGGATTCCCTTGAGAGCTTCACCCATAAAATTGATCCAGATCGGAAGAGCAAGGGTGGCCCCGAATACACGCTCTCCCAAAGACTTCTTTTCGTCGTATCCCACCCACACACCTGCGGTGAGTGAGGGGGTGAATCCGACAAACCAGCTATCGGTAGCGTCGTCGGTCGTGCCGGTTTTTCCCCCCAGGGGGCGCTGTAGAGTTTTGGCGGCAGTAGCCGTTCCCGCTTCCACCACCGCCCGAAGGAGATAAATCATCTTGGCAGAGGTTTCCGTAGAAATGACCTCTTTGAATTGGTGTCGATGCTCCTCCGTAGCCACACCGTTATAATTCTCGATGCGTTGGATAAAGTAAGGAAGCGCGCGTACGCCGTTGTTCGGAAACACTGAAAAAGCGGAGACAATTTCCTGCAGAGTTGTTTCCCCGGCTCCAAGCGCTATCGGAAGATATGGAGGAAAATCCCGCTCCAACCCAAAACGTTGCGCCGCCTGTATCACCTTTTCAATACCGATCGCATTTGCAATTCGAATGGTGGGGACGTTTCGGGATTGCGCCAGGGCCTGGCGAATCGGGATCAGACCCCGGAACTCGCCATCGGAGTTGGTGGGCGCGTAAACGCCGGTCAAACCGGGAAAACTAATCGGTGCGTCCAGGACCGTGTCCAGAGGAGAATAGCCGGCTTCCATTGCAGCCACGTAGGTGAACGGCTTGAAAATGGACCCGGGTTGTCGCAGGGCCTGAGTGGCCCGGTTGAACTTGCTTTGCCGGAAATCAAAGCCGCCCACCATGGCCTTGAGGGCACCGGTCTTATTCTCCAGGGCAAGAATGGCTCCCTGAACCTCAGGCACGCGATCCAATAAGACCTCCAGGGTGCGATCAGCGTGATTAATGCGTGTAACGCTAAAAACCGCTACATCTCCTTCTTTCAAGATCCGGTCCACGCGGGTTTGGTGGGTCCAGCTGATCTCTTTGGGACCCAGGGTTGCGTTATAGCTCCCCACCTTAACCCGGGCGTGGGCTGCATTGGATTCCAGCACCAGCCCGCGAACCATCTGCCCCTCATAAAACGTTCTCCCCCACTCCGGATGAGTGTACGTACGGAGATCTCCGCCACTTTCAAGAATGTTTTCCTCCGGACCCGACCAGCGGCGCGAGGCTTTGTCAAATTTCTTCAGGCCTTCGCGCAGCGCGCGGTATGCGGCCGTCTGCACGTCATAGTCGATGGTCGTATAAATGCGCAGACCTCCCTGCCAAATGTCACCCGTCTGGTACTTGTTTTCCAGGTACTGGCGGACCCATTCCACGAAATAGGAGGCCGAACCCTGATCGTGGTGCACATCGGAAAGGTTGAGAGGCTCTGCTATAGTGCTCTTGAGCGTGGCACGATCGATATAAGCTTCTTCGTACATCCTGCGCAGGACGTAGTTACGACGGGAAACCGCCCGGTCGGGATGTGTTATGGGAGAGAAATTCTGAGGTGAAAAAATGATCCCTGCCAGAAGCGCGCTCTCTGCCAGCGTTAGATCATTTAGTCTTTTCCCAAAATAATAATCCGCCGCGGAGGCGATGCCATAGTTGCCATGTCCCAGGTAAATTTGGTTGCAGTAAAAAGTAAAAATCTGCTCCTTGGAATAGTTCTTTTCGATCTGGATGGCAAACAACATGTCCTTGATCTTGCGCTCCAGGGTTTTTTCAGGACTCGTAAAGCGCAGCTTGCTCAGCTGCATCGTCAAAGTAGACGCCCCCTTTTGCTCCCAGAAAAGCAGGTCGCGCAAAACCGTACTGGCAAGTCGCCGAAAGTCAATTCCAGTGTGGCGGAAGAAATTTTGGTCCTCAGTGGCCAGGATGGCGTTCTTGATATTTTTAGGAATTTCATCGTAAGAGACTAGGATGCGCCGCTCTAAGGCAAATTGACCAAGCACTGTGCCTTTATCGGAATATACATACGAAACGATGTTGGGCCGGACCGTCTGCAGCTCTTCGACCTGCTCCAGATCAAATCCGTAACCGAAGATTAAGCCCGCAGCAGTGCCGGCCATGGCTGCACACAGCAGCAACAGAGAATACGTCATCCAGGGAAGAAACCTGAGTTTTCTTTTCGGCTGCGGAATGAGCACGGAAATCACCTTTTTATTGTACACGAGGGGGGCTGCTAACCCGCATTTCTCAAGGTAGGGAATAAAAAGACAGCCCCTTCTGGTAGAAAGTCGTTATGCAACAATCACTTAAAACCAGAGATGGGGCTGTTTTGCTACCGGCAGAGTGTACTCCTCAGGGCTGTCAATTT
>JACQSY010000027.1 GCA_016211085.1 Acidobacteriota bacterium | reverse complement strand
GTACCCAGTGTTGGCGCATAACTCGTCTAGGATTCTCCCCTTCAGTTTCCCCGCAGCTTCTTGGTAGCGCCCATCAATGGTTCTTAAGTATTCCCATCTTGATTTCCCGGTCATCCCGTAACCCTCCTGATCGCTCCACTCCGGTTACATTTTAGATGGCTCGACGATACCTGCTCCGGTTACATTTTAGATGGCTCGATACGAACTCTTGACCCGCAGCAAGACAGCGCCGTAACATAGAGAATCCCCATGCGAATTTTGCAGATTCTCCTGGTGACCTTCTTTCTAGCTTCCAGCCAATTCACCTTTGACTATACCGTTTGCCAGAGCTTCATGAGCATGGAGGAGTCTTCGAGCCCTGAAGAGGCGATGGATTGCCATTCAGCTCCGCGTTCGGAAGATTGCAAGAAGATGTGTGATGCGGAAAGCAACAAGAATCCCGTCCTAATCAGCAAGGTGGGGATTAAGCCAGCTGCAGAGATCCATAAGGCGGCTATCGTCACGCCGTGGCACGTTCCGGAATCCCACGTTCTTCACCATTCCGCTATCAATTCCTGGACGAAACCATCCAATGCGCCTCCTCAGGTCGAAGTGTATCTTCTTAAAGCCTCGCTTTTGATTTAACTTTTCCCAGCACCCCGCTCCGTTTTCCGAAATCCGTCTAAAGGTAATCGGGCGTAAAAGCCATGAAGAAAATAATCATTCTCACTGCAATTACGGCAAGTTTATTGGGCGCATTTTACCTGCTGCTCAGGCCGGAAACTGGTCTGTTGGTTTTTCTGAAACAAGGGCTTATGAGGGAGAAAGGCCCAGCGGCCAAAAAAATTCAGGATAGCCAGATCGAATACTGGACCTGCACCATGCACCCTTCAGTAAGGATGCCAGAGCCGGGCACATGTCCCATCTGTTCCATGGATCTGGTACCGGTTCAAAGAGCGATGCCAGAGGCTCCGCTTACACCAAGCTTGACTGTCTCGGACCCCTCTGTTTTCCTCGTCGATCCCGGCCGCCGGCAACTGCTGAATGTGCAGACAAGTTTAGTGGTCAAACGTCCTTTGGAAAAAACCATCCGGACGGTGGGCACTCTCGAGCTGGACGAGACGCGCATCGAAAGTATTCACACCAAGGTTAAAGGCTGGATCAGCGAGGTCTTTGTCGATTTTGAGCTGGAACACGTCAAACAAGGCGATCCGCTGTTTTCCATTTACAGTCCGGAGCTCGTCTCGACTCAGCAGGAGTATCTCCTTGCTCTGAAGACCTCGCGGGAACTTGGCGGGAGCCGTTTTGAGAATGTTTCCAGCGGTGCACGTTCCTTGTTGGAAGCTACCCGGAAACGGCTGGAGCTTTTTGACCTCACCCCGGTCCAGATCCGCGAGCTGGAGCAAACAGAGAGGGTTAGGAAAGACCTGATCGTTTATTCTCCCGTCACCGGGCATGTGATCAGGAGAAATGCGTTTCGCAACATGTACGTGACGCCTGAGACCGAGGTTTATACGGTTGCCGACCACACACACATCTGGGCTCAAGTCCGAGTCTATGAAAACGAGATTGGCTACGTAAGCGCAGGGCAGGCGGCGACCATGCGTATCCCTGCGTATCCCGGGCAGGTGTTCGTAGGCAGAATCAGCTACATCTACCCTCATCTCGATCCGGATACGCGAACCATGAATGTTCGCCTGGAGTTTTCCAACCCTGATCTGAGGCTCAAGCCGGGAATGTACGCCCACGTGGAAATCCGTATTCCTTCCAGAGATCAGCTGGCAGTCCCCGACAGCGCTGTGCTGCGAACGGGCAAGCGAGATCTGGTCTTGGTGGATTTGGGTGAGGGGCGCATGCAGCTTCGCCAGGTGGAAATTGGAGACAAATTCGATGGTCATTACGAGGTATTGCGAGGACTGAAACCGGGAGAGAGGGTTGTGACGGCTGCCAATTTTCTGCTGGATGCGGAAAGCCGGGTGCAGGGAGTCGAGGCGGTGTGGGAGACTCCAAAACCCCGAGGGCCTTCCAGATGATTGCACGCATTATTGAGTTCAGCGCCCGCAACCGCTTTCTGGTTTTTCTCGTGGTGCTGTTTGGGGCAGCCTGGGGAATCTGGGCACTTTCAAATGTGGCGCTGGATGCTGTTCCTGACCTGTCTGATGTGCAGGTGATTGTCCACACCGAATGGAAAGGCCGCAGCCCGGATCTGCTAGAAGATCAGATCACTTATCCCATCGTGACCTCCATGATAGCGGCTCCAAATGTCCAGCTGGTGCGAGGCATATCCGACTTCGGATCCTCTTATGTGTACATCATCTTTGAAGATGGTACGGACATGTACTGGGCCAGGAGCCGCGTGCTGGAATACCTGCAAAAAATCGCCGGAAGGCTGCCTGAAGGCACCACACCCATATTGGGCCCGGACGCGACGGGAGTGGGTTGGGTTCTGGAGTATGCTCTGGTAGACGAGACCGAGCGTTACAATCTTGCCCAGCTTCGATCTTTTCAAGATTGGTACTTGCGATATTGGCTGGAATCTGTTCCGGGCGTTGCCGAAGTGGCGGCTGTCGGGGGATTCGTAAAGCAGTACCAAGTGGAATTCGATCCTGACAAACTGCTGGCGTACAACATTCCGCTAAGCCGCGCCCTGGAAGCTATTCAGCGCAGTAACGACGATGTGGGCGGCCGTATCGTTG
Source organism: Acidobacteriota bacterium (assembly GCA_016211085.1). GTDB lineage: Bacteria > Acidobacteriota > UBA6911 > RPQK01 > JACQSY01 > JACQSY01. The sequence goes on along the minus strand of JACQSY010000027.1, from coordinate 33,584 downwards.
AAATCGCCACAACGGAATACATGATAAGGGGACGAGGTTATATCAAGTCGCTGAGAGACCTCGAGATGGTCCCGGTAAAGACGGATGAGATAGGCACCCCCGTCTATATTCGAGATCTCGCAACGGTGCAGTATGGTCCCGACATGCGGCGGGGCATTGCCGAGCTGGATGGACGCGGCGAGGTGGTGGGTGGGATCGTGATTATGCGCTATGGCCGGAATACCCTGGACGTGATCCATGCGGTGAAAGCCAGGCTGAAGGAGGTGGAAAGCTCACTGCCGGAAGGGATGAAAGTAATCGTTACCTATGACCGGTCTGATCTTATTTTGCGAGCGATAGACACACTGCGCGAAAAGCTGACCGAGGAAATGATCGTGGTTGCTGCGGTGATCATCGTCTTTTTGCTCCATCTGCGAACCTCGTTGATTCCCATTCTGGCGTTGCCACTCGCGGTGCTCCTTTCGTTTATTCCGCTCTACTACATGGAGCTGACAGCCAACATCATGTCACTTGGCGGGATTGCTATTGCCATTGGCGCGATGGTGGACGCATCGATCGTGCTGGTGGAGAACGCTCACAAAAGACTCGAGCAGTGGGATGGGGAGGGAAGGCCGGGAAAACGCACCGATGTGCTGGTGCGATCGTTTTGCGAAGTTGGCCCATCCATTTTTTTCTCTTTGCTGGTGATCACGGTGTCCTTCTTACCCGTGTTTACGCTGCAGGCGCAGGAAGGGCGTTTGTTCCGGCCGCTGGCCTTTACCAAGACTTTTTCCATGTTGTTTGCTGCACTGCTGGCGATAACGCTGGTGCCGGCTCTGGGTGGCCTTCTGATTCAGGGGGGAATTCGTTCAGAGGAACGCCACCCTGTCAGCCGCCTCCTGCACGCGCTGTATACCCCAGTGCTTCAGGTGGTACTGCGCTTTCCGAGAATCTTCATTGTGTTGGCATTTCTGTTGGTGCTTTCTACTATTCCTGTCTACCTACAGCTAGGTTCGGAATTCATGCCATCGCTGAATGAAGGATCGCTGCTTTTTATGCCCACGGCCGTGCCCGGCATCTCTATCACCGAAGCGTCGAAGATCCTTCAGACGCAGGATCGGCTGCTGCGCCGTTTCCCTGAAGTAGAACGTGTGTTTGGGAAAATCGGACGCGCGGAGACCTCTACCGACCCTGCTCCCTTAAGCATGGTGGAAACCGTGGTTCTGCTAAAACCGCAGGGACAGTGGGCCCAGGTTCGTGAGGAACGGTGGTACTCGCAATGGGCCCCCGAATTCCTGCGGCGGCCTCTGCGAGGAATCTGGCCTGAGGCAAGGCCCAAGTCCTGGGAAGAACTGGTCAGGGAAATGGATGCTCAGCTGAAGCTTCCCGGAATGGCCAATATCTGGTGGATGCCAGTCCAGACGCGAACGGAAATGCTGGCTACAGGCATTCGCAGCAATCTCGGAATCAAGGTGTTTGGACCGGACCTGAACAGGATCGAGGAAATCGCCATCCAGATTGAAAAGGCGCTCCAGCAGGTGCCGGGCACGCGCGCCGCCTTCGCCGACCGCATTCTGGGTGGCTACTATCTGGACTTTAGAATCCGGCGCGAAGAGGCAGCACGCTATGGGCTGACCGTGGGAGACGTCGAAGACATCATTGAAACGGCAATCGGCGGGAAAAATATTGCCTTTACAATCGAAGGCAGGGAACGGTATCCCATCAGCGTCCGTTATCCGCGCGAGCTTCGTGATGACATAGAAGTTCTAAAGCGCGTGCTCGTTCCCACACCCCAGGGGTCGCAGGTCCCGATTTCGCTGTTGGCAGACCTGGAGTTCCAGCAAGGCCCTCCCATGATCCGCGATGAAGACGGTCAGCTCGTGGGATATGTGTTTGTCGATGTCGCGCACGCGGATTATGAAGGTTACGTCGAGCAGGCCCAGCAGGTGGTAAGAGAGGAAGTTGCGCTTCCTCACGGTTACCGGATCGAGTGGGCTGGCCAATATCAGTATTTGCTGCGCATGAGAGCGCGTCTGGTTTATGTCATCCCTGTGACGCTCTTCGTGATTTTCGTGCTTCTCTACCTGAATTTCGGCTCGTGGCAGCAACCGCTGATCGTGTTTTTAGCCGTGCCGTTTTCGCTCGTCGGTTCTTTTTGGCTGCTTTATTTACTCGATTACAACCTCAGTGTGGCGGTATGGGTCGGCTTGATTGCGCTGGCAGGGCTCGATGCGGAAACCGGAGTGGTCATGCTGCTTTATCTGCAGATGGCCTACCAAAAATGGAAAAGCGAAGGGCGCTTGCGGAGTGTGGAGGACCTAAAGAAGGCCATCCATTATGGCGCTGTCAAAAGAATCCGGCCGAAGATCATGACGGTGCTGACCACCATCGTGGGGTTGCTTCCCATCATGTGGTCACCGGTCACAGAAACCGGAGCTGACGTTATGAAGCGGATGGCAGCTCCCATGGTGGGCGGTCTGGTCACTTCCTTTCTGCTGGAGCTCACGGTGTATCCCGCCATTTTTGCAATCTGGAAGCGCCGCGAGATCGAAAAATTTGAAGCTGTCGAGCGTTTGGAAACCATAACGTAATAAAATAAAGGTCTTGCACTTGAGGAGGAGGGGACTCATGGTTGAAAAGGCAGGGGAGGCGCCCCTGGGTCGCGCCGCCGTCGCATCCATTGTGACGCTGGTGCTGGTTGTGCTGGCATCCTTGTTTATTTACAAGTGGAGCGGCGCCCTGCGCGTTATCGGGACGGTGCAGAGCAGTGGAGCCTACCTGGGGTCGCGCGAATGGTGGACAACGGCTGGCCTCCCTCCTGCACTGCTATCTGCGGCCAGAACGATCAACTACCTCTTGATTGTGTGGCCGGCCCTCCTATTGGGTGTTTTGATCGCCGGCCTGGTTCGAGCATTCGTCTCCACAGAAATTCTCGCCAGGCTGCTTGGATCCGGAGTACTCCGCCAGCAACTGTTGGCAGGCGCCATGGGGATGCCTCTGATGCTTTGCTCGTGCTGCATCGCGCCAATCTTCTCCAGCCTCCGAGCACGGCGCATGGAGTTGGCCCCTTCACTGGCGTTGATGTTCAGTTCGCCTTCTTTGAACGTGGCAGCGCTGGCTTTAACTTTTATGCTCTTTCCTTTGAACGTGTCGATCGCGCGGGCGGCGCTGGCGGCCTTTGCGGTATTTGTGCTGCCGATGCTCATTCAGCGTGCGGCAGGGGGAACTCCTGTGGCTGCCAAACTTCAGGGGGAACTCTGTTCTACGGCGCCAACAGTGCTGGTACGGCCCTTGCAGGTGATCAGACATTGGGTGGCGGCTTCAGGGAATATTGCGTTACGAACACTGCCCTGGATATTCCTGGGCGTGTTTGCATCAAGCGTGCTGAGCGGTTGGTTGGCGCCTCAAGGACAATGGCCCAATCCAGGCCTGACCGTTGCAGTGGTTGCGGCATTTGCCACCTTGATGGCTCTTCCTACGTTTTTCGAAATTCCTCTGGGCCTGTTGTTGCTGCAAAATGGCTTTCCTGAGGCAGCGGCCGTATCGATTCTGTTTGCCGGACCCATCATCAATACGCCTTCACTGCTTACGATGGCGCGAGTTGCGTCGCCTAAGGTGGCGCTGGCCGTGTTTTTAGGTATCTGGCTTACGGCCACGATTGGCGGCCTCTCCCTGAGCTTTTTTTAATCGGAGGCGCGCACGAAGCGCAGCGGAGTAAGCGCTTGTATTGATCACCGGGAGCGCTCCTTGGCAGTCGCGCCTCCGAAAGATTGGCCTCGGGCTGCTTTAGGATCGCTGCAGCAAATCGGAGGCGCGCACGGAGCGTCAGCGGAGTAAGCGCTTGTGTTTATAGCTTCAGGATGCGCCTGTGGAAGACAGCGCTCCCCCGCAACTGGATCCGGCCCCCGCGGTGCACCCAAAGCAGTGATGCGCTGTGTTGACGTGCTTTCCTGAGAGATCTGAAAGAGAATCAATCTCCCACACGTTTTGGGGGCCTGCTCCCAGCTCAATCTCGAGCATCTGATTGAAGTCGCAATCGTAAAGTTTCCCATTCCACCCCATGCTGACGAGGGAGAGGCACATAAGCTGCGGCACCGTTTCCGGGTTGAAATGATTCGCCAGAAGGCCCATGTACTCGCTGTACTTGCCGCTCTGCTCCAGATAGGCCGCAAATCTACGGATGGGCATGTTGGTGAGGGTGTACAGGTTGTGAAACTCGATGCTGTACCGGCGGTGGAGTTCCCGCCTGTAATCGATCTCCAGGCGTTGCTGCGGTGGAGGGAGCGAGGTGCCCAGCGGATTATAGACCAGATTAAGAATCAGGGGAGAACCTGCCAGACCATAACCCAGGCGGTTCAGACGTTGCAACGCCTCGATGCTTTTTTCAAACACGCCGAGTCCCCGTTGCTTGTCCACATTGGCGGCCGTATAACAGGGCAGGCTGGCCACAATCTCCACTTGGTGTTCCGCAAGAAATTGGTCCAGGTCTTCCATACCGGGTTCGAAAAAAACGGTGAGATTGCAGCGGTCAATGACATGGCGCCCCAGGCGGCGTGATTCCGTAACCAGAAGTCGGAAATTCGGATTCAGCTCCGGGGCGCCTCCGGTTAAATCGACAGTCTGAACCACCGGGCTTTTGTCCAACACCGCCAGCACCCGTTCCGCCACCCGGCGCGACATCATTTCTGTGCGCTTGGGTCCAGCCTCCACATGGCAATGGTGACAAGCCTGGTTGCAGCGCTTGCCCACGTTTACTTGAAACGTAACTGTTCTCGTTCTTCGCAGCGGCCCCAAGCCGTTTAGTAGAAGCACATCTTCAAAGTGCGGTGCGAAGATGCTTGAATCATTGAGAACCGGCAAAGGAGTGTACTGCCGAGCCCCTCTTTTATGAACGGCAGGGGAAAACTCAGAAGATGGTTCATTAAGATGTGCAGCACTGGCCGACTGCCGATTCACCCCTTCTTCAGCATTCGACTTGGAATCCGTGGCTTCCTCCATATTCCTCCAACACCAGGTTGCCCGGCAAAACGTGGCTGCGATGCCCGGGCTTGATCCCGCCACGCGAGCCTCGCACCAAGAAAACAACCAACTTTTTCTGTAGTTTACTTCAGAATCTAAAGGATTATCGGCGAGGGAATCAAACTAAATTTAATCGTTGTCGAAAAGAAAGACTACAGAGGGACCGGGAAAAGGTTTGAATCACAGGCACCTGTCGAAGTAAGGAGGCGCCCGTGGGTTTAGATCAGGGGACAAGTTCGCGATCCGGGTCGCCCTGGTCCTCGCGCGAGACTTCAAACAAGAACCCTTGTTTGTAGTTGGGATGCCTCATCTGTCGCATGGCCTCGGCGTGGAACTCGCGCGCATTCTCAACGTTTTTTTCCCCTCGAATAATCTCATCCGCCAGGTTCAAGGCAAGGAAATTGGCTTCTTCCATGTCACATCGAGCAGACAGTTCGCCTTTGGTACGCTCAGCGATGACGCTGCCATCGTAGGCGGCCAGTTCGTCAATCCGGTCCGGCGGGACTCGGTAATTGATGGTTTGAAGGAGCATGTCGTTGTGGGGTTTGGGGAAGAAGTGTGGTATCTCGTCGTTGACGAGTTCCGTCCTTTTCCAGGGACCATTGCTGTGCCAGACCAAACGGAATGGAGTGACTTCGTCGGGAAGCCCGTATTTGTTGATCATCTTTCGAGCTGTTTGCTGAGGTGGTCTCATCCAGGCGCGAATAACCTTGTCCACCTCGCTCCTGGAAACGGGGGTCCGCGGTTCCGGTTTCACCGAGGACGCCAGAGGTTTAGTCTTTGGTTGCCGCTGAGGTGCTTGCAGCGCGAGCACGATTCCGAGGCCAAAGATGATGGAGCCTAGAGAAACGGCTAACTTTTTCACGGTTTTGGATTCTCCTGCCAGCCGTGGCTATGCTGCTTCCACTCTGCGCCGACCTTCCTTGCAAGATTAATGCCATGTCGGAAAGGTTAACCCTAATTTTTGTAGTAGAAGCGTTTGGAATCTTCAGCATCTCAACGCAGAGGTCCACAATGAGAAGATTTTCCCCTTTTCGCGTTTCTCTGAATTGGCTCGACACAGTACCGCCTTCGCCCGTCTGATCCGCTTGCAGGGCCTGTTCAGGGGTTGCGGTCTTCGGCACCGTGAATATCTGGCCGCTGCTTTCCCGAGGTACAATAAATAGCAGAAGGAGGAAGTTGACATGGCCATGCATAAGGACCCTGTGTGTGGAATGCACGTCGAAGAGAAAGACGCTGCGGCCCGTTCTGAATTCCGCGGGAAGACCTATTATTTCTGCAGTTCCGGATGCAAAGAGAAGTTTCAAGTAAACCCGGAACGCTATGCCACTGAAACGGCTCCTGCACGGAGCTGACATTGCACTTTGAAAATCAACCTCGAACGGCGATCGGAATGAGAATTCCCTTGATCGTACCGATCGTCGTTCGATCCTCTCTGGAGCTTCCTTAGTACCCGAGTTCACAAACACGGTAACCCTTGTTGCCGGCACGACGGTGGCCAGAGGCGGCACGAGGAGGCGATGCGGGCGATCTCGTCGTCGCTCGTCGTCGCCGATGACACGGCATCGCCACTCCTCTCTCCTTGACCTCGCGCCTCGCAAGCTCCACTCGCAAACGGTACCGTACTTCTGAACTGGGGTACTATGGCATCCTGCACAAGTAATGTCCTCAGCGGTGCCTGATAGAGACAGGCACTTTCAGGGAGTGCTGAGCGAGCATCGTTGCTCAGTCCTCAGCACTCAGTGGCCGCTTGCTCACGCGCGCGGCTCCGATGTCAGACCGCGCTGAGCTTGCCTGGCGCGAGCATTTCTTCTGCAGTTGTCAATGAGTCGGAAGAGCGCGTCCAAAGAGTCTTCCGTCATACGCAAAAGGTTCCTCGCGGAGTGCTTTGATGTAGCCGCCGACTGCCTCTTGGGGAAGGCTTCCTCCATGCATGGGATGGATCCACTGCGGGGCGATTTTTTCGATGCGATCCACTGTTTGAAGAACCGGCTCTTTTGCCGCGAAGATGCCCACTTCGCGATAGAGCCGGCACATCTCCTTCCCAAGGTTCTCACGCACTACCGGCGGCTGATCTTCCGGCTGGATGAATAAATCTGCGGGGAAGAAGCTGCGCGTCGTCTCCTCGAAAATCATCATGGAGTCCCAATGGTGGACGTGGGGTGTTTCCAAAAAGCGGAGCCGGTGGCGTCCCAATTCAACCACGTCTCCATCGCGGACACCGCGCACGGGACCGGAATAGTCCCATCCGGAAAGATTCAGCAACGAGCCTGCTTCGCTGCACAGCAGCTCTGCACCGTCTGCTTCCGCTACGAAGCGATGCATACCGCCACACTCATCAGATTCGAAGTGAGGGACAACAACATAGCGCAGCTTGGCGGGATTGATCACCTCCGCAACTGCCTTCCGGACTTCTGGGTACAGAGGAAAGGTTCCGGTGTGGATCAGCGCCGGAAGCTCTCCGGCTATCAGAAACTGATTTAGCGTGATGGGAAATCCCCACGCCTGTGTGCTGATCCGGTAGATGCCATCGCATATCTCGTCGATGTGTGACATGTCACGCCCTCCTGAGGTTGATTGCCCTCAACAATGGCTGGAATTTGCTCAGGATGCAAGTGTCCCGTCTTCGAGATTGGTGAGGGTTGCAAGCGAATTCTTTGTCGCTCGTCGTCGCGATTTCGGCGCATGAGCCCCGCCGGCAAGATTCAGCGCATTTCGGTGACGAAACAGTGGCAGCGATTAATCGGAATTAACACCCAGCGGAGGCTTTTGCGCACGGACAAAAGCGCTGAAAAATTTCTGGTCCACCAAAGGGGCGATCTTCTCCACATCAATTCCATGGTCGGACAAAAATTCCCGGGCGTCCTCCACGGAATAAACCCGTGTGGGCTCGAGTTGGATCTGATCAAAGCCTGCGGCCTTTAATCTTGCGTAGTACTGGCCTTCCTCCAATGCGCCGGCGATGCAGCCAATCCAGAGTTCGATACTGCGGCGCACGGCCTCTGGCATTTCGCCGCGTATCACCACATCGGAGACGGCCAGACGTCCACCGGCCCTGAGCACACGAAAAACCTCGCGAAAGACTCGATCTTTATTTGCAGCTAGGTTAATAACGCAGTTGGAGATCACCACGTCCACCGAGGCGTCCGGCAGAGGAATGGCTTCAATCTCACCTTTAAGGAATTCTACGTTTTTCACGCCGGCCTTGCGCTGATTATCGCGTGCCAGCGCCAGCATCTCATCGGTCAGGTCCAGCCCGTAAACTTTTCCTCTAGGACCCACTTTTTGCGCCGAAAGCAGGACATCGATTCCTCCTCCGGAACCGAGGTCGAGGACTACCTGCCCAGGCTCGAGCTGGGCTAGGGCCGTGGGATTTCCGCATCCCAGCGAAGCGACAAAAGCCTCTTGCGGAACTGAAGCCCGCTCGTGGGCCTGGTAGAGATTAGATGTGATGGGATCGCAACTCCCGCCACACCCAGGCGCTTTTGCCCGATTTTGCAGGACTTTCTGCGCGTGTTGTCCGTATCTGGACTGAATTTGTTTCTTAAGCTGATCTTCTTGATTCATGAGTTTTTCCTTTGCTGATCAGGCCCTTCTTTTTTTGCAGCTGGCATAAATCTTCCGGCTCCATGCAGGTGATTTCCTTGAGCCGGTTACGGTCGCTGTTGATCTCGTCATCAGCACCCAGGCATCCGCAGATCCAGGCAATAGCTCCTCCATGAGGGGAGGCATGCTGAGGGAGGCGATAATAGATCCATCGTCCTTCTTTCCGGGATTGGACCAGGCGGGCTTGTTTCAGGATGGCCATATGTTTGGACACCGTGGAAGGAGCAAGATCCAGAAGCTCAACAATCTGGCAGACGCAGAGTTCTTTTTTCGTCAGGGCCAGCAGCACCCGCACCCGGTTCTGGTCCGCCAGCGCTTTGGTGACTGCCATAACCTCCAACATATCTAATTTCGCCATATGGCGAATTATAAAACTTAGCGGGGCGAAATGCAAGCTGGGGGTGTTTAAAAAAAACGGATAGCCAGGCTCCCGTTTTTCATGTCTCTAGTTGTTAGCGGGTTCGCTTCAGTGGGCGATCATATAAGTTAGTTTTGCGATGATGGCCCGGTCGATCAGATCTCCGGAAGTGGAGTCGCGGCGCTCGTTATACACCAGGTAGAAATCGCTCAAGGGCCGGTGGATCAAGTTGAATCGAATGTTGGAGCTCCATTGCCGCGCATCGCTGTTGTATTGAATCAGGGCGTTCAGAAACAGGGTGGTCGAAAAAGAATAGTTGGCCCGAATATTGAGCAAATTGGTCTTGAAATGGCCCTGCGGCAGATTGATGTTGTTGTGCGAGTGGGTGAAGGAAGCATTGAACTGATGATTCAGCCGCAAAATGGAGCCTACCGTGTAGGTGTGTTTATACCCGGTGTAAAAAGGACCTATGAGAATCTGAAAATTTCCCGAAAGCTTGCGGCTGCGATCGCTGGTGCTTTGAATGAGATATTCATAAAAACTGTAATCCCCGGTGGGAATGACCACTTTGTGCCTGCGGTTGATCAGAAAGGGTTCGAGGAGCAGTTCCCGCTGTTTATTCAAGCCGACTTCCGCGGTGGCTCCATTCTGGAATTCCAGCTGAAAGTGGTAATCGACCACAGCGGTTTCCACGTCCCCGTTAGGATTGAGAAAATACTCGGCCGCCCCATGCGGATGGACGTTACGAAAGATCTTGCGAACTTTTTGCGGGCGGATGCTGCGGCCGGCAAAACCGGCAATCTTGCGCATGCCGGTGCGCGGCACAAAGCCCATGTCATTGGTGAAGTGTTCCTGAATATCGGTGTAAGAAGTCCGGATATCCCATTGGTTGCTTTGATAATGGAGGCTGACCCTGCCCGCCCAATCCTTGCCGGGGCTTTCCGGCGTGAAGCTTTTTGCCAGGTAGGAATACAGAATCCAGGACTGGCCGAAACGGAGGTTGGCGTCCGCGCCAATGACGCGATTAAAGTCTGGGGAGTCCTGGACCTCTTTGTTGTTGACCATCACGCCGACATCGGAATTGCCAAAAAGATTATGGCGAAAACGAGCCACCGTGAAATTGGTCTCCGCGGAACTTCCCTGTTCTCGCTGATGGATGTTGAGAAAGCCAAGCTCAAACGGTCCAGTGCGCCCGGTCAGGCGCGTTCCTCCCAGGATGGGGATAGGCTCGCCCTGGTCGGAAAGGCCGATACGCCTGCTAAAAAAGAAAAGCATATCGTTGGAAGGCACAACGCGATTGGGTCCCCGGTCCGAGCCGCCGCTGAATTGAAAGATCCCGGAATTCTCCAGAAAGAATTCGCGTTTCTCAGGGAAGAATAAATTGAAGCGGGTGAGATTGATCTGCTGGTTGTCGGCTTCGACTTGAGAAAAGTCGGTGTTATAAGTAAAGTCCCAGGTCAGCCCTGCCGTAATGCCGTATTTGGCATCCAGGCCTACGTCGCCTGTGTAAACGCGATCCCCATTCGAAAATTGGCCTGCGGTAGCAATCACAGAAGGTTTGATTCTGATGTTAACGCCCGGCCTGACATCCTCAAGACCCTCCAAAGTTCCCGCCAGGGACACGCGATTCAACTCATAAATTCTAGGAAGGGGTGACCAGTAACTGTCTTCGTTTTTTCTCCGCAGCTTTCTCTGAAAGTTAATCCCCCAGGTTTGAACATCTGTGTCACGGAACTTCAGGGTCTTAAACGGGATGGCGATTTCCGCGGTCCATCCGTCCTCGTGGAGTTGGGTCCGGACCGACCAGATCGCATCCCAGTTCTCATTCACTTCGCGGCCTTCGTTGGTCATTTGCGCGTCCCATTTGGCGCCCGCAGCATTGATGGCGAATTGATACCCGTTGCGCTCGTCATGGAACGTATCCAACACGATTTCAAAGGAATCGCCCGAGGTGCGAGTGAAGTCCTTCTTCAGCTCGTGGACCAGGCTACGCTGCGAATCGTAACAGGAGACACCGAAATACAGATTTTCTTTATCGTAAAGAACCTTCACCTCGGTTTTTTCGGAGGCCGGATCATCAGGACGCGGGTCATTCTGAATGAAGTCGCCGGCAACCGGAGCGGTAGACCATACGGTCTCATCGAGGCGGCCGTCAATCTCCAGCTTTTCTGTAACTCTGACTGCCTGCAGACGCCGATCCCGCCGGGCCACCTCATAATTAATGCTCGAGGCATAAGCCAGCGTCGTGCAGAGAAAGGCAATCAGGAAGGTCGTTCTACTCATGGATGTCGCATCTTACGAAGGAACACGACTCACGTCAACGGTTTCAAAATTGGCCCGGGGCCGGGTGTGCTTTAAATCGCTCCTGGAACCAGCGGCGGGGCACGGAACAGCGCAGGGAAGCGCTCGTGTGGATATCTGTCGTTCCAAGAGCGCTCCTTGGCAGTCGCGCTCCGAAAGACATGCCTCTGATCACCGAGACCACATGTAGGTGAGCTTTCCGATCAAAGCGCGTTCCAGCAAATCTCCGGAAGTCGAGTCGCGGCGCTCGTTGTAGACAATAAAAAGATCGGAGAGAGGGCGATGAATGATGTTAAAGCGGATATTGGAGCTCCACTGTCGCGCATCGCTATTGTATTGGATCAGAGCATTTAGAAACATAGCCGTTGAAAAGGAGTAATTGAACCTCAACGTCAGCAGGTTGGTCTTAAAGGGACCCTGGGGAAGGTTTACATTGTTATGGGTATAGGTAGTGAGGATATTGAATCTGTAGTGGGGACGGGTGGTGGAACCGAGGGTATAACTGTGCCGGTATCCTGTGTAAAAACGTCCCGCCGACCAGCGCAGATTTCCCGCAATTTTCCGTTTGCTGCTGCTGCGGCCGGTGAAAAAAGCTTCGTTAAAGCTATAAACTCCAGGGGGGATCAAGATTCCCTTACGGATCTCAAAGGGCCTGTTGAGCCGCTCCAGTGTGGCGTTCACGCCCATTTCAACAAAGGAACCGTCCTGAAAATTAAGGGGCAAGTGATAGTCGATCAGGCGCGTATCCAGATTTCCCTGAGGATCAAGAAAATAGTCAATCTGCAGATGCGGCTTGATCTCACGAATGGTTCCGTTGATGGAGCGAGGCCGGAAAGCACGTCCGAAGTATCCGAGAAAGTCCCGAATACCCGTTCTAGGCACAAAGCCCATCTCGTTCCTAAAATTCTGCTGGATGTCCGTATAAGAGCCGCGGATTTCCCAGATGCGGTCCTGATAGCGAACTCCGAACCTGCCGGCCATATTATAGGGCTGCTGCACCCTTGAATACGATTTGGCCATGTAGCCGTTGATGTTCAGATACTGGCCGAAACGCAGGTTGGCGTCAGCGCCAATGAGGCGATTGAACTCCTGGGAATCCTGGATGTCTTTGTTGGTGACAATGACGCCGACGTCGGAATTAGCCAGGATGTTTCTCTTCAGCCTGCCGACCATAAAATTGGTGGCCTTTAAGGTTCCTAGCTCGTCCTGCTGGATGTCCAGAAATCCCAGTTCGTACTGTCCTATGCGTCCGGTAAGCCGAGTGCCTCCGACGATAGGAATCACACCCAACCGCTCATCCAGACCAATGCGGCGGCTAAAGAAAAAAATGTTGTCTTCGGTAATTCCCCCCAGACGCGGTGGGGCTCCTGGTCCTGCGCCACCTCCCCCGCCTCCCACCGCGGGACCCCGGTCCGGGCCTGCTCCGAACTGAAAAATGCCGGAATTCTCCAGAAAAAAGTCGCGCTTCTCAGGGAAGAAAAGGCTGAAGCGGGTCAGGTTCACCTGCTGCTCATCGGCTTCAACCTGTGAAAAGTCGGTGTTGTAAGTAAAGTCCCAGGTGAGTCCTGTGGTCAGTCCGTACTTTAGATCGAGTCCGATATCGCCGTCGTAATCCGCACCGGCCTCTCCGATCTTTCCCAGCATGCTCAAAACATAGGGCTTCACCTTGAGATTGAAGCCCGGCTCGATCTCCCTCAGATCTTCCAGAGTTCCCGCAAGAGACACTCGTTGGATCCCGTAAATGCGCGGCACAGGCGCCCAGTGGCTGTCTTCGTTCTTGCGCCTGACGTAACGCTCAAAGTTAATCCCCCACGTTTGGACCTCGGCAACGCGAAACTTGAGTGTCTTAAAGGGAATGGCGATTTCTGCAATCCAAGCAGTTTCAGTGATCCGTACCTGAACATACCAGACACCATCCCAGTTGACGTTTTGCTCCCGTCCCTCGTTGCTCATCTGAGCATCCCACTTGGCGCCACCTGGATTGGTGGCGAAGCGGTAAGCATTCCGCTTATCGTGGAAGGTATCGAGGATGATCTCGAAAGAATCGCCCTGGTCCGGGTTAAAGTCCTTCTTCAAGTCACTGATGATGATGTCGTCTATTTCGGATTCAAAGGCCGTTACCCCGAAGTAGAGATGGTCGCGATCGTAGAGCAGGCGCACCTCGGTCGGCTCTGTGGCGGGCTCTCCCTCACGAGGCTCACGCTGGAGAAAATTCCGGGCCACCGCGGCCTGACTCCAAGCGCTCTCATCCAGCTTGCCGTCAATCACCAGTGGCTCTTGGATGGCCACCGCCTGGAGACGTCGTTCAAGACGGGCCGTCCCGTAATCAATCTTTTCCGCCGCTGCGCTGGCAAAGGCCACAAACAAAACGCCAACGGCGGCGGCAACGCATGAACTTCGCTTAATGAGACACCTCCATAAAAAACTGTACATTCATACCATCGAGGGGATGCGGTTGTCCACAACCGTCCGGGGGCAAATCCGACTCCCTTGCGCCACCGCTCCAGGGCAAAAATTAGAGGTTTTCACAAGTGCCAGGGGTGTGCTCTAATCTCGCCAGACCGGAAAGAGTCTTTCGGATTCAAATCTGCCCTGGGAGGGGATCTCGTTGAGAGGTAGATCATGAGATTTGGAATCTAACGTGAATTTCAGACGCCGCCGGAAAAGTCTTATCAGAACTGACCTGGGCGATCTTCCGTCAGGCGGTGCACGCCGACGAGGTTGGTTTCGACGTTTATTGCAGTGGTCTCTAACTTCGGGGGGTGGAACACTGGAAGAGCATCAAGACCCAGGAGCTTTTCGCAAGGTATGTGATGCCTGCGTTTCGATAAGGACATGTGTCCCGGCTCTTGAATAAACTCAGTTTCAGACCGTTTAGCCTTGCAGATTAACCAGGTTCCCAAGCATTCCGGGAAACAAAAGGGGAAATAACTATGAATCCTTATCTTCTCGCTGTTCTTACCGCGCTTGGTTTTGGTTTCATGCTGATTCCGTGGGGCATCGCTCTCCGAAGAATCAGCAGCGGTGAATTCTTCTTGGTTCTGGGTGTCACGTTCTTGCTGATTGGATTGATTCAGTATTTTTTCGAGGGAGGGCGCGGCTATGACACGCGCTCGTTGCAATTTGCCATTCTGGCCTCTCTGCTTTACAGCGGCGCCATTACGGCATTTAACTATTCGGTTCGAAATCCGGACGCCAAGCTGGGGATCATTGCGGCCATCAGCGCCACTTATCCCGTAGTGACCTCTATATTGGAGGCTGCTATTTTCAACAAGTACCCAACGGTGACACAGGGAACTTTGATGTTGGTAGTGGTGGCGGGCGTAGTGCTTCTCAGCCTGATCGGGATTTAGTTCGCCAACTACGAAGCTCGAAGTGCGAATTACAAAGTCAAATTTGCTTTGAAACTCGTACTTTGGAACGGGTACTTTGCAAAGGAGCGCTTACTCCGCTGGCGCTTCGTGCGCATCTTCTCCCTCGCCTCTGAGTGCGCGAAGGCGGCGAGTTTCTGTCAGATCGAGCTCCAACGTATCCGGATTGACGGCGACAGCATAATCGGCAAGGGCACGGGCTGGAGAAATGATCCCGTTTTGGACTTCACGACGGACCGTCTCAGCAGGTCTATTGTGTGGGCATCCATAGCCACCCCCGCCTCCGGCTTCCTGAACATACACGGTGCCGGCGGGAACATTTCGGATCAAGTCCAATGAGCGGGCGCGACAGATGGCGCCGTCCGGGTAGTGGAGTGTGATGTGGTTCAATGTGCCGGGGCCGCCCCCTTCAATGCCGAAGCCCGGCTCCACATCGCCGTCCCCAAAAATGACAATTTGGGTTTCGTCGCTGCCGACCCGATAACGCGTCTCCACGCCCAGTCCGCCGCGAAATTCGCCGGGACCGGCAGAGTCGGTAAGGAACTCATGCTTCAGGAGCAGGTGAGGGGTCATCTGTTCAAACATTTCGTAATCCTGATCGAGGACTCCCCCGGACGCATCGATCATTCCGATGTGGTCGTATCCATCAACGCCGCGCAGCGCTCCGGACCCGCCTTTAAGACCCATGAAAAGAATATCGACGTAGGTGTCGCCCGGAGCCGGACCCGGTCCGGTGGAAAGCGAGCAAAGCAAATGGTTCCATCCGGCGCTGACACGTTCAGGAACTGCCGGGGCCAGAGCACGCGTGATGGCGTCGGCGATTGCCGGGCAAAGATGATTTCCATAGGTGGTTGCTGCCGGGAAGGCTGCGTTCAAGATCGTTCCGGCAGGAACAATGATTCGAAGGGGCTCCAGCATTCCTGAGTTGTGGGGCAGATCCGGCGAGATCATTTGGAGAAAAGTGAGGATAGTTGCAGAGGCTGTGGATGCGAACGTGCCATTCACAAACCCGTCGGTTTGCGGGTCGGTTCCGGTAAAGTCAAACGTCACCTGCTCGTCTTCAATAATGACCGACACTCTTATCCGGTAATGTCGGCCGGGATGGCGCCCGTCGTAATAAACGGTGCTCTCTCCTGAGTATGTGCCGTTGGGGATTGCGTGAATCTCGGCGGCTGCCATCCGCCGTGTTGCATCAAAGAGAGCTTTTTTGTGCGCTTCAAAGCTTTCCACGCCGTATTTGCGAATCAGGCTGACGAGCCGGCGCTCTCCCACCACACAACTGCCGATTTCCGCCCGCATATCCTCCGGAACGCTTTCCAAACGGATGTTGGCAAAAATTAGGTCCCAGACATCCCGCCGTAACTTTCCCTTTTCAATGATCTTCACAGCAGGGATGCGCAAGGCTTCCTGCCACACTTCTGTTGCATCGGGGTTGTAACCTCCGCGCACCGCGCCGCCGATATCGGCTTGATGACCCTTGCATGCAGCCCAGCCCACCAGCTGTCCATCGAAAAATATAGGCTTAAATACGGCAACGTCATTGTTTTGATTTCCAAATGAGAAAACGTCATTGTGGAAGAAAACGTCACCTTGGAAAATGTTGCCCTGGAAGCGCTCGATGATGTGCCGGCAGACCGGGCTCAGGGAGAAGCTTAGAATGGGCAAATGTTCGGTTTGCTCGAGCATGTTGCCTTCGCTGTCGTAGAGACCCGTCACAAAATCCCGAGCCTCACAAAGGATGGGCGAGCGCGTTGTCTTTTCCATGCTGATGCTCATTTCATCAGTAATGGACCGGAACGCTCTGGCCAGGATCGAAACCAGAACTTTATCTACCGGATGAGACTTGCTCATGATTCGATATTCTCCAGGAGTAAAGCTCCCCATTCGTCGATGCGTCCCTGCCAGCCGTGCTCAATAAAGACTGTGGTGTCGGCGCGTTCTACAAGAGCCGGACCCCCGATCTGGTTGCCGGCCGCCAATCGATGTCCGTCGAAGACAGGAATTGGTTCCCAACAGCGTCGCGCGGGTGAGAAGACGGAACGATGACGTTTATACGCAGCGCCGGGATCCCTGCCTCCCCAGGGGCAACGGGGTAGATCGGGCTTCGCAGTCAAACCTTTGGAGCGCACCCGTATATTGATCAAATCGATTCCGGTGAGGGAATCACTCAGTTCATATCCGTAAAGCCGGTCGTGCTCACGGTGAAAAAGCCGGGCCATCTCGTCACGGTCGTCCGTTTTCAAAATCTCCCACGGAATCGGAACAGACACTTCATGGTACTGTTTGGAGTATCGCAGTTCGAAGCTGACCTCGTGCTGCACGGCGTGCGATGGAACCCGCTCCCTTTGCAAGAGTGATTCTCCCTGCTGGGCCAAGTCATCAATGGCAGCGAGCAAGTAGAAGGCGGGAAAGCTCCTCAGCGGGGCCATGACCGATTTAACGAAGTCGTGCTGATAGTCGGCAAGCAGCATGCCGAGAGCGCACAGCACAGAAGCATGGCCCGGCACTATCACGGCGCGGATCTCCAGATGCCTGGCGATGGAGCAGCAATGGAGCCCGGCTGCACCCCCGGCGACCACCATGGGGAATTCCCTTGGATCCAGGCCGCGCTTGACCGTAATTTCTCGAACACCGAAGGTCATATTGTTATTGATGACCTCAATCATCCCTGCCGCAGCTTCTTCAACGCTCATCTCGAGTGGGATGGCAATGTGTTGCTCAATTGCTTTGGCGGCCAGATCGGGAAAGAGGGGTAATTTACCTCCGGCAAAAAATGCCGGGTCGAGAAGACCCAGCGTCAGGTTAGCGTCGGTACAGGTGGGTTGAAGCCCGCCACATCCATAGCAGGCGGGTCCTGGTTGCGAACCGGCCGATTCGGGACCCATTCGCAACAGGCCTCCGCCATCGATCCATCCGATGCTTCCTCCCCCGGCTCCGATGGTGACGATGTCGAGCATGGGGAGGGCAATGCGCAACCGCTCGATATCGCCTTCGTTCTTCAACTCCACTCTTCCGTCGCGCACCAGCGAAGCGTCGAAGCTGGTGCCTCCCATGTCCACGACGATGCAATTAGACCCGCCGTAAGGCCTGCAAAATGCAACGGCCGCTCCCGGAGCAGCTGCGGGTCCGCTGAGGAGCGTGGCTGCCGGTTTTTCCAAAACCGCCGAAGGCAATGCCATTCCTCCGCTTGATTGCACAATAAGAAGAATGCCGCTGAATCCAAAGCGTTCCAGTTTGCACGTAAGATTTTGGAGGTAATCCCGCAGCACAGGGCCGGTATAGGCGTTAAGAACCGTCGTGGAAACGCGGTTGTAAAAACGGATGGTGGGGAGGACATTCGAGGAGGTGCAAAGATAAACACGCGGCAATGTCTCTCTCAGAAGCGATTCTGCAAGATGCTCCTGCTGGGGGTTGGCAAAGGAGTTCATGAAACAGACAGCGACCGCCTGGATGTCTTGGCTCTGAAAATAATTTGCCAATTCTCTTACTTCTGAAAGGTCCAGCGGTAGAATTTCTTTTCCCTGTGCGTCTACACGTCCGGCAACAGCGCGTCTTAAATGGCGGGGCACCAGGGGCGGCACGTTCTGCAGGCGGTTGTTGTATCGCTCCTCACGAATGCCGCGACGCATCTCGAGAGCATCTCTGACTCCCTCGGTTGTGACCAGAGCGGTCCGGGCCCCGCGCCGCGTCAGAACGGCATTGGTGGTCACGGTGGTACCGTGCACGACGCTCGCAGTCTTCGAAAGGAAGTCCTGCAGTGCAAGGCCCTCCATCTGTGCCGCCACGGCCAGACCTTCCATGACAGCTTCGGAAGGGTCATGAGGTGTACTGGGAACTTTGAGCGCGCGGGTGTTCCCATCATCCGACCATATGAAAAAATCGGTGAAGGTTCCACCAACATCGATTCCGATCTTGAAACTTTCTTTCATGTCTCCGAGCTGATCGGCAGCGGTTTGCCACGCGGCTGAGCGAATTCCGGTCTTGGCAGGAGGGCAGTTGGCGTTGCGGTCCACTCTCTTCGCAGGGCGGCCGAATTCACAATCTGGACAATGGAAGAATGTAAACTCCAGATATGGTTACCGTCGGCAACTCAGCAGGTGGTTGCACGGGTCCAGCCGATTTCAAGCTTTTCTTAAATCCTCCGGGCGAATCGGGAGCTTGCGAATTCGTTTCCCCGTAGCGAAAAACAAGGCATTTGCGATTGCCGGAGCCATTGGAGGGACTGCCGGCTCTCCTACTCCGCCCAAACCTTCCGCATCAGGGACGGTGTAAACTTCAATTGCGGGCATCTCATCCATACGGAGCAGCGGATAATCGTTAAAGTTTTTCTGCTGGATGCGTCCCTCTTCAATGGTGATCTCCCCCTTTAACGTGGCCGTCATCCCGTAAACGACGCCGCTTTCGACCTGTGCGGTGACCGTATCGGGATTCACGACCATGCCGCAATCAATGGCGCAGACTACGCGATGGACACGGATGCGCTCTCTTTTTTCGACTGAAAGCTCAACCACCGCGGCCACGTAACTTCCGTAAGATTCGTGAACGGCGATGCCGCGGAAGCGTCCCGGGGGCAGCGGTTTGTCCCAAGCGGCTTTGGTGGCTGCCAACTCCAGGGTAGCCTTGTGCCTGGGCGCCTTGTCCAGGAGTTGGCGTCGCAGTTCGTAGGGATCTTTCCCGCCTGCTGCAGCCAGCTCGTCAAGAAAACACTCGGTAGTAAAGGCATTAATGGAGTTGCCCACCGAGCGCCAGAATCCAGGTGGCACTGGAGTATTGTGGAGGGTATATTCCACCTGCAGGTGAGGGACGCTGTAAGGGAGGTCCGAGGCTCCTTCAACGGACGTGGGGTCCACCCCACCCTGGACCATCTGCGGGGCAAAGCGCGACATGATCGAAGGTCCGACCACGTGGTGCATCCAGACCCGGGGCAATCCGTTCTCATCCAGCGCCCCAGTGAATCGCTGGTAGTTGGCAGGCCTGTAAAAATCGTGTTGCATGTCGTCTTCTCTGGACCACACTACCTTCACCGGGGCGGAAACGGCCTTGGAGATCTCGACGGCTTCGGCCACAAAATCTATTTCCGCGCGGCGGCCGAAGCCGCCGCCGAGCAGAGTGGTGTGAACGTTTATGGCGCCATCCGGCAAGCCGGTTATCTTTGCGGCAGTTTGACGGACTCCGGTCTGAAACTGGGTAGGCGCCCACACTTCACAGCCGTCGGCACGGACATGCGCCGTGCAATTCATGGGTTCCATAGTGGCGTGGGCCAGGAAGGGAACCTCATAGACCGCCTCAAAGAGTTTCTTTGCCTGCGCCAGTGCTTCCTTGGCGTTACCTTCGTTGCGAACGGTCACCCCCGGTTTCTGGCTCGCTTCCTGAAAAGCTTTGAAAATAGCGGCGCTGTTCAGCGCGGCGTTTTCGCCCTCGTCCCATTCCACCTCCAGAGCTTTCAGACCTTGGGAGGCGGCCCAAAAATTCTCGGCGACCACAGCGACACCGCTTTCAATCTGAAGCACATGAGATACGCCCTTAACTTGCCTGGCCGCAGCATCGTTGTAGCGCCTCACTTTGCCTCCGAAGACAGGGGAGCGAAGAACGCGGGCTGTCAGCAAGCCTGGAATTTTCACATCAATTCCAAAAATAGCGGCGCCGTTCACCTTCGAAGGGGTATCCAGACGCGCAATCTTTTTGCCGATGAACCGGAATTCATTACGGGATTTCAAAACTGGATCTTGCGGTGCCTCCATCGAGGAGGCTTTTTCGACTAGTTCTCCATAAGAAAGCCTGCGCGAAGTGGGGGAGTGCACCACTGATCCTTGTTCGGCACGGCAGTCGGTAGCGGAAACGCCCCAAGTCTGAGCGGCTACCTCTACCAGCATCTGCCGGGCAGCCGCTCCTGCTTTCCGAAGCATCGTCCAGGAGCCGCGGACACTATTGCTGCCTCCCGTCAATTGCCACCCGATCCCCGGTCCCAGTCGGGTCTCGTAGGCTGGATTACCGGAGGCGAATTCCACCCGAATCTTGGACCAGTTTGCCTCCAGCTCCTCTGCAAGGATCATGGGCAAGGAAGTCATGATGCCCTGGCCCATTTCCGATTTATGCACCATGCACGTGATCAGACCGTCGGAAGAAATTTTTAGAAAAGCGTTGGGCAAGGCGTAAGCAGTTGCTGCCAGAATCGAGCGGGTGTTTAGAGAGGGCAGATAAACCCCCAGAATCAGACCACTGCCGCCCAGAGCGCTGGTTCTTATAAAATCCCGTCGGCTGAGGTTCAGTATCTGACTCATTGTGCCCCTCCGTTCTGAGTCATGGCCGCAGCAACTTCAATGGCCCGGCGAACGCGCAGGTACGTACCGCAGCGACAAATGTTGCCGCTCAAAGCGCGATCAATTTCCTGGCGGGTGGGCTTCGGTTTTTGAGAGAGAAGTGCCGCCGCCGCCATAATCTGGCCCGACTGACAGTAGCCGCATTGGGGCACTTCTTCTTTTGTCCACGCTACCTGAAGCGGGTGCGTGGAGTCACTTGACAGGCCCTCAATTGTGGTGATCGACTGCCCCGCAACGGCTGAGATTGGGGTCACGCAGGAGCGAGTCGCCTTGCCATTGACATGCACTGTGCAGGAGCCACAAAGAGCGACCCCACAGCCGAACTTGGTTCCGGTCAAGCCCAGACTGTCTCTTAACACCCACAAAAGCGGGGTGTCGGAGGCAACATCCAAGTCATAAGATTTCCCGTTTACAGTCACTGAGATCATAGTGGGCTCCTCATTTCAAGGGCGAATATGGAAATTTCAATATTGTGGCTTCCTCCGGCATGCGTCAAGCAGTTTAAGCTATCCAACGGGGAGATTAGATAGCCAAGAACGCAGGCTCAGGGCCTTGAAAAGCTGGGACTATTTAACGGGCGTGCAACTCCTCGGCAGATATTTTTTTCTCTGGATCTTCGCTGAAGATGTTGCGAAGAAATTTCAGGAAGGGCCGGCCCTGATGTGAAAGACGCTGCTCCAGGCGGACCGTGCAAGCGCAGTTGGAAC
This sequence comes from Acidobacteriota bacterium, assembly GCA_016211085.1. Classification (GTDB taxonomy): domain Bacteria; phylum Acidobacteriota; class UBA6911; order RPQK01; family JACQSY01; genus JACQSY01. The sequence continues at coordinate 11,923 of JACQSY010000027.1, read as the reverse complement.
AGGCCCAGGGCTCGGCTCCAGTCTGGTCGCGGCAACGCCTCCGATCGTGGGTGTCCTGAATCCTATCCAGCTCAAAATAATCTTCCCAGTAGGGGCGCTCCTCCTGAAGAGGTTCGCTGCAATAACAAACCTCGACCCAGCGGATGCGGCCATCTTCCAGAAGGCGGGCTTGCCGCATATTTCTCAAGTACTCGTCTCCGGCCATGGAGCCGGAGCCGAGCGTACCGTTTCTTATGGCTCTCAGCAAGGCCGTCGCGCAAGCAGATTTCAATCGTGCAGTCACGAGGTAGCGCATACGTGAGATCCAACTTCCATTTCTTATTGGCGAGGTACCGATTTTACCACCAGCACATGGCATGGTGCCTGGCGCAGTACGCTCTCTGCGGTACTTCCCAGCAGAACCCGTGCCAGTCCGCTGCGCCCGCGTGTGCCCACCACGATCATCTGCGCTTGCTCCTGCCTTGCAAATTCAGAGATCGCCTCGGCCGGGGTCCCCACCAATACCACCTTTCGGATCTCTATCTCCGGCGGGCGCTGTTTTGAAATGAACTGATCCATTTGCTGCACCGCCTTGCGGTAGGACTCCTCGCTTTCGGACTGAGTCGTGCCTGTTACTGCTGCGGCCATCGGGAATTCGAGCACATGGACCAGGAAAACAGTGGCGGAGCCGGGCCCCGCCAAAGTTTCCGCCATGCCCATGACTGCTGCAGATCCTTCTGAAAAGTCAGTTGCCACGACGATTCGCTCAAAGCTCATAAGTTGCTCCTCTTGGGACTATGATCCACGCAAACGAACATTGTGCAGCGACCATCGGGCCAGTTCGTCTTCCCTAATTTTAAAAGACGATTCGTCTGTCTTGAAAGCTGAAATGTAAATTGGCTGCTTTGCCCCTGCGCCAATGTTGCGACTTTTGCATCTTTCGTTTGAGGAGAGCCTTGCGGAGCAAGCGCTCCTATCTCTTTACACGGCTGGTGTCCACGGGGGCCCGAGGGCCCTGTTCCAGTCGCGTCCCCGATCGGCACCTGAATCAGATCAGATCTACGCCGGCAGAGTCGCGGATGTAATCGCTATAGGCTATGATGAACCCGTACTTGAGATCAGTGGATAGCCGCTGCCAGCCGGTTGAAATCAGATCTACAGGGGAGGTGGCTGTTGAAATCGAGAACAAAAGCAAAGAAGAAACAAGCAGGCAGGTCGAATGATCGAGGTTTCACCCGCGTGCCACAGCTGTCGGGTGCGTCTTTAGAACTGCGCCGGATCCTTTTTGCCACCGATTTTTCTCTCTACTCTGCGGATGCTCGGGAGTATGCCGTTTTATTAAGCCTGAAGTTTGGGGCCGAGGTGATTGTATTTCACGCCATTGAGAAGATCTCCTATTTGGGTGAAGAAGATCGTGAGCTTGCGCAATGGTACGCCGATCTGGAGCGGGATCTACATTCTAAGCTTCAAGCTGAGATAGCTTATTTCAAGCAGCGAAAGATTCAGGCCCGGGGCGAATTATCGGCAGGAGTGGCCTGGAGAAGTGTGATCGAGTATGCCGAGGCAAACCAAGTGGACCTGCTGGTGATCGGAAGCCACGGGACCCACACGCCCGAGGGAGCTCTAATCCTGGGTACCACCTCTCACAAGATTGCCCTTGTTGCAAACATTCCTATCCTTATCATCAAATCGGGACAAAAAGACAGGGCGGGTCAGACGCAGGGTGCTTGAACTGCGTCATCCAGGCGCAGATATGCCCGTACCAGTTGTTCTTCAGCCAAAAATTCCAGTTTAAAGCCGAGCGAGCAGCTGACATGCTGCATTTGGTAATTCTGCGGCAGGATGAAGCCATAAATAGCGTCAAGTTTTTCACGCTGGCTGAAATCAATGAGTCTGGCCAGGAGTCCTCGCCCCAAACCTTGCCCCTGGTATTGATCGCTCACTACGACTGCAAACTCGGCCTCGTTTGAAAAGTGTTGCTTGGTAAGTCGTCCCACAGCGATGATCCGCTCTTTTTCCCCGTGGCCCACCACACCGACCAGCGCCATCTCGCGGTCATAGTCAATGAAGCACATACGCGTGAGGTGTTCGTGAGAGATACGCTGATCGAGGCGAATTGCGTGGAAATAGCGAAAATAAACACTCTGTTCGGACAGACTTTGATGGAAATCGATCATGAGCGGTTCATCTTCAGGCCTGATAGGGCGGACTAAAACACTCTCGCCACGGGCCAGCGTGAAAGGCATGGCGTATTGCAGAGGATAGGGCCGGATGGCGGCAGCTGGGATTTCCGTATCGGGAATGCTGGGATGGTGGAGGATAATGCGGGTATCGACGGCGAGCATTTGCTGGGAAGACACGAGTAGCGGGTTGATGTCGATTTCGCGAATGCGTTTTTCCTCCACTACCAGCTGGCTAAAGCGCACCAGGAGCTGCTCCAACGCGGGCAGGTTAACGCCGGGCCGACCCCGCACCCCCTGCAGGGCTCGATAAATGCGCGTCTGTCTCATCAGGGTGCAGGCCAAGGTGGAGTTCAAGGGAGGGAGGGCTAGTGCACGGTCTTTGAGAACTTCCACAAGATTGCCGCCCCAGCCAAACAATAAAACCGGTCCCAGCTGAGAATCAACGTTGCTGCCGAGGATCAATTCATATCCTGGCCACCGCAACATGGGCTGCACAATCACTCCATCAAACTGGTCCTCAGGTACTCCGCTACGAATCTGCTCGAACGCTTTTCGTACCGCCGCCTGGTCCTGCAGGTCGAGATGCACGCCCCCCACATCGGTTTTGTGTGTGATTGATTTCGAAAGCAGCTTCAGCACCACTGGATAGCCGAATGTGGCGGCTACCCGCACCGCTTCTTCAGCAGTAGCAGCGAATTCGGTTTGAAGAACAGGGATGTCATAACAGGCAAGAATCCGGTTGGATTCCAGTGGGGTGAGCAGAGTGCGGTTCTGGTCCATTGCAGCCCGGATAAGCTGTCCCACCTGCTCTTTCAGTGCTGCAGCTTCGGCCGTCTCCGCAGGAAGCGCAGGGGTTTCGTAGAGGCTTTTGAGATTCGCATCGTAGCGCCACATCTGATTGAAGACCTCTGCCGCCGTATCAGGAAAGGAATAAGTGGGTACGCCTCGCGAGTTCAGGATTCGCTCACCTTCCCTGATCTCACTGTCTCCCATCCAACTGGCCAAAACGGGTTTCTTAATATGGGTCGATTTTTCACTGATGGCGAGGGCAGTTTCAGTGGGATCAGTCATGGCTTGAGGCGCCAGGATCACCAGTACGCCGTCGCCGGCGGGATCATGGGCAGCCAGTTCAAAAGCTCTCGTATAACGTTCGGCGTTTGCATCCCCGATCACGTCAATCGGATTGCCATGGCTCCAATGAGGCGGCAGGATATCACTCAGTTTCTCCATGGTTTCAGCAGAAAGTTCAGCCAGTTGTCCGCCGCCGGTCATAAGCGAGTCAGTTGCCAGAACCGCCGGGCCTCCAGCATTGGTGATGATGGCGAGGCGGCGGCCCTTGGGGCGCGGCTGTTTAGCCAGCACTTCGGCCATGTCGAACAGTTCCGAGATGGTATCCACGCGAAGGACCCCACATCGTTGAAAGGCAGCATCCAGAGCATCATCGCTGCCGGTTAGGGAGCCGGTGTGGGATGCAGCCGCTTTTGCAGCCGCTTTGGTACGTCCTGCCTTGATCACGATAATGGGTTTGGAAAGCGCTACCTCTCGGGCCGCTGATATGAAGCTTCGGGCATCGCCTACGGTTTCCATATAAATGACGATGCTTCTTGTGTGAGGGTCGTCGCCCAGGTAGAAGATGAGATCGCCCCAACCCACGTCCAGCATGGAACCAACTGAAACAAAGAAGCTGAAGCCGACGTTTTGAGAAAAGCTCCAGTCCAGGACGGCAGTGCAAAGTGCCCCGCTCTGGCTCAAAAATCCGACACTGCCGGGTCGCGCAATGCTCTTGGCGAACGTAGCGTTCAATCCCGTTAGCGGGTTCATGACTCCCAGACAATTCGGACCGATGAGGCGCAGGCGGGAGGTGCGTAGTATTTTCTGGAGGGCGGCCTCCCGCTCTATTCCAGCAGAACCAGACTCTTTAAAGCCTGCTGATATGACAATCGCGCCTCCTAGCCGGCTTTCGACACATTCCTGAATGACTCCCGCCACTGTTTTGGCCGGCGTCACGACCACGGCGAGGTCGATGGCGCGTTTGACTTCAGACAACGAGGGATAGCAAGGATATCCGAGAAGTGAAGAACGGTGTGGGTTGATCCCGTAAACTTCTCCACGAAATCCCCCAACGAGATTAGTGAAAACAGAGTGGCCAACGCTCCCTTCCCTGTCGGTGGCTCCGATGACCGCGATACTTTTGGGAGCAAAGATGGCATCGAGAGGGGTGTGCCTGCTTGATAGCAATTTGTCGCCTCCTGCTGGGGACAGGCTACTCGTTCGTCACTTTCCTTGTCCAGAGAACCGCTGGACCGGCAGTCCGCGCAAGTGGCATGAAGGATGCATGAAAAAAGTGCGTGAGGTCTCAGAGGGAAGAAAAATGGCGTGACCCATTTAGGGAAACTGCGATAGGGAGATTAAAATGACCACAGGGGAATATGCAAGCGATGGGCTTTGGCCACGGACCGATGACAGCGCGCATAAGAAGTTAGCCTTAGGCATTCTCTGCCAGGCCCTCTCCGACCTTCTGGACGGCTCAGAAAGGGCAGATGCGGAGAGGTGGAAGCGTGATGCGCGGCAGTGGTTTTGTTCGAACTCTGAACTGCCGGGCAGCTTTAACTGGGTATGCTCAGCGTTGCGCCTGGATCCTGGCAGGCTTCGCAAATGGGTAATTGAGAGAAGCCAACAATTGCGCGGATCGGGCAGACAAGCATTGCGTCACCTTTGCCGCCTGGAAGTGCACGCAGCCTGAATTAGGCTTTGGTCTTGCGTTCGTCAGCTGAAATTGTGGGAACCCAGGGATCGTCGGACCACCCAACCCCGGTTCGTGCCACCTGCGCATCGACCAGATACGGCTTGCCTTCTTTTTCCGCGTGGCGGGCCCTCTTTAATGCCGCCTGAAGCTCCACGGGATTGGAAACCACTTCGCTGTCGACGCCAAAACCTCTGGCGATGTTGGCGATGTTAATATCCGGTTTTCCCAGATAGTCACAGAAGAATCTTCTGGTTTCCACCATGCGCCCGCCAGGAACCGCTGAAACCACCCTGTTATGGGGACCGGCATAGGCGTGATTGTTGTAGACGACGATGATGACGGGAAGCTGAAGTCGAGCCATGTTCCAAAGGGCGGTAGGCCCGAACAAAAACGAACCGTCGCCCACCAGGCAAATGACTTGCTGTTGAGGCCGCGCAAGCTTGGCCCCTGCAGAAATGCCGACACCGGAACCCAGATGAGCCCCCATTTGTCCGAACACCTGGCGTGCTCCAAAAGCCTCGTAGCCGCGGTCAAAGGACAACCCTGCTTCATTGATGATAATCGCGTCCGGATCGGCAAACAGGCCCACTTCCCAGCTGAGGCGATCGTGCTGGATCGGGCTGCTGTCCCAATCCGGATTCTTCCTCACCAGCAGTCGAGCTGCTCGGGCTTTTTCACTGAAGCTCTGCACCCTTCGGGCCCGTTCAGCAATTTTTTGCCGTAAAGCCGGTGTGAGCATTCCTTCAATGGCCGCCATGAGATCGTCCAGTCCGTAGGCAACATCAGCCACCAGCGGCACATCCGTGCTGAGTACGTTTCCCATGCTCCCGTGGTCGATGCGGAGATCGATGAACTTAACATTTCGAGGGACAATGAGCGCAGATCCCTCGTGCATGAGCTTATCGCCGACATTGATAACTACGTCCGGCTTTTCAGGGAAAGAAAGTGAACTGAGGCGGGCGACTGGAAGTTGCCCCATCCAGTGGTGGTGCGTCTGCGGGTAGTTGGTGAAAGCAGTACGGGGACTTCCCTGGGTCACAGGCATCCCGAGCAGTTCGGCCAGCTTCACTGCTTTATCCTCAGCCTTGGTCTTGTAGACTTCATCGCCGACCATCATGACGGGCATCTGCGCCTCGATCAAAAGTCTGGCTGCCCGTTCCACCTCCGTTGGATTGGGCCGCACCCGCATCCTGGGATCTACCCTGTCGTGCACAATGATTTCAGAGCGGACTCGCTGGTTGATGAAGTCGGAATGCCAGGTCATATAAGTGGGTCCGTAGGGCGGAGTCCATGCGACCTTGAAAGCACGCCGCACTGTCTCAGGAATCATATCGGCTCGTCTGGCCAGCCAGGACCACTTGGTGAGCGGTGTGGTGATGTGTTCCTGGTTCGGGACCTCTTCATGTCCATCACGGCCGGCGCGACCAGTCTGGTCCGACTTGTAGCTATAGAAGACCAGTGGGATTTGTTCCTTGAAGGTGTTGTACATCTGGCCCATGGCGTTGCACAGCCCCACCACCCCTGCCTGCATGGTGATTGCCGGTTTTCCGCTGGCTTTTACGTACCCCACGGCCATAGCGGCCCCCGGACCCTCATGAGGTCCCAAAATGTAGGTCAGCTGAGGACGATCTACGAGAGCTTCGTAGAACTCGGCATCCTGGCTTGCCGAGTTCCCAAACACGTAGCGCACTCCGGAAGCAATCAGTTGTTCGGCGAGGGCTGCGCCGCCGGTTCCCTCAAAAATGCGTACTGAATCCGGAGACAAGGTAGAGCCTTCTGCACGGACCAGCGTCTCAAGGGATTCTGCGATGGGTTCAGCGGCGGCCAAGGTTAAGCCTGTCTTCATCAGCTTACGCACGAAGCCGCGGCGCGAGATGTTTTTTGAAAGATATTGAGCTACCAGTTCTCTCATAGTTTAGGCCTCCCCGTGTCGCCCAGGCCGGGCGGAAAAATTAAAAGGGTCAAGGGAGAAAATTGCAGCCCTGACCGGGATTATTCATGATGTCGGCGTAATTATCAGCCATGGCCGGGATGCGTGCAAGTGCTCGCGTTTTTGAGAGCCTAATAGTCGCCGAGTTCTGGACTTTTGGTCCTTCAAAAGGCGTCCGCCAGGTATGCGGGGAAAGGGCCTTCGTCTCTTTTCGCACAGTGCTGTCGGTTTTCAATCGCTTTTAAACCGGGAGCGGCTGAGTCTGAGAATCCGGTAAAAAGAAATCGCCAGGCCAGTGCAAAAAAGCAGGAAGAGACTCCACGCGATCCAATGGACGGCGGCGGAATTCATCCAGCTTAAAAGAGGGCGTCCGGAACGAAGCGCAAGGAAAGCTTCTGCCGCAAACCTCAAGAGCCTTGCGGCGGCCAGAGAGGGGAACAAGGTTTTACGGCTTACTTTCAGAGCACCCGCCGTCAAAACGGAGGCCGAAAATGGAAACGGTGGCGGCATTAAACCGGTCAATAAGGTGGCCCATGCCCCTTTTGATCGCGCTCGGCGTATGAGCTGCTCAAGAAGGGCCGGACGCAGTAACCGTCTCAGGCCGCTTTCACCCACGTTGCGTCCAATCCTGTAGGTCAGGGCGGAACCCACAAGAGAGCCCGCTGTTGCCATTAAGGGCGTAAGCAACGGCCAGGAGGGGCTTTTCGCAGACACAATAATCACCGCTGCGTCGGCTGCAAAAGGAAGAAAAAAGAAAGGAGAAGAATCGAGAAGAGAGAGGGAAAAACTCCCAGGTTGCTGAGGAAATAGGAATAGAACCAATGCAAGTAGGGGCTCAAGCACTTCTCCTGCCGGCATGACGCGCCAGAGCACTTTATCGACTGCACTTACCCTCTATATCACGTTGCTTGTGGTCACTTCTTGCGAGATAGAGGGATATGAGTGGAACGACCGCCGCCCCAGAGGCCGCGATTCAACGGTGCTCAGCCAACCTTGTGTTTGGAAACCAGAACTTTACAAGGAGCTTCCCGTAGCAATGCCTCTGCAGTGCTTCCCAGCAGGACACGTGTAAGCCCTTTTCGTCCGTGAGTTCCCACCACTATCAAGTCGGCCTCGACACGCTTTGCGTATTCTGCCAGCGCGTGGGGAGGAGAGCCCGAGACTACCTCTGTCTTAACTGTTAATCCTTCGCGGAGCTTTGCAGGAACTAACGTTTTCAATCGCTCCAGGGCCTCGGGACCCAATTCTTGCTCCAGGGAGGGTGTCACCCCGGCAAGATCCAGTACCAGAGGTGTGTCTTCCAATACGTGGACCAGATAAACAGTAGTCGCCCCTCCCGAGTCCAGCTCGAGGGCCGTCTCTACAGCAATGAGAGAGGCATCGGAAAAATCAACACCCACAACCACCGAATCAAAATGCATGGCTCACGTCTAAGCAGCTTTCTTTAGTCTCAGCTTGATTATATGGGGTGAGAACAGGATAAGTGAAACAAATATTGTCAGAATTATTCCTTGGGGAATTCCAGGAGAACTTCGGTTCCGCGGCCAGGCTCGCTGAAGATAGAGATGATGCCGTTGTGCGACTCCATGATCTTGCGACAAATAAACAAGCCCAGGCCCGAGCCGCGGCTCTTGGTGGTGAAGAACGGCCGGAACAACCTTTCCCGGATTTCCGGAGGAATACCCGTACCGGTATCTGAGATTGAAAAGGAGACTGTGTGGTCATGGTCCCGAGTGCTAAAGCGGATTTCACCGCCTTCGGGCATCGCGTGGGCGGAATTGTAAATAAGATTCCAGAGCAGTTCCTGGATCAGAAGTGGATCAGCGAGGACCCGTACATTGGGACCCGGCTCCATGCGGAAATCGATCTTATTAAAAGTCTCGTGGTTGGCGGCCGCATTCGTCAAATCCTGAACGATATCGTTCAAGTTCAGTAATTGTTTTTCAGCCTTCCAGGGTCGTGCGAACATCAGGAGACGCTTGACCACCTGATCAAGTTGGCGGGTGCGGTCGAGAAGATCTCGAACTACATACTCGGGTGCTTCAATGGCCGCGTTCTCGTGAAGCACCTGCACCACACCGCAGATGGCAGCCAGTGGATTTCTAATCTGGTGCGCCACAGAAACAGCCATTTCTCCAAGAGCCGCCAGTTCCCGCGACCGAATCACCTCTTGCTCCATCTGCTTGATCTCGGTCAAGTCCCTGATGATCCCCGTAAACATACGGGTGCCGTTTTCAAGCGGCATTTCTCCAACACCAAGGTGCATGGGAAAGCTCGAGCCATCCTTGCGCCGCCCAGTCACCTCGCGTCCGATTCCAATGATCTTTGCCTGACCAGTTGCCAGGTAGTTCTTGATGTAGTCATCGTGACGGCTGCGGTCCGGCTGTGGCATCAATATGCCTACATTCTTACCGATAACTTCCTGGGCCGCATAACCAAAGATTTGTTCTGCAGCCGGGTTGAAAGTCTGTATCTGCCCGCGTTCGTCGATGGTGATGACGCCGTCAATAACGGTGTCCAGGATGGCGCGAAGCCGTGCCTCGCGTTCACGCAATTCAGCGGCGTTTTTCTTTGCCTGGGTTATGTCATGGGCTATGGCTGAAGTTCCAAGCAGCCTGCCTTTGGAATCTCTGATCGCGGATACCGTCAAAGCAACGTCGACAAGACGTCCGCTCTTGGTGAGCCTTTGAGTCTCATAGTGATGGACCAGTTCTCCCGCTTTGACTTTTTCGAGCAGTTGAGACGGCTCATCGCTTCTATCGGGGGGAACAATCAAACGGAAGGATTGGCCGACCATCTCCCTGGCCGTATAGCCATACAGCTTCTCGGCGCCGCGGTTCCACGTGAGAATAACGCCATCCAGAGAGCGGCCGATAATGGCATCGTCCGACGACTCAACCATGGATGCCAGAAAAAGCAGCTGTTGTTCTTTGAGACGGCGCCCGGTAACGTCAGCTCCGGAACTGAGCAGCGCTTGAAACTTGCCTTGGCCATCGGTGATCAGCGCGTTGTGCCACTCGATCTGCCGCTGCGAACCAGACCGTGTGAGGATAGGAAACTCGACGGTCTGTTTTGCTTTTTTTTCGGAAACAACCCGTTGAAATGAGTTTCGGACCCGGTCTCGGACTTCCTGAGGAACGAAATGATCAAACCAGTTTTTTCCCAGGACTTCTTGCGGGGAATATCCAAGAACTTCACAGCCCTTTTGATTGATGAAGAGCACGCTGCCTTGCAGGTCTACAGCCACCAGGATCACTTCTGAAACGTCCAGGAAGCGTTGCAAAAGATCCTGCTTCTGCGAATCCGGCAGCTCCGGTGCCTTCAAACTCATCGCGAATTCATTTTTCCTGAGTCAGTTCTTCCAGGATCGCGTCCAACTGAGATTATACTGCGGATGAGATCCCCAGGAACCGGGTTATGGTACCTTTAGCAAGCAACCGAGGTCAATTACTGGTGGCTCTTAAACCCTTACGATCACTGTAGTCCCGGAGGCGTGTGGCACGTTCCTCATCGCTCACAGTCTTGCATCCGATGAGCACACTCCCCTTTGCGGATGGGGCTTGCCACGAAGCCAGTTGAATTGCGAGCGTTTCACCTGTGGGATAGGAAGGTCTGCAGATGGTTATGAATTTCGACGGGGTTCCACTTCAACATCTCTTGCACCGGGAACTGCTTCTTTAAGTAACCGGCCAGTTCAAAGCTGATTAGCTCCGCAGGTGCTTCCGTCCATCTTTGTCCCGGAGGCAAGAAATAACCCATCTGCTCCGGTCCGATATTTTTCTCAAATTCCAGCCCGAATTTCTCCTTGAACAGGTGGTGAGAACCTTCAGGAGGCGAGGGGAAGGAGAGGTTTGCAGGCCATACCATGGAGAGAGCGACCGCTCGCTTGAAAATGTCAACACCAAGCGGCGTGGACTCCACGGGCCATAAACTATAGCGCAGGAGCTCTCTTTGGACCAGAAGAGGGCTTGTTTGAGGTTCCTTTGAAAACTTGATAGCGTCGAAAATCAAGTAAACTTCTTCCAGTTGAGGCTTTCGTGAACAACACTTTTCTTCTGTGTCGTTGGGATCCACAGGGCGACTCCACAGTCGCTTCTCGACTGTGGCTTGGTCTGCAAAGCCATGAACCAGGAAAGTCGAAATTCGCGCTTCGGGAACACGCGATTGAAGCTGCTTTAAGGCTTGTTGCACTTGAGAAGAGAAAGGCAGGGCCCGCTGACGGCCAGCGTCTTGGGATAGAAAGCTCAGGATTTGGGCCAGCCTTTTTTTCTTGAGATCGGGGTCTCTGAAATCTCCATAGAGCCAGTCATCCAGCAAGAAGTAAAATACCGGCTCAATACGGGTATTCCATAAATTTTCAAAATCGGCAGGATTTCGCGGAGGAGATTGTGACCGCAGGTAAGCCATGATGTCCACGATGCCTTCCTCGCGGACCTTGCGGAGTTGTTCAAAAGGCGCCCACTCCGTGTGCCGGCTTACTCGGCGGCCCACGATTTCACCGCCGACGCCCTGGTACTGAAAATGAGAAAAAAGCCAATCACCTTTCACGTCGTCTCCCACGCGACGAATTCTTAGCGAAACCGGTAGAGGCTTCGGGAAGGCGGCTATAACGACGTGTAGCTTGTCCCCGTCGTCAATTTTCGGTTCTTGAAACTCAAGCGACTTGCCCGACTCGCTAAAAATCTCGATTTGGCTCTGATCCAACCCTTTGATCAGCAGATGATACACCTCGGCCCGTTGTGCGCCACTGAAGGTTACCACTCTCCATAGGCCAGACCATTCCGACTGAGCAGAGCAGACTGTTGAGAAAGCCCACAGGGCAAAAGTCACAAAAACCGCCGTATACATGCCACGAATAGTAACAGAAGTCCGTATATCCCGTCTCGAAATACGTCAAGAAATGACGGCCAGTAGCTCGCCGGCGTATCCATTGAAATTGGGAATAGGGATAGGGAATAACATCGTATCCCCTTTGTGATGGAGTAGCGAGAGTTTGGTTGAAGAGTTCATCCAAGAACAGGGGTGGAAAAGCGACGATTTCTGGGGAAAGAGAAGGATCTCGGGTGTGGAGAATCTCCCACGGGG